>NZ_JBEYYC010000009.1:0-230569 GCF_040645355.1 Streptomyces sp. NPDC046805 | reverse complement strand
CAATCTACGACGGCCCCGGTTGACTGACCGGTCCCGGATCTCGAAGTCCATCGCACTCCCCAGCTGGGGTGTTGCGACGACCACAAGAACTCAAGTGAGCCTCCCGGGGGCCTTCACCGAGCGCCGGATCAGACCTGCGCCCGCTCCTCCACGACCTGCGCGATCTTCGCGATGGCCTCGTCGAACGGGATGCCGTTCTCCTGCGAGCCGTCGCGGTAGCGGAAGGAGACGGAACCGGCCGCCATGTCGTCGTCGCCCGCGATGACCATGAAGGGCACCTTCTGCTTCTGGGCGTTGCGGATCTTCTTCTGCATACGGTCCGAGGAGGAGTCCACCTCGACCCGCAGCCCCTTCTTCTTCGCCTCGGCGGCGAACTTCTCCAGGTACTCGACGTGCGCGTCGCCGATCGGGATGCCGACCGCCTGGACCGGCGCGAGCCACGCCGGGAAAGCGCCCGCGTAGTGCTCAAGCAGCACCGCGAAGAACCGCTCGATGGAGCCGAACAGCGCGCGGTGGATCATGACCGGACGCTGCTTGGAGCCGTCGGGACCGGTGTACTCCAGGTCGAAGCGCTCCGGCAGGTTGAAGTCGAGCTGGATGGTCGACATCTGCCAGGTACGGCCGATCGCGTCCTTGGCCTGGACGGAGATCTTCGGGCCGTAGAACGCGGCGCCACCCGGGTCGGGAACCAGCGGCAGCCCCTGCTTCTCGGCGACCTGGCGCAGCGTCTCGGTGGCCTCTTCCCAGACGTCGTCCGAGCCGACGAACTTCTCCGGGTCCTTGGTGGACAGCTCCAGGTAGAAATCGGTCAGACCGTAGTCGCGCAGCAGGCCGAGGACGAAGGTGAGCGTCTTGTCGAGCTCGTCGGCCATCTGCTCGCGGGTGCAGTAGATGTGCGCGTCGTCCTGGGTGAAGCCGCGGGCACGGGTCAGACCGTGCACGACGCCCGACTTCTCGTACCGGTACACGGTCCCGAACTCGAAGAGGCGCAGCGGCAGTTCACGGTACGAGCGGCCGCGCGCGTCGAAGATCAGGTTGTGCATCGGGCAGTTCATGGGCTTGAGGTAGTAGTCCACGCCCTCGTCGAGCTGCATGGGCGGGTACATGCCCTCGGCGTACCAGTCGAGGTGGCCCGACGTCTCGAAGAGCTTCCCCTTCGTGGCGTGCGGCGTGTAGACGAACTCGTAGCCCTCTTCCTCGTGGCGGCGCCGCGAGTAGTCCTCCATCACGCGGCGGACGATGCCGCCCTTGGGGTGGAAGACGGCGAGGCCGGAGCCGATCTGCTCCGGGATGGAGAACAGGTCGAGCTCGTTGCCCAGCTTGCGGTGGTCGCGCTTCTCGGCCTCGGCGAGGAAGTCGAGGTGCGCCTTCAGCTCGTCCTTGGACGGCCAGGCGGTCCCGTAGATGCGCTGGAGCATCGGGTTCTTCTCACTGCCGCGCCAGTAGGCGGCCGCGTTGCGCATCAGCTTGAACGCCGGGATGTTCCGGGTGGTGGGCAGGTGGGGACCGCGGCAGAGGTCCTTCCAGCACAGGTCGCCGGTCTTGGCATCGAGGTTGTCGTAGATCGTCAGCTCGCCGGCGCCGACCTCGACGTCCGCGCCGTCGTCGCTGGAGGCCGATCCCTTGAGGCCGATCAGCTCCAGCTTGTAGGGCTCGTCCGCGAGCTCCTCACGGGCGTCCTCGTCGGTGACGACGCGGCGGGAGAAGCGCTGGCCGCGCTTCTGGATCTCCTGCATCTTCTTCTCGATGGCCTTGAGATCCTCGGGCGTGAACGGCTTCTCGACGTCGAAGTCGTAGTAGAAGCCGTCCTTCACGGGCGGGCCGATGCCCAGCTTGGCCTCGGGGAAGAGCTCCTGCACGGCCTGCGCCATGACGTGCGCGGTCGAGTGGCGCAGGATGCTGAGGCCGTCCTCGGAGGAGATCTCGACACCCTCGACTGCCTCGCCGTCCTTCACCTTGTACGAGAGGTCCTTGAGCTCGCCGCCCACGCGCGCGGCGATGATCGAGCGCTCGCCGGCGAAGAGTTCGGCGGCCGTAGTGCCCGTCGTCACCGTGCGCTCTTCCCGCTCGGAATCGCGTTGGATGATCACACGGACGTCTGACACCGGTCTCTCCTGACTGCAGGTGGTTTGCGGCGCCATACCGGGAGCGCGCGCGATAGCGGGATCGTACCGACCCCGAGCGGCCTACCGCGAAACGGTTACTCACCGTCTCCGCCTGGTCACGGTGCACAGCGGCGGTCAGTCCTCGCCGCCGCACGCTCCCTCGAAGAAGTCGGGCCTGTCCTCCAGGGACTTCATCAGCCGGTCCCGCTCCGCCTCGTCCACCTCCACGGGTACGACGCCGCGGGCGCCGGTCAGCCGCCGGAAGCCGCCCCGGCTCTCCAGCCGCCCGGTCACCCGCACCGGCAGTCCGACGAGGTGGGCGTGCCCGGCGATCCGGTACGCCTGCTCGTCCAGGGTGGCGCGTATGTGCGGCACCTCGGCGCCCGCGATCACCCGCAGCCGTACGACTCCCTCGCCGCCCGGATCCGACCGGCACAGCCGGACCACGGCGCCGGTGATGCGGACGGGGACGGAGGGCTCGGCGCGCAGATAGCGGGCCCCGGCCGCGCGCAGGGCGGGCAGGTCGCCGGGCGAGAACTCGACGGCCTCGGCACGGGCCGCGCAGCCCTCGGGAACCCCGGCCGCCGGAGCCCAGGCGACGGCGATCCGCGCGCCCTCCGTCCCGCGCACGAGGGCGATCAGTGCCTCGGTGAGTTCACGGCTGACGCCCGCCTCGACGGCACCGTCGAAGGCGTCCATGCCGCCGGTGGCCCGCTGGTAGTCGATGGCCTCGCGGGCGGCGTAGAGGGCCTGGTGGAGGCGTACGGCGAGCGGGCGTGCGACGGCCGCGGGCACGAAGGCGGTGAGACGGCGGCCCTCGGACGCCGGTCCGACGAGGACGTGCTCCAGCATCGCGGCGGCCCGGCGGCGGTGCCGGGCACCGTGGTACCCGGCCCGGGCGCGTGTGGCGAGCGCGCCCGCGAGGAGCATCTGACGGGCGGCGGTGCGCAGTTGCTCCTCGACGGTCCAGGGCGCGGTGCCGCCGGGTCCGCCGGGCGCGTCCCGCCACCAGCGGATCTCGTCGCTGGGCACGGCGAGGGAGACCAGCACCTCGCGCGCGGAGGGCGCGCCGCTGCGGGACAGGGCGACGAGCGCCTCGCCGAGCAGGTCGTCGCTGTCGGGGAAGGCCCGGTTCTCGGGCACGAGCAGGCTGGTGCCGCCGGCCGGGCCGGGCGGGGTCCACCGGCCGTAGCGCCCGGCCGCTCCGCCGCGGCGCTGCCAGCCGTGCCGGTGCAGGAGGGCGCCGAGCACGGCGGGGTCGACGCGGGCGGGTTCGGGGGGCCGGTTCCAGCGGGCGTCGACGGGGTGCGGCCTGACGTCGCGCAGGGGCTCGTCGTAGGGGCGGTGTGTCACGGCCTGCCTCCCGTTCCGACCCGCGTCATGATCTCGCAGAGCGCCCGGTCGTCGAAGATGCGCGAGGTCGGTATCCGCACGGTGGTCCGGTGTCTGCCGGTGACGGGGTGGCCGGCGAGGTTGACCCAGTAGCAGCAGTGCCGCAGGTCGAGCCGGTCGTGGCTGGCGCGCAGCCAGTCGTCCTGGGACCGGGGGACGAGCATCACGACCAGGATCTTGTGCACCGAGACGGGCGTGCGGGCGAGCTTGCGCAGGTGGGCGTTGTCGAGCGTGAAGGAGAAGAAGCGGCCCGGGGGGTTCGGCGCGATCTGGTACGTGCATTTGAGCTGCACCTTGATCGTGACCTCGTCATCGACGGTGTGTCCGGGGGCACTGTGACTGACGTGCCAGTCGATGCCGTTGTCCGGGAACGGCTGGGACAGCGAGCAGCCCGCGGCCGCGGCGACCGCGTGCAGATAGCCGACCTGCAGTGTCTCCATGCAGGCGGTGGTGGCGAGTGTGCCGCGGTGGTGGCCCCTGCGGTCGGGCAGCAGCCCGCCCCGCTCGGGCTGCGCGATCGCCATGACCAACAGCCTTCCACGCCAAGAGTTTCCCCGTTGCGGGCCGCTGAACTGCAAAGACCCGTACTCCTGTTGTGTCCCCCCGGCGTACGGCGCAAACAGCCCGGGTATCACCAAACAGGCAGAAGACGGCACGTCATCTGCCGTGGCCGAGCGAGGAGTTGGTGAGCCATGACGTGCTGGTACGAGGGGCCTCTGGCCGCCTTCGACACGGAGACCACGGGCGTGGACGTGGAGGCCGACCGGATCGTGTCGGCCGCCGTCGTCGTCCAGGACGCCGCGGACACCCGGCCCCGGGTGACCCGTTGGCTGGTGAACCCGGGTGTGCCGGTGCCGGAGGCGGCGACGGCGATACACGGGCTGACCGAGGAGCATCTGCAGCGCAACGGCCGCTGGCCGGCGCCGGTGATGTACGAGATAGCCCAGGAGCTGGCCGAGCACGCGGCGCGGGGCCGGCCGCTCGTGGTGATGAACGCGCCGTTCGATCTGACGCTGCTGGACCGGGAGTTGCGCCGGCACCGGGCCTCGCCGCTGGACCGCTGGCTGGCGTCGCCATCGCTGCTGGTGCTCGATCCCCGAGTCCTGGACAAGCACCTGGACCGCTACCGCAAGGGCCGCCGCACCCTGACCGACCTGTGCGCGCACTACGGCGTCACGCTGGAGGGCGCGCACGACGCGGCCTCGGACGCGCTGGCCGCCCTGGATGTCGTACGGGCGCTGGGCCGCCGCTTCGCGACCCGTCTGGACCGCCTGTCCCCCGCCGAGCTGCACACCCTGCAGGCGACATGGCATGCGGCTCAGGCGCGCGGCCTGGAGGCATGGTTCGCGCGCAGCGGGGCGCCGGAGTCCGTGGACGCGGCCTGGCCGCTGCGCCCGGAGCTGCCCGCGGCGGCGTAGGGACCGTGTGTGTGGCGGGGAGGCGCCCGCGACGGCGGACGCCTGCGCGCACCCCCCCGTCACCAGGAACCGCCATGAGAAGCCTCCTCACGCCACGCGGCCTCCCCTGCCCCATGAAGGGCGGAGCGCAGTCCGGCCGCGGGCAGACGAGAAGAGCCGGTCCGCCAAAGCGGACCGGCTCTCTTCCCGGTGGGCGATACTGGGTTCGAACCAGTGACCTCTTCGGTGTGAACGAAGCGCTCTCCCACTGAGCTAATCGCCCGGGAACGCAGTGAACAATACAGGCCCCGGCGGGTTTCCTCCAAACCGCTGCCCCGAGGGGCCAGCCGGGGGGGCGCGGACGGTGGCGGACGGCGGGTGGTGCGGATCTGAGTACGGGTACTCATGGCGTACGGCGTGACATGGGCCACACTCCAGGGGGTGAGCGCCGCCGCCCGTGCGACGGCGCTCGCCTTCGGTGAAGAGAAATGACCGGAAATCAGATGTGCTGCCCGCACTGGCACTTGAGGTCAAGTAAAAAAGGCTCACCGGTCGCGCTTCCGGAGAAATCCGGTGACATTCCTGAAACTCCGAAAATCATCGAGAGGGATTTCCTTCGATGGGAGTCCACTGATAACGGACCGTCACCTCCCCCCCCGGCCGGGATACGACGACGGCCCGCCCGCGATCGGATCGCAGACGGGCCGGTGTCTCCGGGTGGGCGATACTGGGTTCGAACCAGTGACCTCTTCGGTGTGAACGAAGCGCTCTCCCACTGAGCTAATCGCCCGGGCACAGGAAGAACATTACCCCATGTCAGGGGACACCTCGGACCATCACTGGTCCTTGATCCGCCAGGGCATCACGACGCCGAACCTCCAGACGTAGACCCCGACCAGAACCGCCACGATCACCAGGCCGATCACGGTCAGGGTGATGTTGCGGCGGCGCACCCTCGGGTCGAGCGCCTTCTGCGCCGCCTCGGTGACCTTGCGCTTGGTCCAGCGGAGCACGAGCTGGGCCCAGACGAACTCGGTCGCCCAGATCGCCATGCCGGCGAAGATCACGACCCAGCCGGGTCCGGGCAGCGGCAGCATGACGATGCCGGCGCCCACGACCGCGAGGCCGATCACGAAGACGCCGACCTGCCAGCTCACGTGCAGCACGCGACGCCCCTTGACGAACGCCGGCGCCCTGGAGCCGAGCCCCCGCTCGTCGCGCTCCCCGTCCGCTCGCACCCCGTCCGCCCGCAGTTCGTCCGACGCCACGGCAACCTCGCCCGGCTCGTTACTCCCCGTATTCATACGACCAAACCCTACCGGAGCGAACCAGTCACCGAAATGGTCGTAAGCCTCGTACAGGATCTCGGCCGGAAGAGTTACGTAAAGACACGCAAAACACGCAGAGGGGTTTACAACGGCACCGTAGGTGGCATGTCGATTTCGCCGACGTGCGAATCCCCGAGCGCACACTGAGCGAAAGGCCCTGGCGCTTATGAACACCACGGTCAGCTGCGAGCTGCACCTGCGCCTCGTTGTGTCGAGCGAGTCCTCCCTGCCTGTCCCCGCAGGCCTGCGGTACGACACGGCCGACCCCTACGCCGTGCACGCCACCTTCCACACCGGAGCCGAGGAGACCGTCGAGTGGGTGTTCGCCCGCGACCTCCTCGCCGAGGGGCTCCACCGGCCCACCGGCACCGGCGACGTCCGCGTCTGGCCGTCCCGCAGCCATGGCCAGGGCGTCGTGTGCATCGCCCTGAGTTCTCCGGAGGGCGAGGCTCTGCTCGAGGCCCCGGCGCGGGCCCTGGAGTCCTTCCTGAAGCGAACAGACGCCGCCGTGCCCCCCGGCACGGAGCACCGGCACTTCGATCTGGATCAGGAGCTCTCCCACATCCTGGCGGAAAGTTAGGCCTACTCCCTCCAAGCCGCCCGGCGCCGTCCACTCGGGGAGACGGCTCGGGCCCAGACAACCGCATACGGCATGCACGCACCGACGCCGCCACCGTGACTCTCCGCGGGGGCGGCATCGGCGTGCCTACGTATCGCCCCTTCGGGCGCCGGTCGCCCGGCCCGGGGAACCCTGGCCTCCGTGGAGCCGTTCTCACTGGCAGCCGGCCACTACCATCGGCCAGCATCGGCGGGCGCCCGCCCGACCCCAGGCCAGGGAGCGAAACGTGCTGATCACCCACGACACCCGGTGTGCCCTCGACACCGTGGTGGATCTGGTGAACACCGTGCCGGAGGACGAGGCGGCGGTCGACGGGCTGTCCGATGTCGCGGCGCTCGAGGATTTCGTACGAAACCACGAAGTCAGCGATGTGGGGGTGCTGACGGAGTTCGATCTGTCGGCGGTGCGCGCGATCCGCGCGCGGTTCGCGGGGATCTTCGCCGCCCCGGACGCCCGGTCCGCCGCCGGGATGATCAACGAGCTGATCGCCGCCGCGGGGACGACACCCCGGCTCACCGACCACGACGGCTACGACTGGCACGTGCACTACTTCGCTCCCGGTGCCTCCCTGGCCGACCACCTTGCCGCCGACTGCGGGATGGCGCTGGCGTTCTTCGTGGTCGCCGGGGAGCACGAGCGGCTGCGCCGTTGCGAGGCTCCCGACTGCCGGCACGCCTTCGTCGACCTCTCCCGCAACCGCTCGCGCCGCTACTGCGACAGCCGTACCTGCGGGAACCGGCTGCACGTGGCCGCCTACCGGGCCCGGCGCAAGGAGGCGGCCCGCTGATCCGCCGGGCGGACCCTCGATGCCGGCGCCAGCCCGGCGGGTAGCCGGGGCTGACGCGTACGGCTCACAGCAACAGCAGGTCGTGCAGCGCAGCCATGAGGATCAGACACCCGATCACCGCAAGGAAGATCATCAGCGGTGGCTGGGAAAGGGCGAAGAGGCACCCGCGCGGCTCGTCCTCAGGCGGCGCGGCCTCGCTCTGTGTCGTATCCAGCATCTCGCGGGCGATGATGGCCCAGGGGGCGGCGGGCACGCGATCAACACGCACGGAAAGCGCGGGAGTTCGCCGAATCCCGTGATGTCCGGTCCGGTTCCGGTCGGGCCGTGAACGCTTCCGGCTGCGATCCGGACGCTCCGTGGCGTTTCAGCACGTCATGCGACCGACCGCCCTCGGTCCGCCGGACGGCCGTGCGGATCGGTGGAGCGTCGTACGGCCGTGTGTCATATCCCGTGCTTCTTGAGGATGGCCTCGATGTCGCTGAAGTCGTCCCCGGAATCGGTGGCGCGGGACGTGGTGGCCGGGCGGTTCCCGGAGCCGACCGCCGGACCCAGGGAGGGCGTCGACGCCGTCGGCACGACGGCGTCACCCTGCGTGCCTCGGGTCGTCGCCCTGCGCTCCGTGCGTGTGCGCCCGCGTCGGCGCTCGATGGCGCGGGTGGTCAGGAACAGGGCCAGGGCGACGGCCAGCACGCCGAAGCCCGCCCACGCCGTGGGGCTGAACGCGGTGCTGGCCAGCCAGCCGACGACGCCCGTCATCACCAGGCCGACGGGGACGAGGGAGTAGGCCGCGATGCGGGCGGCCGCCAGGAAGCGCTTGCGGTAGGCCGTGACCGCCGCGATGCCCAGGCCGGCCGCGGACACGGCGGAACAGACGGTTTCTGCGATCATCCGGTCCTCCAGGCGGGCTCGGTCGGTCAGGGCGAACGCGGGGGTGCGGTTCGTCCCTTCCATCCTGCACCGCCCGATCCCCGCCGTGCCATGGTCCGGCCCGACTTCAGGGACATCTGCGGGTTGTTCCCCGACCCCACGTCCGGGATCGCCTCCCTCCCCAGGCCGGGTCGTCCTCCTCCCGTCCGGGTTGGGCCGCCGCTTCCGGGCCTGGGAGACTGGCGTTCATGAACGACTCCTCCCCCGCACCCGCCGACGCCCCCGTACCGGATCTCGACGTGTGGTGCGAACTCCAGTGTCCGGACTGCCGCAGCGCCCTGGACGATCTCCGCGCCCTGCGCGCCCGCTACGGCGACCGTCTGGAGCTGCGGCTGCGGCACTTCCCGCTGGAAAAGCACAAGCACTCCTTCGCCGCCGCGCAGGCCGCCGAGGAGGCGCAGGAGCAGGGGCGCGGCTGGGACTACGTCGAGGCGGTGCTGGGCCGGGTCGAGGAGCTGAACCGTGCGGGAGAACCCTTCCTGCTCGAGGTGGCCCGTGAACTCGGCCTGGACGCCGAGGAGTTCGACACCGCGCTGATCGACGGGCGGCACATCCTGACCGTCGACGCCGACCAGGCCGAGGGCAAGGCCATCGGCGTGACCGGCACCCCGACCTACGTCATCGGCGGCGAGCGCCTCGACGGCGGCAAGAGCCAGGAGGGGCTGCGCGAGCGGATCGAGGAGATCGCGGACCGGCTGCTCGCGCAGCAGGCTGAGCGCCTGCCTCAGAGCAGGTTCTTGTACATCGAGAAACCCACCGGCACATAGCCGAGCGACGCGTACAGCCGCTCGGCCGGGGTGTTGCCGGCGAACACGTTCAGGCCGATGACGCGGTGGCCGGCGGCCACCGACTGGGCCTCGGCCAGCAGCATCAGGGAGCGTCCGTGGCCCCGGCCGCGGAACGCCTCGTCCGCCTCGACGTCGCAGACGTACGCCGTCTTCTTGATGAGTGACAGCCACAGGGTGCCGACCCGGGTGCCTTCGTGCTCCAGCACGCTGACCAGCATGTTCCCGGTCGCGGGGCCCTGGTGCAGCAGCTCGGCGTGGTCCTGCCGGGCCTTGGCCCGCGCCTCGTCCTCGGGCACGCCGCGACTGCTCCAGGACTGCACGTAGGTCCGGATCTTGTGCTCGGTCCAGGGCCCGAACTCGTCCTCGGTCATGGGCCGGCCCCTGCTTCCCTCCGGCAGAGCGGGCGCGACGTCGCCGAGGGTCTTCTCCATGCCGCGGTTGCGGTGGACGTACCCGAGCGCCGTGGCGAGCCGCAGCGCGGGCCCGGCCTCGGCGGGCACCCTGATCTCGACGCGCTCGCAGCCCCAGCCGCGCGCGACCTCCTCGGCGGCGAGCGCGGCCACCGCGCCCCGGCCGCGGCCGCGGTCCGGCTCCTCGATGGACAGGTCGTCGATCTGGGCGACGGAGACCCCGAAGGCGGGATGCGTCGAGAGCCGCATCCCGCCGACGGGACGGCTGTTCACGCACACCTGGAAGTGGCGGGACAGTGCCCCGTCGGCGGCGCGCTGGAGCGGCTCGGTCGGCCGCAGGGTCGTCGTCATCAAAGGTGTTGTACCCGTCGCGACGACCCGTGTCAGCCCAATTTCCCGGCGCGGTCAGGGATCGAGGTCGTCCCCGGACCGCTCGTCGAAGGTCCGCATCGCCTTGGCGGTCACCGGGCCCGGCGCGCCGCGCAGTTCACGGCCGTCGACCCGGTGCACGGCCTGGATGTCGCGGAGCGTGGACGTGAGGAAGACCTCGTCAGCCCGCTCCAGCACGTCCAGCGGCAGGTCGGTCTCCCGGGCGCCGGTCCACTCGACGGTCAGGGCGCGGGTGATGCCGGCCAGGCAGCCGGACGCGACCGGCGGCGTGTGGATCTCCCCGTCCAGGACGACGAAGACGTTGGAGCCGGTGCCCTCGCAGAGCTGTCCGACCGTGTTGGCGAACAGCGCCTCGGACGCGCCCTGTTGGCGGGCGCGGTCGAGGGCGACGACGTTCTCGCCGTACGAGGTGGTCTTCAGGCCGGTCAGCGCGCCGCGCTCGTTGCGGGTCCAGGGGACCGTGATGACGGCGGTGGAGTCGGGGCGGCGGGTGGTCTCGCCGAGGGCGACGACCAGGGTCGGGCCGTGTTCGCCGCGGTCGGAGCCGAGCGGGCCGTGGCCGCCGGTGTAGGTGATGCGCAGCCGGCCGAGCGGCATCGGGTTGGCCTCGAGGACGGCCGCGCAGGCGCGGCGCACCTCGTCGTGGTCGGGGTCGGGCAGGCCGAGGCCCCGGGCCGAGCGGGTCAGCCGGTCGAGGTGGCGGGTGAGCGCGAACGGCTTCCCGTGGGCCGCCTTCACCGTCTCGAAGACACCGTCACCCACGGTCAGTCCGTGGTCGAAGACGGACACGCGGGCGGACTCGGCGTCCTGCAGTCCGCCGTCCAGCCAGATCTTCACGAAAGGGTCCCCTTCACTCGCAGTCCCTCGCCTCGTACACCCCCGACGCTACCGTGAGCAGCCGGGATGCCTTGAGTTCCGTCTCCCGCCACTCCCCCTCCGGGTCGGACCCCCAGGTGATGCCGGCGCCGGTGCCGAAGCGCAGGACGGCCGCGCCGTCGGTGGTGCGGTCGATCCAGAAGGTGCGGATGCCGACGGCCAGCTCGCCGGTGCCGTGGTCCGCGTCGACCCAGCCGATCCCGCCGCAGTAGGGGCCCCGGGGCGCCGTCTCCAGGGCGTCGATGATCCTGAGGGCGCTCGACTTGGGCGCGCCGGTGACCGAGCCGGGCGGGAAGGCGGCGGCGAGCAGCTCGGGCCAGCCGGAACCGTCGCGCAGCTCGCCGCGGACCGTCGACACGAGGTGGACCAGGCCGGGGTGCTTCTCGACGGCGCACAGGTCGGGGACGCTCACGGTGCCGGTGGCGCAGACGCGGCCGATGTCGTTGCGGACCAGGTCCACGATCATCACGTTCTCGGCGTAGTCCTTCTCCAGGAGGTCCGCCTCGGTGCGTCCCGTGCCCTTGATCGGGCCGGAGTCGACGACCCGTCCGTCGCGGCGCAGGAAGAGCTCGGGGGAGGCCGTGGCTATCTCGACGCCGTGCCGGGGCAGCCGGATCGTTCCGGCGTACGGCGCCGGGTTGCCGCGGGCCAGCAGGGCGGTCAGGGCGTCCACGTCGGCGTCGGAGGCGACGGGTGCGGTCAGTACGCGGCAGAGGTTGGCCTGGTAGACCTCGCCGGCCGCGATGTGGTCGCGGATGCGGCGTACGGCCGCGGTGTAGGCGGCGCGGTCGAGGGACGACGTCCAGTCGTCCACCGCCGGGCCGTGCCACGCGCCCGGCACCGGCGCGGGCACCGGCTCCTCGCGTACGTCCGCGAAGCGCGCGCAGGTCAGGCCACCCTCGAAGTCCGCGCAGACGGCCCAGAACCCTGTGGAGTCCAGAGCGGCGGGATCGCTGGTGACGTCGAGGAGGCCGGTGGCGACGCGGTCGCCGAAGCGGGCCAGAGGGGGGAGCTGAGGAGCAGGGCGGAGCACACGGCCGAGTCTATGGCGGGTGTCCTGAGGGTGGCCCGGGCATGTCCCGCGGGTGCCCCGGCCGGGGTGTCCGACGGGTGCGGCGCAGCACGCTGCGCAAACGCGTTTTTGTACTGGCCGGGGAATCCGCTAAAGTTCAACACGTCGCCGGGACGCGGAAGCGGACCGAAACGACAAGCGGACGTAGCTCAGTTGGTAGAGCGCAACCTTGCCAAGGTTGAGGTCGCGAGTTCGAGCCTCGTCGTCCGCTCGCAGGAACAAGAGGGTCTTCCTGATCCTCTAGACTCCTGGTGGAGTGGCCGAGAGGCGAGGCAACGGCCTGCAAAGCCGTCTACACGGGTTCAAATCCCGTCTCCACCTCCAAGGACGATTAGCTCAGCGGGAGAGCGCTTCCCTGACACGGAAGAGGTCACTGGTTCAATCCCAGTATCGTCCACTGGTCCGCAAGGACCTTGATCCGCAAGGATCCCCCGCGCGATTAGCTCAGCGGGAGAGCGCTTCCCTGACACGGAAGAGGTCACTGGTTCAATCCCAGTATCGCGCACGCAGTGCCCATGATCCGCTCCATGGAGTGATCGTGGTCCCGAGGACGATTAGCTCAGCGGGAGAGCGCTTCCCTGACACGGAAGAGGTCACTGGTTCAATCCCAGTATCGTCCACACACCGAAGCCCCCGGCCGTCTCGTACGGCCGGGGGCTTCTTCGTGCGCCGGTCAGCTGGAGAACAGCATGTGGCCGAAGCTCTTGTGGCGGTGGTGGCCGTGATGCCCGTAGTGGCCGTGGCCCCCGTGCGGGGCGCCCCAGGCGGGGGCGGACGGCGCCGGGTACGTCTGCGGGGCGGACGGGGGCGGCGGGGCCGGCTGGGCCCACTGGGACTCCAGTCGGGTCAGCGCCTCCAGTTCGCCGTAGTCGAGGAAGATGCCGCGGCATCCGCTGCACTGCTCGATCTGGACGCCGTTGCGGTTGTAGGTGTGCATCGGCGCGTGACACTTCGGACACTGCATGCTCGGCTCAACTCCTCGCCGTCCGGTGCTGCTTGGTGTTTCCTCCAGGACAGACTCGGTCCGGCCCCCGTCGGTTGCAAGCTACTTCGGGATTCCGTCCGCCAACTCCAACGGCAGGGAGCCCATTCGGTCACAGGCGTCGACGAGGCACTGCTCCACCTCGTCCAGGGGGCGGTCCGCCGCGAGCGCCTTGGTGACGGCCAGGGCGGCGGTCTGCGCGGTGAGGGCACGGGCGGGGACGTCCAGGGCGGGCCAGGGGTCGCCGTCGGCGGGGACGGCCGGGCCTCCAGCCGCGCGGTAGGCGGTCAGGAAGCGCGCCCACGCGTCGGGCGGGAGCAGTCCGCAGGCGTACCAGGCGGCCGGGCGCGCGAGGTCCCAGGCGGCCACGCCCACACCGAGGTCGTCGACGTCGATGAGCTTCCAGGGGCCGTCCGGGGCCGGGGCGCGCACGAGTTGGCCGAGGTGCAGGTCGCCGTGGCAGAGGGTGGCGGTGTCCGGCATGGGCGCCTCGGCGCGGGCCCAGGCGGGGAGCGTGCCCCAGGCCCGCAGGACCGGAGGTGCGGCGGGGTGGGGGGACGGCGCCGCAAAGAGGGCGGCGCGGAGGCGGGCGATCGCGCGGGCGGCCTTGACGGGGCCGCGCATGGGAGGCGGCGCGGCAGGCCGGGAGTCGCCCTCGGCAACCGGCCCGGGGAGCAGTGTGGTCGCGACGGGCCCGGGGGCGGCGTGGGTGCGGTGGAGCCGGGCCAGGAGGCGGGCGGTGGCTTCCCAGGGGGCCGCGTCCGGATCGTCCGGATCCACGCGGGTGCCGCACGGCCAGAACGTCACGAGGCGGTCGTTCAGGAGGGCCGGAGCCGTCCCGACCGGCGGGAGGAGGATGTCCGGGAGACGGGCCGCCGTGGCCAGGCGCAGGGCGAGTTCGGCGGGATCGGTGTCAGCGGCGTGCGCCTTCGCGACGATTCCGGCGTGGCCGACGACGGTCGCGTCGGGGCGGTCGGCGAGGGTGACGATCGCGGCGCAGTCGCAGGGGGCACCGTCCGGATGGGCCGCGGCCGCGGCCTGCGCGGCCAACTGCGGTAGTAGGTCTGCGGTCACGAGGTCCCCCGGGTGTGTGCGGCTGCGGTCCGCGAGCGTACGCACACGCGCGTGCGCGCCCTCAAATGCCTGCGGCGCGGACCGGTTCGCCGGGACGGCGATGCCGGCGCAGCTCCCCAGCCGCGCCGGCATCCCTGCCGTCCGTCGCACCCCCGTCCCCACGGGGTTTCATGGGTGGATGTCCCCGCCCGGACCGCTCTTCCGGGCCTGGGGTCGCCGCTCAGCGCCCCAGCATCACGCCCACGGACGACGCCTGTCGGGCCACTGTCTCCCAGCCGTCGAAGACGACGAGGAGCAGGACCCCCAGGGGAAGGGCCATCAGCGTCGCCACCAGGGGGTGGCGGCGGCCGGTACGGCGGGGCCGGAACGCCGTGCGCTCCTGCCGGCGGATCGGTGTCCGCGGTGCCGTGTGGGCCATGGTCCCTCTCCTGACCGTGCTCGGTTGTCCCGGCCGTACACCCGGCCGGTGATGGTCTGTTGTCGTGTGCTCGTGGCAGCGACGGGTGACTGACCTCGGGGGACGAGTACCGCACCCGCCGCTTCACCTCAATCTAGGCTCGCGGCGACCGCCGGACGTCATGCCCTCGTACCGAATCGCGGGCCTCCCGGAGGATGAGCCGTCATCTGCGAAGTACTCCCCTGGGTGGAGGCGCGGCCCTGGGTCTCGGGTCTTCCCGGAGAGAGCGCCCCGAGCGTCCGGGGTTTTCCGGCTGTCCTCGCACGGCACCGGCAGCTCCACCAGAGCAAGTACCCGGTTCGCCGTGAAGCGGGCCGCACGGACAACACTCCTTCCCTCACTGCCTCAACGGCGTGAGGGACCCCAGGGTGACTTCGCTCACTTCCACCACGCCCCGGCGTACCGCCGTCTCCATCCGGCGGCCCGCCCTGCTCGCCACCGCCTCGTACGTGCACGTCGCGCCCCCCGCGTCCACGGCCGTCTCCGCTCGCTCACCCTTCACACGCCCAAACCCCCTTCCCTGACGGCCGATTGGAGGCACAGTCCGGCCAAAACTGCTTTTGTGCGCAGATTCCTGATTACCTCTCAAGTCTCCCACGCGGCACTGACAATCGGTCGGGACGAGAGGGCGCGGCCTCTGCGCGCGGGCGGCCGTGGAAACGTAAGCTGTGGCTCGTCAGACGGACCGGGCAGCGGGGATGAACATGGCGATGATGCGCCTGAGGCGCGAGGACCCGCGCGTCGTCGGCTCGTTCAGGCTTCACCGACGGCTCGGCGCGGGCGGCATGGGCGTGGTCTACCTCGGTTCCGACAGAAAGGGCCAGCGGGTCGCGCTCAAGGTGATCCGTCCCGATCTGGCGGAGGACCAGGAGTTCCGCTCGCGGTTCGCACGCGAGGTGTCGGCGGCGCGGCGGATCAGGGGCGGGTGCACGGCGCGGCTCGTCGCGGCCGATCTGGACGCCGACCGGCCGTGGTTCGCGACGCAGTACGTGCCGGGACCCGCACTCCACGACAAGGTCGCCGATGAGGGGCCGCTCAGCGCTGCGGAGGCGGCGGCGATCGGTGCCGCGCTGTCCGAGGGGCTGGTGGCCGTGCACGAGGCCGGCGTCGTGCACCGGGACCTGAAGCCGTCCAACATCCTGCTGTCCCCCAAGGGTCCGCGGATCATCGACTTCGGCATCGCCTGGGCGACCGGCGCCTCCACGCTCACGCACGTCGGTACGGCGGTCGGCTCCCCCGGCTTCCTCGCGCCCGAGCAGGTGCGCGGCGCCGCCGTGACGCCCGCCACGGACGTCTTCTCCCTGGGCGCGACCCTGGCGTACGCCTCGACCGGTGACTCGCCCTTCGGGCACGGCAGTTCGGAGGTGATGCTGTACCGCGTCGTCCACGAAGAGCCGCAGCTGTACGGCGTACCGGACGCGCTCGCCCCGCTGGTGCGGGCCTGCCTGGCGAAGGACCCGGAGGATCGCCCCAGCACGCTCCAACTGTCGCTCAGGCTCAAGGAGATCGCGGCCCGCGAGGCACAAGGCCTGGCGGACGTACGGCCGCCCGCTCCCCGCACCACCGAGGCGGACCGGCCGACCGGGCGCCTCACCGAGACCTACGGGGAGCAGCAGCGCACCCTGAAGCGTGCGCCGTCCGCCCCGGGCACGCCCGTGCCGCGCGGCGGCACTCCCGCACGGGGTGGCACGGCCTCGCGCGGCGGCAGCGCGTCACGGACCGGCGGCGCCTCGCGTGGCGGCGGTACGGCACGGGGTGGCGGCGGTACGGCGTCGCGCCCCGGTGGAGCGCGCCCGACGCCCGCGTCGCGCACCACCACGAGGTCCGGCGGCGGCAGCCGTCCCGCTCCGCGCAGCGGTGCCGGGCGGCCGGCGCCGCGCACCACGGGGACCAGGCTGCGGCCCGCCAATCCGCGGCTGCTGCGGCAGCGGCTGTTCGTGTTCGTCGTGGTGACCCTGCTGGTCGCCCTGGGCATCGCGGTGGCGCAGGGCTGTCAGGGCCCCGCGCGGGGGCTGGGCGGCGCGGGACGCGTCGTCGCGGCGGGGCAGGCGCGTCCGGGCGTACCGCCAGCTGTCCCGCTTGTGCCATCGACCGTGGCCGCTCACGCCCGGAGAACCTGACGCCCTGCCGACCCCTGCCCGCAGCCTCACGGCGATCCCGGAGTTCCGAACAGGTCACTGCGGTGAGCCATCGCAGCGCATCACCGTTTCAGGCCGGCGTCGGCAGCGTCCTGCACGCGCTCGCATTCGATGCGGTGGGGACGACCCCGTCAAATTGAGCGCAGCCCAACGGTCGAATTCCCGCGCTCGGCCAGGTTTTACCCATGCCTATTACGCGAAGGGAACATAGCCTTACAGATGGGGGCATATTGCTGAGGGGATAGCCGTGGGTGATCAAGGTCTGTTCGAAGACGACGCCGAAAGCGAACGGCAGGAGAAGGCCGCCGCGAGCCAGCCGCTGGAGCCGCGAGTGGGCCCCGTGCCGAAGGGGCCGCCCGAGTCGAAGCCGTACACGCATCCGGCGGCCGGCTGGGGTGCGGCCAAGGCCGTCACCGAGGTCCTGATCGACGAGCGCGAGGTCGTGGTGGGCTCGCTCGAGATGCTGAAGCTGAACCAGGAGGACAGCGGCGGCTTCGACTGCCCGGGCTGCGCATGGCCCGACACCAAGGGCCTGGCGCTGGACCTGTGCGAGAACGGCATCAAGCACACCACGTGGGAGATGACGCCCAAGCGCGTCACCCGCGAGTTCTTCGCGCAGCACACCGTCACCTCGCTGTTCGACTGGAACGACCACGACCTCGAGGCCGAGGGCCGGCTGACCGAGCCGATGGTCTACGACCCGGAGACCGACCACTACGTGCCGATCAGCTGGGCGGACGCCTTCAAGCTGTTCGGCGACACCGTCCGCGCTCTCAAGGATCCGAACCAGGCCTCGTACTACACCTCGGGACGGCTGGGCAACGAGGCCTCCTTCCTCTACCAGCTCATGGCCCGCGAGCTCGGCACCAACAACCAGCCCGACTGCGCCAACATGTGCACCGAAGCCGGCAGCCGCGCGATGCTCGCCTCGCTCGGCACCGGCAAGGGCACCGTGGACCTCAAGGACTGGGAGGCCGCGGACGCCGTCTTCGTGGTCGGCATCAACGCCGCGTCCAACGCGCCGCGCATGCTCACCCCGCTGGCGCAGCTCTACCGCGAGGGCAAGAAGATCGTCCACATCAACCCGCAGATCGAGGCGGGCGCCACCCGCACGATCATTCCGCACGACATCCTCGCGATGGCGACCTTCCGCGCCACCCCGACCAGCAACCTCGACATCCAGCCGCGGTCCGCCGGCGACATGGCACTGATGCGCGGCATCGCCAAGGCCACCCTGGAGATGTCCGAGAGGGACGAGCACGCGATCGACAGGGAGTTCCTGGCGCGCCACACGAGTGGCTTCGACGACTACCGGAGGCTGGTCGAGGACACCTCGTGGGACGAGATCGTCCACCAGTCGGGCGTGGCCAAGGAGGACATCCTCAAGGCAGCCACGATCTACCGCGAGGCCGACCGGTCGATCATCACCTGGGGCCTCGGCGTCAACCAGCACGAGCACGCCGTCGACACCATCCGCGAGATCGTCAACGTACTGCTGCTGCGCGGCAACATCGGCCGCGAGGGCGCCGGCGCCGCGCCCAACCGCGGCCACAGCAACGTGCAGGGCAACCGCACCTGCGGCATCACCAACGCCCCCACGCGGGAGTTCCTCGACAAGCTCGCCGAGGTCTGCGATATCGACCCGCCGTACGAGGAGGGGCTGGACGTCATCGGCACCGTCGAGGCGATGGACCGCGGCGACATCAAGGTCTTCGTCGGAATGTCGGGCAACTTCGCGCTCGCGTTGCCCGACACCAGGTACACCTACGCGAGCCTGCGGAAGGTGGATCTGACCGTCTACGTCAGCACCAAGCTCAACCGCAGCCACATCGTGCACGGCAAGCGGGCGCTGATCCTGCCGTGCCTGGGCCGCACCGAGAAGGACGTGCAGGAGAGCGGACTGCAGCGGCTGTCGGTCGAGAACGGCGATTCGATGGTCCACCTCTCGCAGGGCAACCGGCACCCGGCCTCGCCGCACCTGCTCTCCGAGCCCGCGATCATCTCCGGCCTGGCCCAGGCGGCGCTGCCGGACTCCTCGACCCCGTGGGAGTGGTACGTCGAGGACTACGACCGCATCCGGGACACCATGGCGAAGGTCCTGTACGGCTTCGAGGACTTCAACCGGCGCGTCCGGCAGCCGATGGGCTTCCGGATCAAGCAGCCCGCCCGCGAACTGGTCTTCCTCACCCCCACCGGACGCGCCGAGTTCTCGCACGCCCCCCTGCCCGACGTGGTGCCCCGCGACGGAAGGCTCGTCCTGGGCGCGATGCGCTCCCACGATCAGTGGAACACCACGGTCTACACCGACAACGACCGCTACCGGGGCATCCACAACCTGCGCACGCTCGTCTTCATGAACGCCGACGACATGCGCGAGCGCGGCCTTGCGGAGTTCCAGCCGACCACGATCACGGCATACGCCAAGGACGGCACCGAGCGCACACTGAAGGGATTCCTCGCGGTCGAGCACGACATTCCCCGCGGCGTCGCCGCCGGCTACATGCCGGAGCTGAACCAGCTGATCTCGATCAGCGACTACAGCGCCCAGAGCGACCAGCCGCTGATGAAGCAGCTGGACGTCACGATCGAACAGGAAGCCTGACGGCTCGCCCGTGGTTCCGCGTTCTCCCGCGTGGTCGCTTCGGGTTTCACGCCGGCGTCGATGTCCGCGCGGCGAGCGGTTCAGACAGGTCGCGGCTGGGTGGCGTAGAAGGCCACGGCCGAGGCGGCCGCCACGTTGAGGGAGTCGACGCCGGCGTCCATCGGAATGCGTACGTGCTCGTCGGCCGCGGCGAAAGCCTCCGGGGTGAGGCCGTCGCCCTCGGTGCCGAAGACCAGGGCGAGCTTCTCGTACTTGCGCGCGGCGAGCTCGTCGAGGGGGATCGCCCGGTCGCTCAGGCAGAGTGCGGCGACCGTGAAGCCCTCCGACCGCAGGAGCTCGGCGTCCTTCGGCCAGGACTCCAGGCGAGTCCACGGCACCTTGAAGACCGCCCCCATCGAGACCTTCACGGACCTGCGGTAGAGAGGATCGGCACAGCGCGGGGTGAGGAGAACCACGTCGACGCCGAGGGCTGCGGCGTTCCTGAACGCGGCCCCCATGTTGGCGTGATCGACGATGTCTTCGAACACGGCGACGCGCCGAACCGCACGTTCTCCTTGCAGACCCGAAGGCGACCTCGCGCCGATGTCGGCGCGGTCGTCGACGGCCTCCACCGCCGCCACCCGCCGTGCGGAGCGCAGCAGTTCGGGTGCCGCGGGCAGCGGCCCCCGCTGCATGGAGGCGAGGGCGCCGCGGTGCACGTGGTAGCCGGTGACCTGTTCGGCGAGCTCGGGGCTGACCGCGTACACGGGGGCCGGGGACTCGTCGATGACGTCGCGCATGACGTCGATCCACTTGGCCGAGAGCAGCATCGAGCGCATCGCGTAGCCCGCTTCCGCGGCCCTCCTGATGACCTTCTCGCCCTCGGCGATGAACAGCCCCTCCGCGGGCTCGCGCTTGCGGCGCAGCTCGACGTCGGTCAGGCCCGTGTAGTCGCTCAGGCGCGGGTCGTCGGGGTCCTCGATGGTGATGAGATCGGCCACGGGGGTGCTGCTGCCTTGTCGGGACGGGGCTGGGGTGCCAACGGCTGGATCGGGTGGAACGGGTGGCGCGGGTGAAAACGGATCGCGTCACCCAAGGTTACGGCCCACGCCGACGACCTCGCCGACGACGATGACCGCGGGAGGCTTCACGTCCTCGGCGCGGACGGTCTCGGCGACGGTGGCGAGGGTCGCGTCGACGCGCCGCTGCGCCGCCGTGGTGCCCTCCTGGATCAGGGCGACCGGGGTGTCAAGGGACTTGCCGTGGGCGACGAGCGTCTCGGCGATCTTTCCGATCTTGTCGACGCCCATGAGGATCACGAGGGTGCCGGTCAGCCTGGCCAGCGACGGCCAGTCGACCAGGGAGCGCTCGTCGTCGGGGGCGACATGGCCGCTGACGACGGTGAACTCGTGGGCGACGCCCCGGTGGGTGACCGGGATGCCGGCCGCCGCGGGCACCGAGATCGAGCTGGAGATGCCGGGGACGACCGTGACCGGGATGCCGGCCTCCGTCAGCGCCTGGACCTCCTCCATGCCGCGGCCGAAGACGAACGGGTCGCCGCCCTTGAGCCGTACGACCGACCTGCCCTGCTTGGCGTGCTCGATCAGCGCGTTGTTGATGGCCTCCTGGGCCATGTAACGGCCGTACGGGATCTTGGCCGCGTCGATCACCTCGACGTGCGGCGGGAGTTCGGCGAGCAGGTCGCGCGGGCCGAGCCGGTCGGCGATGACCACGTCGGCCTCGGCGAGGAGGCGGCGGCCGCGCACGGTGATCAGGTCCGGGTCGCCGGGGCCGCCGCCGACCAGGGCCACGCCGGGCGTACGGGTGCGGTGGTGCGGGGCGACGAGGGTGCCGTCGCGCAGACCCTCGACGACCGCGTCGCGGACGGCGGCGGTGTGCCGGGGGTCGCGGCCGCGCGCCTCCGTGGTGAGGACGGCGACCGTGACGCCCGCGCTGTGGCCGGTCGCCGGGGTCCAGGCGGTCGCCGCGTCGGCGTCGTCGGAGCGGACGCACCAGACGCGCCGGCGCTCCGCCTCGGCGGAGGCGGCGGCGTTGGCCTCGGGGTCGCTGGTGGCGATGAGGGCGTACCAGGCGTCGGCGAGGTCGCCGTCGGCGTACGGCCGCCGCTCCCAGGTGATCTCACCGCCGTCCGCCATGGCTTCCACGGAGGCGGTCGCCCCGGGCGACACGAGGAGGACGTCGGCGCCCGCCGCGATGAGGGCCGGCAGGCGGCGCTGGGCCACCTGGCCGCCGCCCAGGACGACCACACGGCGGCCGGCGAGGCGGAGGCCTACGGGATAGGCGGGGTGTTCGGCCATGAGGGACGGCTCCTCGTGAGGCTGTGTGGTGCGGGCGCTGCGGCTCCGGAGCGGCCCTGACGTGCGGATTTTATGCGGGGTGCGGGGCAGGCGGCCCGGGTGGTCCGGCAGTTGGACACCGGACCACGGGAGAACGCCGGACCACCCGGGCCGTGGCGCCGTGGCACCGAAGCACCGGGGCGCCGTGGCGCCTACTTCTCCGTTACCCCTGCCGAGTCGAACGTCGCCACCTCGTGCATGGCCCGGGCCGTGCTCTGCACCATCGGCAGCGCGAGCAGGGCGCCCGTGCCCTCGCCGAGGCGCAGGTCGAGGTCGACCAGGGGGCGCAGGCCCAGCTTGTTGAGGGCGGCCACGTGACCGGGCTCGGCGCTGCGGTGGCCCGCGATGCAGGCCGCGAGGACCTCGGGGGCGATGCCGCGGGCGACCAGGGCGGCCGCGCCCGCGCTGACGCCGTCCAGGATCACCGGCGTGCGCAGGGAGGCGCCGCCGAGGAGCAGGCCGACGAGGGCCGCGTGCTCGAAGCCGCCGACCGCCGCCAGGACGCCGATGGGGTCGGCCGGGTCCGGCTGGTGGAGTTCGAGAGCCCGGCGGACGATCTCGGTCTTGCGGGCCAGGGTCTCGTCGTTGATGCCGGTGCCGCGGCCGGTCACCTCGGCCGGGTCCGCGCCCGTGAAGACGGAGATCAGGGCCGCGGACGCCGTGGTGTTCGCGATGCCCATCTCGCCGGTGAGCAGGGCCTTGTTGCCGGCCGCCACCAGGTCGCGCGCGGTCTCGATGCCGACCTCGATGGCCTGCGTGGCCTCCTCGCGGGTCATCGCGGGACCGGTGGTCATGTCGGACGTGCCGGCGCGGACCTTGCGGGGCAGCAGTCCCGGGGTGGCCGGCAGGTCGGTGGCGACGCCCACGTCCACGACGCATACCTCGGCGCCCACCTGGCTCGCGAAGGCGTTGCAGACCGCTCCCCCGCCCAGGAAGTTGGCCACCATCTGGCCGGTGACCTCCTGCGGCCAGGGGGTGACGCCCTGGGCATGCACGCCGTGGTCGCCCGCGAAGATCGCGACGGCCGCGGGCTCCGGGATCGGCGGCGGGCACTGCCGGGACAGGCCGGACAGCTGCGCCGAGATGATCTCCAGCATGCCGAGTGCGCCCGCGGGCTTGGTCATACGCTTCTGGCGCTCCCAGGCCTCGCCGAGCGCCTTGGCGTCCAGCGGGCGGATCTGCGCGACGGTCTCGGCAAGCAGGTCGTGGGGTTCCTCTCCAGGAAGGGCGCGGCGGCCGTACGTCTCCTCGTGTACGACCCAGGACAGCGGACGGCGCTTGGACCAGCCCGCCTGCATCAGCTCGGGCTCCTCCGGGAACTCGTCGACGTACCCGACGCACAGGTAGGCGATGGCTTCGAGGTGCTCGGGCAGGCCGAGGGCGCGGACCATCTCGCGCTCGTCGAAGAAGCTGACCCAGCCGACGCCGAGGCCCTCGGCGCGGGCGGCGAGCCAGAGGTTCTCCACCGCGAGCGCGGCCGAGTACGGCGCCATCTGCGGCTGCGTGTGGCGGCCGAGGGTGTGGCGGCCGCCGCGGGTCGGGTCGGCGGTGACGAGGATGTTCACCGGGGTGTCGAGGATGGCCTCGATCTTCAGTTCCTTGAACTGCTTCGCCCGGCCCTTGGGCAGCGACTTGGCGTACGCCTCGCGCTGGCGCATGGCCAGTTCGTGCATGCTCCGGCGCGTCTCGGCGGAGCGGATGACGACGAAGTCCCACGGCTGGGAGTGGCCGACGGAGGGCGCGGTGTGGGCGGCCTCCAGGACGCGCAGCAGCACCTCGTGCGGGATGGGGTCGCTGCGGAAGCCGTTGCGGATGTCGCGGCGCTCACGGATGACCTTGAGGACGGCCGCGCGCTCGACGTCGTTGTAGGCGGGCGCGGCCGGGCCGAGGGACCGTCGCGGCTCCGCCACCGCGGCCGTTCCCTCCTCCGGTTCGGCGGCCCTGGTCTCCAGGTCCTCCGCCTGCTGTACGACGTCGGGACCTGCCTCCTCCGCGACGACGGCCGGCTCGGCCTCGCGGGGCCCGGGAACCGTGGCGACGGGCTCCTCGGGGGGCGTCGCGGGCGCCTCCTGCGCCGCGCCGTCGCCCTGGTCCTGCGTGGGGAGGACGAGTGGCTGCGGCGGGGTGGGAGCCAGGTGCGGGGTCGTCGGCACCTGGCCCTCGACGGGCACGAACCGGCCCAGCGGCTGGTCCGGGTGCGGCTCCAGCGGGACGGTGCTCGGGAGAGGGGCCTGGTCGCCGGGCACCTCGCCGGGCGCCTGGTCGGCGGGGGGCTCGGCGGCCGACGCGTCCGGCTCCGCGGGCTCGGCGGGCACGGCTTCGGCGGGCACGGGCTCGGCGGCGGACGCTGCTGCCGCCTCGGCCTCCGGCGGCGCGGGCTCGGCCTCCGGCGGCGCGGGCTCGGCTTCCGCCGGCGTCGCCTGCTGGGGCTCGGTCGCGTCGGGCGCGGGCTGCTGCTCGTGCGACGCGGAGGGGTCGGCGTCGCTCGCCGGGGCTTCGGGCGCGGGCGCGACGAACTCGCCGCCGTGCGGCTCTGCTTCAGCGGTCGGCTGCTGCTGCACGTCCTCGGCGGTCGGCTCGTCCGATACGACCCCGGCGGCCGGAGTCTGCTCGGGCACCTGCACGGCCGGCGCGGACTGCGGTCCCTGGACCTGTGCGGGAGCGGCCGCCTCCGCGGGCTGGTCGGCGAGTTGACCGGTGATCTGCTCGGCAGGCTGCTCGGCCGACTGGTCGACGGGCTGAGGGACGGCCTCGGGCCCAGGCGCGGGTGCGGCGGCCTCGGGCTCGGTGGGTACGGCGTCCGGGGCGGGCGGCACGGCCTCGGCCTCCGGCGCCGGGACGGCGGCGTGCGGGTCGATCACGGCTGCCTGCGGAGCCTCGGCGGTGGTGAACTGGGCGGCTTCCGGCGGGACTTGACCGACGTCGACGCTCGCCGTGCCGTCGGGCGCCTGAGCGGCCTCCGGGATCTGCGCACCCTCGGGGCTCAGGGGCTGCATCGCCTGCGGGCCTTCCTGGGGCTGGAACTGAGCCTCCGCCGGCTGCTCCGGCGTGACGTGGGCACCCATCGGGCCCTCGACCGGCGCCGGGTACGCGCCCATCGGGCCGCTCTCGGGGCCGTACATGCCGTCGGGACCGTGCACGCCCTGTACACCGTGCGCAGCGTCGTATCCGTCGTATCCGAGCGCCGGCTGAGCGTCTCCCTGCCCCTGCGGAACATGTCCGGCACCGTCCGCCGGCACGGCCGCCTGCGCCGTCATGTCCACCGTACCCGTACCGCCCACCACGGCAGCGTCGGGCGCGAGGTGGGCCGCCGGGGCCTGCGGAGCAACCGTTTCGGCGGTCGGGGCCTGGACGCTCACCTGGGGCGCGGGCGCCGGGGCTCCGACCCACGGGGCCGTGCTCTGCGGGGCGATGTCGCGCGGCGTCTGCGTGTCGAAGTACTCGGGGCCGATCGTCGGCGGGCCCTGCTGCCGTACCGGAGCGCCTGCGGGGCCGCGGTCGGCGAGGGAACGGACCGGGCTGGCGGCGGCGTTGGGGATCGGCGGGCCCAAGTGCAGCGGGCGACGCGGGGTCGGGGGCGCGGTCTGGTCGTACGGGGCCGCGAGGATGGGGGACGGCATGGCGGACGGGGGCGTCGTCTCGGACGGGCGGACGCCGCTGAGATCGACGGAACCGCTGTCGCGGCCCGAAGCCTCGTGCGGGCTCGGCTGGTGCATGGCCTCGACGACGGGCTCCGGCGCGGGCGGTGGCACTTCGTTGCCCCACGCGCCCTGGGCGCCCGGCAGCAGGAGTTCGTCGTCCTCTGAGGGAGTGTCGGAGAGGTGGGTGTACGCGCCGTGCGCCGCAACGCCCGGCTGTTCCACCATGCCTGCGCTCTCCGGCAGTCCCTCGCCCGGGATCTGGCCGGTGTCGGTCATGCGTACCCCTCGCCCATCGGTTAGTGCTCCTACGACCAGCTCACCAGGAACGGCGCACCGACCGTCCCGCAGTGAAGAACGAGCGTGCGTGCTCGGCGGCACGAACGACCCGTCCGGAAAAGGCGACAAAGCCATTCAGTGGCATTGTCCCGGCTGCTCCACCGTCGCGACAGCATGATCCGCGACAGTCCGCTGTGGACTGCGCCACGTTGCGCGTCCTCCGGTTCCGCCGTACCACACCTGTCCCAAAACGGGCATGATTTCCGGACATTGACGAACGAAGTTCCGGGCCACCTGATGCGGTCCAACGGTCGGCCAGCCTACCGCGCGCGGTACGACCAACCGATCTCGGGGCGCGGTCCGGCAGCCCCGAGCGACGCCCGGCCACCGCCCCTCAACGAGGCGTTTCGCGCCGCGGCAATTCCGCTGTGAGCAGGAACGCGACGTTTCGCTCGGTCTCCGTCCAGGCCCTGGTGTCGAGTTCGACGGACTGCATCAGGGCGCACTCGACCCGGTATCCGTGCTCGGTCAGGTCACGGCCGACGAGTTCGGCCTCGTCGCGGGTCGCGGCGTGCGTGGCGATACGCCGCGGGCGGCGGTCGGCGACCGCGGAGACCACGGCAACTCCCCCGCCCCCGACGCGCACGACGTCAGGTTCGGGCAGGTTCTCCAGGACGTGCGGGGCGGTGCCCTGCACCGTCTGGAGCTGGACGCCGAAGCGGCGCGCGGCCGACTCGGTGCGGGCGCACGCCTCCTGGTTCCGGTCGACGGCGATGACGGCGGCGCCGGCCCGCGCCGCGTCGGTGGCGAACGCGCCGCTGCCGCACCCGATGTCCCAGACGAGGTCGCCGACCCGGGGCCCCAGGCGGGCGAGTTGGGCCGCCCTGAGCAGTTCCGTCTCGCCCTCGCCGAGCCTGCCGCCGTACTCCTCGTCGGGCAGCACCCAGCCGCGCGGGCCCGCGAGCGGATCGCGCCCGGCGATCCAGCCGCCGCTCTCGCCCGCGGCGACGGGACCGGCCGGGCCTCCGATGACGATGACGACGTTCGGGTCGCGCCAGGTGTGGTCGGCGGCCTTGTCGGAGGTGACGACGGCGACCTGCTCGCGTTCGGTGCCCAGCTCCTCGCAGATGACGAAGGTGCGGTGCACGCCGTCCAGGAGCAGCCCGAGCTCGGCGGGGCCGGCGCCGGGTGAGGTGAGGACGGCGACCTTCGTGTGGGCGCGGCACACATTCACCGCGCGTCGCAGGGTGCGCGGGTGTGCGACGACCACCTGGGCGTCGTCCCACGGCATGCCCGCGCGGGCGAAGGCGGCGGCCACGGAGGAGACGGCGGGGACGACCTCCACCTCCAGGCCGAACTCGGGGGCGCGCAGGGTCCGTACGACACCGAAGAAGCCGGGGTCGCCGTCGGCCAGCACGACCGCGGTGCCGCGGTGGGCGGCGATACGGCGGGCGGCCAGGGAGACGCTGCCGAGCCGGATGCGCTCGGCGCCGGGGGGCACCTCGGGGAGCGCCAGGTGGTGGGCCGCGCCCGCGACGAGCGTGGCGGCAGAGAGGGCGGCGCGTGCCGCGGCGGTCAGCGGCGAGCCGTCCCAGCCGATCACCGTGACCCGGTCGGCCATCGTCGTCAGTCTCCAGGGTTTTCGCAGGTCGTCAGGGATCGGAGCCGCCCGTGGGCCGGCTCCGTGAGCGTACCTGGTGGAGCTGTCGGGTGCGCGGCGGGCGGCGGCGCCCGGGGAGTGTTTCCCCAGTGTTCAGCCGGATTCTTCCCTCAGTTCCAGTCGGAGAACGACGTGAAACCACCGGTGTCGGCGAGCTGTTCGCCCGCGCCCTCCAGGTCCTCCGGGAGGAGGCTCCAGACGATGTAGTCGCTGCGCTGGTCCGTCCAGGTGCCGTCCTCGGCGCGGACGTGCACTATGCAGGCGTTGCGCAGCACGCCCTCGCTGAGGCAGCCGATCTTCTGGGCGACCTGCTGGGAGGCGGTGTTGCCGGCGGCGGTGCGCAGCTCGATGCGCTCGAACTTCTGGCCGCTGAAGAGCCATTGGGCGGTCGCCAGCGCGGCCTCGGAGGCGTAGCCCTCGCCGCGGGCCCAGGGGGCGACGATGTACGACAGTTCGGTGGACCGGATGCGCCAGTCGGTCCTGGCCAGCTGGACGACGCCGACGAGCCGCTGGGTCAGGAACTCGGCGACGGCGAGGTCGAGGCCGCGGCCGGCGGCGCGTTCCGCGGGCGCGTACTCGGTGATCCAGCCGCGGGCGCGGTCCTCGGTGTAGGGCTGTGGGACTTCGGTCCAGGCCGCGACCTGCTCGTCGTTCATCATCTCGGCCAGGGCGGGCACGTCGTCCTCGTCGAGGGGCCGCAGCACCAACCGCTCCGTGCTGATGGAGATGTTGGGGAAGGTGCTCGTCATGCGCCACTCCGTACACATCGGAAATCCTTGGGAACCCCTCGGGGCTGAACTGCCCAGCATGCAGCATGAAAGCACGCAACCGCACCACGGGGTCCACGCCAAGTGATGGCGTGGACCCCGTGCGTGGCGCCCCGCGGTGGACGCGCCGCCGGCCCGTCAGCTCGCGCGGGGCGGGCTCCAGATCATCGGTTCAGTTCCCCCCGGGGCCGGATCAGAACGACGGGACGACCGAACCCTGGTACTTGTCCTCGATGAACTTCTTCACCTCGGGCGAGGTGAGGAGCTTGGCGAGCTTCTTGACCCGCGGGTCCTTCTCGTTGCCCTTCTTGACCGCGAGGAAGTTGCCGTAGGGGTTGTTCTTCGGGGACTCCAGCACGAGGGCGTCCTTGGCGGGCTTGAGGCCGGCCGAGATGGCGTAGTTGCCGTTGACGACCGCGGCGTCCACGTCGTCCAGGGAGCGCGGGGTCTGGGCCGCCTCGACCTCCTTGAACGTGAGCTTCTTCGGGTTCTTGACGATGTCCTGCGGGGTCGCCTCGTTGCCGACGCCGGCCTTGAGCGTGATGAGGTGGTTGGCGGCCAGCAGCTTCAGGGCGCGCGCCTCGTTCACGGAGTCGTTCGGGACGGCGATGGTCGCACCGCTCTTCAACGCGTCGGCCTTCTTCACCTTGTGGGAGTAGAGGCCGAGCGGCTCCAGGTGCACCGTGACGACGGGCACGATGTCGGTGCCGCGCTTCTTGTTGAAGTCGTCCAGGTACGGCTTGTTCTGGAAGTAGTTGGCGCCCACCGAGCCGTCCTCGGTCGCCGTGTTCGGCGTGATGTAGTCGGTGAACTCCTTGACCTGCAGGTCGAGTCCCGCCTTCTTCGCCAGGTGGTCCTTGACGTAGTCGAGGATCTCGGCGTGCGGGGTGGGGCTCGCGGCGACGATCAGCGGGCCGCTGTAGTCGGAGGCGGAGGAGCTGCCCTTGCCGGAGCCGCAGGCGCTGAGCCCGAGGGAGAGGGCTCCGGCGGCGAGGACGGCGGTGGTGATCTTGGCGGTGTTACGCACGAAAAGTGCCTTTCCTTAAAGGTGGTGCGACCCCGTGTCGGTGCTACGGGGAGTCTGTGCGAGGTGGGTCAGGCGGCCTGGCTCACGTCCGCGGCCGCGGACTCCTTGGCCTTCAGCAGGCGGAGCCGGGGCGCGGCCCCGGAGCGGCCGCCGCGGTGGTGCAGGTTGCGGGCGGCGTAGTCGCCGGCGAACTGGATGAGGGAGATGACGACGGCGAGGATGCCGACCGTGATCCACATCAGCTCGGTCTCGAAGCGCTGGTAGCCGTAGCGGATGGCGATGTCGCCGAGGCCGCCGGCGCCGACCGTGCCGGCCATGGCGGAGTAGCCGATGAGCGCGACGATCGTGGTCGTGGTGCTGGAGATGAGCGAGGGCAGCGACTCCGGTACGAGGACCTTGCGGACGACGGTCCAGGTGTTGCCGCCCATCGACTGCACGGCCTCGACGAGGCCGCCGTCCACTTCGCGGACAGCCGTCTCGACCAGGCGGGCGAAGAACGGGATCGCTCCGATGGCCAGCGGCACGATCGCGGCCTCGCGGCCGATGGTCGTCCCGGTGATCGAGCGGGTGAAGCCCATCAGCGCGACCATCAGGATGATGAAGGGCATCGAACGAGCGACGTTCACGATCTGCCCGATGACCTTGTTCGCGACGACGTTCTGGAGCAGCCCGCCCCGGTCCGTGAGGACGAGCAGGATGCCGAGCGGGAGGCCGCCGAGGACGGCGATCAGCGTGGACCAGCCGACCATGTAGAGCGTGTCCCAACACGCCTGGGACAGCAGCGGCTGCATCTCGGACCAGGTCACTTGGCACCTTCCTTCACCAGTGCGGGCGCCTCGCCCGGTTCGTCGCCGACCACGTCGATCTGCAGGCCCTGCTCGCGCAGGAAGCCGACGGGCACGACGTTGTCCTCGTAGCGGCCGGGCAGTTCGATGCGCATACGGCCGATCTGGAGGCCGCCGACGGTGTCGATGGCGGCGCCGAGGATCGAGATGTCGATGTTGTAGGTGCGCGCGAGCTGGGAGATGACCGGCTGGGTGGCGGCCTCGCCGTGGAAGGTGACGTCGAGGACGGTGCGGTCGGCACCGGAGGCCTCGCCCTCCACCGGGAACAGCGCGGCGGCCAGCTGCGAGCCCGGGGTCGCGAGCAGCTCGCCGACGGTGCCGGACTCGACGATGCGGCCCTTCTCCATCAGGGCGGCGGAGTCGCAGATCGACTTCACGACGTCCATCTCGTGGGTGATGAGCAGCACGGTCAGGCCCAGCTGCCGGTTCAGGTCGCGCAGCAGCTGCAGGATCGAGCGGGTGGTCTCCGGGTCGAGGGCGCTGGTGGCCTCGTCGGACAGCAGCACCTTGGGGTCGCCTGCCAGGGCGCGGGCGATGCCCACACGCTGCTTCTGGCCGCCGGAGAGCTGGGCGGGGTAGGCCCGCGCCTTGTCGGCGAGGCCGACCAGGTCGAGGAGTTCCAGCGCCTTGCGCGAGCGCTCCTTGCCGGACGTGCCGAGGATCTCGAGCGGCAGCTCGATGTTGTCCTGGACGGTCCGGGAGGACAGCAGGTTGAAGTGCTGGAAAACCATGCCGATGCGGCTGCGCGCCTGCCGCAGTTCCTTGCCGGCGCGATGGCCGCGGCCGGCGAGGGCGGTGAGGTCCTGCCCGGCGACGGTCACGGTGCCGGAGGTGGGACGCTCCAGCAGGTTGACGCAGCGGATGAGGGAGGACTTGCCGGCGCCGGACTGGCCGATGACGCCGTACACCTCGCCTTCGCGGACATGGAGGTCGACGCCGTCGAGGGCGGTGACCTCGCGGCCGCGTGAGCGGTAGACCTTGGTCAGGCCCGATGTCGTGATCACTGGGTTTCCGTCACTGTCGAGTGCGCGGGCGCGGGTGTGCCCGGGCACGTGGGCATGATGTCGGGAACGCGGCACGTTTCTCGCGGAGCGATGGAACCGGGGAGAACATGTGCGCGGGGGCGTGACGTTGTCTCGTAGGTCGGTCGTATGCCACTCGTGTGTCAGGGACGACGTACGGACAGGCCACGGCGTCTCGCTTCGGGGCGCGAGGCTCGGGTGGTGCGGGGGCCCTCTAGAAAGCGCACATTCGACGCATAGGACACATACAGCGAGCACCGGGCGTCATGGTCGCCTCGGTCGCAAGGGTGCGGCTGCTCGTCGTGGTCATGCGTGCCAGTAAATCAGATGTATGAGCCGGACAAGCCATCGCTGTCCGCATGCTGGACAGCGATGGACGGCGCGCGGGCCGGACGGCCGGGCGTCAGTCGCGGACGGAGATCTCGACACCGGCGTCGGTGACCAGTGCGGACAAGGCCGACAGGTCGGCGACCACCAGGTCGGCGTCGAGTTCGTGCGCCTGATGGGTTGTGGCCAAGGCCACGGTGGTCATCCCGGCGGCGCGGCCCGCGCGGAGCCCCGCCGGGGCGTCCTCGAAGACGACACAGCGGGCCGGCTCGACGCCCAGCTGCCGGGCGGCGAGCAGGTAGGGCTCGGGGTCGGGCTTGCCGTGGGTGACGTCGTCGGCGGCGACGAGCGTCTTGGGCCGGATGCCGACGGCGCCGAGCCGGGCCTCCGCGAGCCGCCGGGTGGCGGAGGTGACGACGGCCCACGCCTCGGCGGGCAGGGAGTCCAGGAAGTCCCGCGTGCCGGGCAGCGGCCGTACGCCTCCGTTGGGTACGTCCTTCACCTCGAGCTCCTCGACCCGCGCGACCGCCTCCGGTACGAGGCCGGCGGGCAGCAGGTCGGCGACTATCTCCGCCGCGGTGCGCCCGTGCAGTTCCACCCGTCCGAAGTCCTCGGCCGTGACGTCGTACTCCCCTGCCCAGCGCGTCCAGCAGCGCTCCACGGACTCGAGCGAGGAGACGAGGGTGCCGTCGTTGTCGAACAGGAGGGCTTGCGCGTGGATCTTCATGGCCCCGACCCTACGGGGCCTGCACGGGGGCGACGGCATCGGGACGATTGGCCCGTAATAAGGTCACGGCATGCTCAACGCCCTGACGCTGGTGACCGGTGTCGCCGCGCTGCTGCTCGCCGCCTGGTGCGGCTGGGCGGCCTACCGTGACCAGCCGACCAAGGACTGGCACTTCATCGGCATGGCCGTGGTGTCGCTGCTGGCCGTGATCCAGCTGGTGACCGGCATCGTGCTGCTGGCCCAGGGCGGCAGGCCGGAGCAGGGGACGACTATCTTCGTGGCGTATCTGATCGGCGCGTTCGCCTGTGTCCCGGCGGCCGGGTTCATGTCGCTGGCCGAGCGGACGCGCTGGGGATCGGTGACGGCCGCCGCGGGCGGTGTGGTCCTCGCCGTGCTCGAAGTGCGGCTCTTCGACATCTGGGGAGGCTGAGATGACCGCCACGGAGCAGGAGCCGACGAGGGCGCGGCTCGTCAGCGGGCCGGGCATGCTGCTCGTCTGGCTCTACGGCGTGATGGTCGTCGCCGCCGTCTCGCGCTCGGTCTACCAGATCGCCACCGACTTCGACCGGGCGCCGCTCGCCTACGTACTGTCCGCCGCCGCGGGCGTCGTGTACGGCTTCATCACCTACTCCCTGGTGCGCGGCGGCGAGACGGCCCGCAGGGCGGCGCGGGTCTGCTGCGCGGCGGAGCTGGCGGGCGTGCTCGTCGTCGGCACCTGGACGCTGGTGGAGCCCTCCGCGTTCCACGACGCGACCGTGTGGTCGGACTACGGCGCGGGGTACGTGTTCATCCCCGTGCTGCTGCCGCTGACGGCCCTGTGGTGGCTGCGGGGTTCGCGCGACGGCGCCGAGCCCGGCACGCCCTGAATCGCCGGGCGACGTCACGCCGTTGCCGCCGGGCAGGTCACGCCGTGGTGGCGTACGTCCCCGCCGGCTTCTCCAGGACGATCATGGGGACGCCGTCCGCGCCCTGGGACGTGCCCACCGTCTCGTATCCCACCCGCCGGTACAGCCGCAGGTTCCCCTTGCTGCGGTGGGCCGCCTCCAGCCGGAACCGCTTCGCGCCACGCTCCTCGGCGAGCGCGGCTTCGGCGGCGCGCAGCAGACGGGCGCCGATGCCGTGGCCCTGCAGGCGCGGATGGACGCAGAGCTTTCCGATGGAGGCCGCGCCGTCCTCGGTCACGCTGCCGTGCACCGAGCCGACCACCTCCTCGCCCAGCCTGGCCACGAAGACGCAGTCGGCGGTGACCTCCTGGCGGACCGAGTCGAGGCTCTGGACGAGCGGGCCGATGCGGTAGTTGCCGTACAGCGCCGCCTCGCCCTGGAAGCACAGGTACTGGAGCCGGAAGATCTGCTCCGCGTCCTGTTCGGTCGCCGCCGAGATGGTCACGCTCATGCCCATGTGCGCACGCCTCCCGCTCACCTGATCACCTGTTGTTGCTCACTCCTATCCCCGCACTTCGCGCGTCGCAATCTCCGACGCGAGCAATCGCCGCAGACATCCCAGACATCGGGAACGTTCCGGGCCGAGACTTCCCTGTGAGATGCCCAACTCCCCCGCGATCTCCCGGTAGGTGAGGTCCTTCGGTGAGAGCAGGGCCGCCAGCAGACCGGGGCAGCGGCCGGGCAGCCGGCGGACCGCGTCGCGCAGGGCACGGTGGCGGTCGGCGGTGAGCGCGGACTCCTCGGGACCGGTGCCGCGCTCGTCGGCGGGCTCCCTGTCGTACGGCCGCTCGATGCGGCGCGTGCGGTGGCTGCGGCGCGCCTCGGCGCGGACGGCCCGGCGCAGCCAGCCCGCCGGATCGAGCGGCGGCCCGTCGGACTGCAGGCGCTCCAGCAGCCGGACCCAGACCGCCTGTTCCAGGTCGCCCGCCTCGCTCCCGGAGGCATGCGCCTCGGCGGCGGCCTCGGCCACGAGCAGCGGGCGCAGCGCGGCGACCAGGTGGTGCGTCATGTACGGAACGACGCGGCCGCCCGGGCGGCAGGTTGCCGGGGCGGCCGCGACTCACCCCGAACGGGGGCCGGGCACTCAGCCGTTGACGAAGTCCGCGCGGGCGAGCAGGCCGGTGTCGGCGTTGTCGGTGAAGACGCCGTCGATGCCGGTGGCGAAGTAGATCTGGTACGCGCCGAAGGCGTCTCCGTAGCCGTCCGCGTCCGTGCCCCTGCGAAACTCCTTCGGCAGGAAGGGGTTCTCGTTGCGCATCGTGTACGGGTGCAGGAGCAGGCCCACCTTGTGCGCGTCGGCGACGAGCGTGGTCGGGGCGCCCAGGGTGCCGTCGGAGCTCTTCGGGACGACCAGGTCCAGGGTCGGCCCGATGCCCTGCGCGTAACCGGCGATCTCCCGCAGGCCCTTCGGGGTGACCAGGTCGGCGACCGTACGCGGGTCGCCCGCCTCGACGAAGTCCCAGGGGCGGCTGTCCGCCGTGGAGAGCAGGACGACCAGGGGATTGTCCACGAGCGTGTTCAGCCGCTGGATGCTGGTCGGCTCGAAGGACTGCAGGATGACCGGCGAGTTCCGCTGGTCCTTGCCGTACTTGTGCAGCAGCTTCGCGACGCGCTCCTCGAGTCCCAGCCCGAGCCCCCGGAAGTAGGTCGGATGCTTGGTCTCGGGGTAGATCCAGACCTGCTTGCCGCGCCTGCGGGTCTGCTCGTCCTGCCACTTCAGGACCTCGTCGAAGGTGGGGATCTCCCAGCGGCCGTTGGGATGCGCTCGACGGCACGCAGCGTCTTCAGCTCGGCGAGCGTGAAGTCCTCGGTGAACCAGCCGGTGACGGAGACGCCGTCGAGGACCTTGGTGGTCCTGCGGTCGGCGAACTCGGGGTGGTCGGCGACGTTCGTGGTGCCGCCGATCTCCGGCTCGTGCCGGCAGACCAGGTGACCGTCCTTGGTGGGCACCAGGTCGCCGGCCTCGACGACGTCGGCGCCCAGGTCGAGGGCCAGCTCGTACGAGCCGAAGGTGTGCTCGGGCCGGTAGCCGCTGGCGCCCCGGTGGCCGATGATCGTCGGCACGGGCAGGCCCTTCAGGCCGCGGCCCGTCAGCCCGGCCGTCCGGACACCGGCGGCGGCTCGCGCTGCACCGGGCAGCCCGAGGACCGCTCCGCCCGCGCCGAGCACCGCGGCGCCGAGGAGCGACCGCCGTCCGGTGCGGTGCGCCTGCTCGTTCGACTCGTGGGTTTCCATGAGCGCTTCTCCTGCCGTCCGCCCTGCGATCTCCTCGTCACTGCGGGCCGATCGTAGGGGTGCGGACATGACACGCGGGAGACCTCGGTCCGAACAAGGGGGTGACGCCGCATGTCGTACGAGGCGAAACAGCCAGGGCGCACAAGGAGGAACCGCGAAGCCCGTACGTACGCAAGACGGAGCAGAGGGCGCGATGTCCGTCACATCGTGACCATGACGTGACACGCTCCCTTCACCGCGCCACCGCAGGTAAACCCGCGTCAACAGTACGTAAGGCATCGGTGAACCGGACGTGCTCGATGTGCGCTTCCCCCGAAGCCGCGAGTAATGTCCTCACCTGCACAGACTCATACCGACCCTCGGCATCGGAGGACCCGTTGTCCCGCTTCGTGCTCATCAAGGCAGCGCTCGGACCGATCATGCGCCTGATGTTCCGCCCACGGGTGGAGGGCGCGGAGAACATCCCGGCGGACGGTCCGGTCATCCTCGCCGGCAACCACCTCACCTTCATCGACTCGATCGTGCTGCCGGTCGTGACGAAGCGGCAGGTGCTCTTCATCGGCAAGGACGAGTACGTCACCGGCAAGGGGATCAAGGGCCGGATGATGGCCTGGTTCTTCACCGGCGTCGGCATGATCCCGGTGGACCGGGACGGGGCGAACGGCGGCGTGGCCGCGCTGATGACCGGGCGCCGGATCCTCGAGGAGGGCAAGGTCTTCGGGATCTACCCCGAGGGCACGCGCTCGCCCGACGGCCGCCTCTACCGGGGCCGCACCGGCATCGCCCGCCTCACGCTGATGACGGGCGCACCGGTGGTGCCGTTCGCGATGATCGGCACGGACAAGCTGCAGCCGGGCGGCCGGGGACTGCCCCGCCCGGGCCGGGTGACCGTCCGGTTCGGTGAGGCGATGGAGTTCTCCCGGTACGAGGGGATGGACCGGGACCGCTATGTGCTGCGGGCGGTGACCGACTCGGTGATGGCCGAGGTCATGGAGCTGTCCGGCCAGGAGTACGTGGACATGTACGCCACGAAGGCGAAGGCCGCCTGACGCCTCCGGGGGTTCGGCCCACTTTCGGGTGCGGGCTTCCCGTGGTTGCTCGCGGGGTTCCCCGCACCCCTGGGATGCCTGCCTCCGGATGCCGGCCTCACCCGGCGTTCTCGAGCTTCTGGCCCTTCAGCAGGAACCATGCCGCCACCGCCGTGGCCAGCAGGACCGCCGCGCCCGCTGCCGACGCGAGGGCGAGGCCGTGGACGAAGGAGTCCCGGGCCGCGGTGAGCAGGTCCGTCGAGGTGTGCGCGGGCAGAGTCCGAGCCGTCTCCACCGCCGCGCCCAGTGACTCGCGCGCCTCGGCCGGGGTGCCCGGCGGCCCCGTGAAGCCGCGGTAGACGCCCGTCACGATCGAACCCAGAAGGGCGATGCCGAGGGCGGCCCCCAGTTCGTACGCCGTCTCGGAGACCGCGGACGCGGCGCCCGCCTGGTCCTTGGGGACGCTGGAGAGGATCACGTCGGCGGTCACCGTGAAGGAGAAGCCGGCGCCCAGCCCGACGACCAGGAGCACGGCGCCGAGGAACGGATAGCCGGTGGACCGGCTCAGCACGGTCAGCGCCGCGAGCGCGAGGCCCACCGCGGCGAGACCGCCGCACACCACGGCCCGCACCGAGAAGCGGCGGGCCGCGTGGCCCGCGACCAGCCCGGCCGCCACCGCGCCGACGGCGGCGGGCAGTTCGGCCAGCCCCGCCTCGAACGGGTGCCTGCCCTGGACGAGTTGCAGGTACTGCGAGAGGAAGAACACCAGCCCGGACATGCCGAGGACGGTCAGCAGGTCGGCGAGGACCGCCCCGCCGAAGCCGCGCTCACGGAACAGGCGCATGTCCAGCAGCGGGGCCGGCAGGGTGAGTTGGCGGCGTACGAACCCATACAGCGCGGCCGCCCCCAGCAGCCCGGTGGCGTACGCGATCGTGGTGAGGCCGTGCGCGGCGGCCTCCTTGATCGCGTAGACGACGCCGATCATGCCGACCAGCGACAGTCCGACGCTGATCAGGTCCCACGGGCCGGGACGCGGATTCCGGGATTCGGGCAGCGTCCTGATACCGACGAGGACGAGGACCGCCATCACCGGCAGGTTCACGAGGAAGACCGAGCCCCACCAGAAGCGTTCGAGCAGGAAGCCGCCCACGATGGGGCCGACGGCCGTACCGGCGGAGGCGGCGGCACCCCAGGCGCCGACGGCGAGGCTCCGCTCGCGCGGGTCGGGGAAGAGGTTGCGGATCAGGGCCAGCGTCGCGGGCATCAGGGTCGCGCCCGCGGCGCCGAGCAGGGCCCGCGCCAGGATCATCGTGCCCGGGGAGGTGGCGTAGGCGGTGAGGAGGGACATCGCGCCGAACGCCGTGGCGCCGCAGAGCAGGATCCGCTTGCGGCCGATGCGGTCGCCGAGGCTGCCCATGGAGACGAGCAGACCGGCGATGACGAAGGAGTAGACGTCGCCGATCCACAGGAGCTGGCTGCCGGAGGGCCTGAGGTCCTCGCTGATGAAGGGGGTCGCGACACCGAGCACGGTCGCGTCGACGGCCACCAGCAGCACGGCGAGGACGAGGACGCAGAACGCGAGCCCTCGACCTGGGCGCTTCCCCGGCCCTGTCGCGAACTCCCCCAGGCGGTCGGCCTCTCCCCCGTGCCGCAGGGCGCTGGTCATGATTCCTCTCAGAGTCGTGCCTGTTCAGGTGGTTCGTGTGCAGGTGGGGCCTGATCACGTGGTGCCGGGTGGCACCTCGCGTCGTGCGCCGCCGAGCAGCAGCTCGGCGATCATGTGGCTGAAGTCCCGGCGGGCGACGCGGCCCTCGGAGACCGCCCAGGCGCCGGAGGCCAGCAGGCCGTACAGCGCCTCCGTGAGCCACGCGGGGGCCAGGTCGAGACGGAACTCGCCGTCCGCCTGGCCGCGCCGGAACAGCGCCGCGATGCGGTCGTCGATGCCGGTCCAGCCCTGGTTCTGCTCGTCGCCCTCGTACAGCTGGTTCTCGCTGTAGAGGAAGGCGAGCAGACCGGCGGCCGGCTCGATCTCCTTGACCAGCCGTCGTACGGCGTCGCTCGCGGGCCCCTCGTCCAGCCGTGCGGCGTCCAGCGCGGCCTCGCACTCGGCGATGCCGAGCGACTCCAGCGCGCGGACCAGCGCGTCGCGGCCGGCGAAGTGGCGGTGCAGGGTGGCCCGGCTGATGCCGGCCGCCCGGGCGACCTCGTCCATGGTGGCGGTGGACTTCCTGGTCAGCAGGGCCGCAGCGCTGCGCAGCACCTGGTCACGGTCGACAGCCATGAGACCAGGGTAGCCCACATGAGACAGTCATGTCTCACCTAAGGCGTATGTGCATCATATGCACTGCTCAGTGGGGTTTCCGTCAGTGCCAGGGCAGTTCTCCGCGCCGCTCCCAGTACGCGTTCGGCTCCTCGACGAGGGTCTCGAGACGGGCCAGCTGGTCCTCGTCGAGGTCGACGACCGCCGCGTGCAGGTTGGACGCGAGCTGGGGAACGGTCGCGGCACCGGACAGGACCACCCCGGCCCACGGCCGGCGCAGGACGAGGGCGAGGGCGACCGCGTCACAGCCGAGCGACGTCTCGGCGGCGACGGCCTTCAGCGCGTCCGGCGCGTACGGCTCGGCGAGCCGCCCGTTGGCCATGCCCTCCTTGACGATCACGGTGAGCCCGGCGTCGTGCGCCTCGGCGAGGGCGGGTCCGGCCGAGGTCTCGAGGGCGTTGTACGTCGACTGGACGGTACGGAAGAGAGGTTCGCCGTCGACGGTCACGGCGAGGGCGGCGCGGATGGCGTCGGCCTGGGCCGGGCCGCTGGTGGAGAAGCCGATCGTCAGGCCCTCGGCGGCGGCCTCGGCCAGCTTGGCGTGCAGTTCCTTGTCGGTGAGGGCCGGGCTGTCCGGGGTCACCGAGTGGATCTGGTAGAGGTCGAGCCGGGCGCCGAGCAGCGCGTCGGTCTCGGCGCGCTGGCGCTCGTAGGTGGCGAGGGCGTGGTCCTTGACCTCGTGCCGCTCGGCGTCGATGGACCAGTCGGCGGTGTAGGTGTAGCCCCACTTGCTGCCGACGACGATGTCGTCGATGTCCGGGCGCGCCGTCAGCCAGTCGGCGAGGAACTCCTCCGAGCGGCCGTAGGAGCGTGCGGCGTCGATGTAGCGGACGCCCTGGGCGTAGGCGGCGTCGAGGAGTTCGTGCGTACGGGCGCGCAGGGCGTCGACGCTGCGGTCCTGCGGGAGGTCGCGGTCCCGGCCGAGGTTGATGTAGCCGGGGCGGCCGACGGCGGCCAGGCCCAGGCCGATATGACAGGTCGGCGTCGTTGCGGAGGCAAGACGGGCGAAGGGCATCGCGGGCTCCGTTCGATCGGCGGACGCACGACCAAACTAACCCGCGATGCCCACCCGAAACCCGACCCGCGATGCCCAGCGCCTACTTCTTCTTGGCGTCCGCCCAAGCTTGCTGTGCGGCCACGTCCGCCTTGACCTCGGCCAGTTGGACGGCGACCGCGCTCGGCGCCGTACCGCCACGGCCGCTGCGGGAGGCCAGGGCGCCGGGGACGTTGAGGACGGACCGGACCTCGGGAGTCAGGTGGGCGGAGATCTTCGCGAACTGCTCGTCCGTAAGGCCGTCCAACTCCTTGCCCTCGGCCTCGGCGACCTTCACGCACTCGCCGGCGACCTCGTGCGCGACCCGGAAGGGCACGCCCTGCTTGACCAGCCACTCGGCGATGTCGGTGGCGAGGGAGAAGCCGGCCGGGGCCAGTTCCTCCATGCGCTCGCGGTGGACCGTGAGAGTGGCGATCATGCCGGTGAAGGCGGGGAGCAGGACCTCCAGCTGGTCGCAGGAGTCGAAGACCGGCTCCTTGTCCTCCTGGAGGTCGCGGTTGTAGGCGAGGGGCAGCGCCTTCAGGGTGGCCAGCAGGCCCGTCAGGTTGCCGATCAGACGGCCCGACTTGCCGCGCGCCAGCTCCGCGATGTCCGGGTTCTTCTTCTGCGGCATGATCGACGAGCCGGTGGAGAACGCGTCGTGCAGCGTCACGAAGGAGAACTCCTTCGTGTTCCAGATGATGATCTCCTCGGCGATCCGGGAGAGGTCGACCCCGATCATCGCGGTGATGAAGGCGAACTCGGCGACGAAGTCCCGGGAGGCCGTGCCGTCGATGGAGTTGCCGACGCTGCCGTGCTCGAAGCCGAGGTCCGCGGCGACCGCCTCCGGGTCCAGGCCGAGGGAGGAGCCCGCGAGCGCGCCCGAGCCGTACGGCGACACGGCCGTCCGCTCGTCCCACTGGCGCAGCCGCTCCGCGTCCCGGGACAGGGACTGGACGTGCGCGAGGACGTGGTGGGCGAAGAGCACCGGCTGGGCGTGCTGGAGGTGGGTGCGGCCGGGCATCGCCACGTCCGGATGGGCCTCGGCGAGGCCGATCAGCGCATCCTGGAGGTCGGCGATCAGGCCGCCGATGATCCGGGCGTGGTCGCGCAGGTACATGCGGAAGAGGGTCGCCACCTGGTCGTTGCGGGAGCGTCCGGCCCGCAGCTTGCCGCCGAGGTCGGGGCCGAGGCGCTCCAGGAGGCCGCGTTCGAGGGCCGTGTGGACGTCCTCGTCGGCGATGGTGCCGACGAAGGAGCCGTCCGCCACGTCCGCCTCCAGCCGGTCGAGCCCGGCGAGCATGCGCTGGAGTTCGTCGTCCGTGAGCAGGCCCGCCTTGTGCAGCACGCGCGCGTGGGCACGCGAACCGGCGATGTCGTACGGCGCGAGCCGCCAGTCGAAGTGGACGGATGCGGACAGCTTGGCCAGGGCTTCGGCGGGACCGTCGGCGAAACGGCCGCCCCAGAGCCGTACGTCACCGCTGTTGCTGCTCACTTGCTCTGCTCCTCAAAGTCCGGTCGTGTGCCGCCGCCTCCTCACCACAGGCGGCGAGGAGGCGGCTGTCGTACGCGCGAGGCTACTTACGCGAGGTCCCGCTTGGCCGCGATCTTCGACGACAGGCCGTAGATGTCGATGAAGCCCTTGGCCGCGGCCTGGTCGAACGTGTCGCCCGTGTCGTAGGTGGCGAGGTTGAAGTCGTACAGCGACGACTCGGAGCGCCGGCCGGTGACGACCGCGCGGCCGCCGTGCAGGGTCATCCGGATGTCGCCGTTGACGTGCTGGTTCGCTTCGTCGATGAAGCCCTCCAGGGCGCGCTTGAGCGGGGAGAACCACTGGCCGTCGTAGACCAGTTCGCCCCAGCGCTGCTCCACCTGCCGCTTGTAGCGGGCGAGTTCGCGCTCGACGGTGATGGCCTCCAGCTCCTGGTGGGCGGTGATCAGCGCGATCGCGCCCGGAGCCTCGTACACCTCACGGGACTTGATGCCCACGAGCCGGTCCTCGACCATGTCGATCCGGCCGATGCCCTGGGCGCCGGCACGCTCGTTGAGCTGCTGAATGGCCTGCAGGACCGTGACGGGCCTGCCGTCGACGGCGACGGGGACGCCTTCCTTGAAGGTGATGATCACCTCGTCGGGGTCGCGCGGGGCGGCCGGGTTCTCGGTGTACTCGTAGATGTCCTCGATCGGGGCGTTCCAGATGTCCTCCAGGAAGCCCGTCTCGACGGCCCGCCCGAAGACGTTCTGGTCGATGGAGTACGGGGATTTCTTGGTGGTGGCGATCGGGAGCTTCTTCGCCTCGCAGAAGGCGATCGCCTTGTCCCGGGTCATGGCGTAGTCACGGACCGGGGCGATGCACTTCAGGTCGGGGGCGAGGGCGACGATGCCGGCCTCGAAGCGGACCTGGTCGTTGCCCTTTCCGGTGCAGCCGTGGGCGACCGTGGTGGCGCCGTGCTTGCGGGCGGCGGCGACGAGGTGTTTGACGATCGTCGGCCGGGAGAGGGCCGAAACCAGCGGATAACGATCCATGTAGAGAGCGTTGGCCTTGATCGCCGGGAGGCAGTACTCGTCGGCGAACTCATCCTTGGCGTCGGCCACTTCGGCCTCGACGGCCCCGCACGCGAGGGCGCGCTTGCGGATGACGTCCAGGTCCTCGCCGCCCTGTCCGACATCGACCGCGACGGCGATGACCTCGGCGCCCGTCTCCTCGGCGATCCAGCCGATGGCGACGGAGGTGTCCAGACCGCCCGAGTAGGCGAGTACGACGCGCTCGGTCACGGGTTTCTCCTCACGTGCATTCGCTCCTATGCATGAGTATGCAGAACTCTGCATGATTCGTCAATCGCCCGGTTGTCCGGCCGGTGAGATGCGGCGGCAGACCCTTGGGCAGCCGAAAGGTTGCACGGTAATGTCCGGAGATGGGAAAGACCTACGAGTGCATAGACGGCAGGCTCCGTTCCTTCATCGAAGAGCAGCCGCTCTTCTTCACGGCGACCGCACCCCTCTCCGGCGACGGCACGGTCAATCTCTCCCCCAAGGGTCTCAGGGGCTCCTTCGCGGTGCTCGACGAGCGCACCGTCGCCTACCTCGACTTCGCCGGGTCCAACGCGGAGACGATCGCCCATCTCCGGGAGAACGGCCGGATCACCCTGATGTGGTGCGCGTTCCAGGGCCCGCCCAACATCGTGCGGGTGCACGGACGCGGCGAGCCGGTCTTCCGCGACGACCCGCGCTACGCCGAACTGCTCACGCACTTCGAGGACATCGACCCGGCCTCGCACGGCCTGCGCGCGATCATCGTCGTCCACGCCGAACTCGTCCGGGACACCTGCGGCTACGCGGTGCCCTTCATGGCGTACGACACGGACCGCGATCTGCACGGCAGGCGCTTCGCGCGCGAGGACGACGCCTCGCTGAGCGCGTACTTCCAGCGGAAGGAACACGTGGCGACCAGCCTGGATGGCCTACCCGGGCTGCCGTTGCCGCTCCCGCCGTCTACCGTCTGAGCCATGCGCTTCGGTGTCGTCGCCACCCTCGTGTCCGCGTCCCTTCTCGTGCTCGGCGCCGCGCCCGCGGCCGGCCCGCCGCCGCTGCCCGCCCGGCTGGCCGACACCGGCGGCGGCACCCAGCTCATCACCGCTCAGGCGCCTCGCTCCGACGCGACCTCGGGCACCGTCACCTGGTGGGACCTGAGGGGCGGGCAGTGGAAGCAGGCCGGTACGGCACCGGCACGCTTCGGCGCGAAGGGCCTCGTCGAGGGCACGACACGCAAGCAGGGCACGAACACGACACCGGCCGGCCTGTACGACCTGCCGTTCGCCTTCGGCATCCAGCCGGCGCCCACCGGCACGCACGTCCCGTACCGGCCGGTGCACCAGGACTCGTGGTGGTGCCAGGACACCGCCTCCCGCTCCTACAACCGGTGGACCGAACCCCGCCCGGCCGACTGCCGCGCCGCCGAGTCCGAGCACCTGGTCACCTACACGACGCAGTACGCCCACGCGCTCGTCATCGGCTTCAACTACCGCACTCCGGTGCGAGGGCGGGGCGCCGGGATCTTCCTGCACGTCAACGGGAAGGCGGCGACGGCCGGTTGTGTGTCGGTACCGCAGGACGCGATGCGCCGTATCCTCCAGTGGGCCGACCCGGCGGCGAAGCCGCACATCGCGATCGGCACGGAGAGCGGGACGACGGCGATCACGCGCTACTGACGTCGCTCCCGGGCAGCCGCACCGTGAACGTGGTCGCCCCTGCCCGGCTCTCCAGCCCCACGTCTCCGCCGTGCGCCTCCACCACCGCCGCCACGATCGACAGGCCCAGCCCGGCCCCGCCCCCGCCGACGACGGAGTCGGTGCGGCGGCGGTGTTCGGCCCGGGTGAAGCGCTCGAAGACGCCGGGCCGTACGTCCGCGGGGACACCCGGCCCGTCGTCGTGGACGCCGAGGCGTACCGTCTCGCCCTCGGTCTCCAGGGACACCGTCACCTTCGTGCCCACGGGCGTGTGCAAACGCGCGTTGGCCAACAGGTTGGCCAACACCTGTTGGAGGCGATGGGCGTCGCCGGTCACCGTCACCGGCTCCTCGGGCAGCTCCAGCGTCCAGCGGTGGCCGGGCCCGGCGGCGCGGGCGTCGGTGACGGCGTCCAGGACGAGGCGGGTGAGGTCGACGGGCCGGCGCTCCAGGGGACGTCCCGCGTCCAGCCGGGCCAGGAGCAGCATCTCGTCCACCATCACCCCCATGCGGGACGACTCGGCGGCGATGCGCTCCAGGGCGCGGGTGACCTCCGCCGGTACCGGCCCCGGGTGCAGCAGGGCGAGTTCCGCGTGGCCGCGCACCGAGGCGACCGGCGTGCGCAGCTCGTGGCTGGCGTCGGCGGCGAAGCCGCGCAGCCGCTCCTCACTGGCGTGCCGCTTGGTCAGCGCGTCCTCGACATGGCCGAGCATGCGGTTGAAGGCGGCCGCCACCCGGCCCACCTCGCCGCGCGGGTCGGACTCCGGCGCCCGGGGCGGCAGCGCCACCTCGCCGCTGGCCAGCGGGAGTTCGCTGACCCGGGTGGCGGTCGCGGCGACCCGGCTCAGCGGCCGCAGCGACCAGCGCACCCACACGGCACCGGCCACACCGGCGGCGGCGAGGGCCAGTCCGAAGACGCACGCGGCGACCAGTTCCAGGCGGTGCACCGTGGCCTGCACGGGCTCCAGCGGCAACCCGACGATCAGCACGTCCCCGTCGATGCCGCGGGACGCGACCATCCGGTAGTCGTGCAGCGAGGAGAGCCCGACGGTGTGGGCCCGGCCGTCGAGCGGCACCTCGGCGAGCCGCCTGCCGTCCCTGGCGGTGAGGCGGACGCTCAGGTTCGCCGCGATGTCGCCGGAGCGGACCAGCCCCTTGTTGGTGACCGTGCCGTTCACCAGACGGGCGCCGAAGGTCCCGGTGGCCTGCCGACGCGTGTCGCCGTGCTCGTCGCCGTCGTGGTCGTCCGGCAGCCGTCCGCCGTGTTCCAGGCTGGCCGGGAACCGGGTGCCGACCTGGGCGAGCTGCTCGTCGAGGCGCTGGGTGAGGAAGCCGTCGAGCTCCACCACCGCGGCCACCCCGACGGCCGCGCAGCTCAGCGCCAGCAGCACCACCAGGCCCACGGTGAGCCGGGCGCGCAGGGTCCGCGGGTGGGGCAGCCGCCGCAGCGGGCGGGCGAGCCCGCGCAGCGCGGCCCTCACCGGGCCACCGGCTTGAGCACGTATCCGGCCCCGCGCACCGTGTGGATCATGGGTTCGCGGCCCGCGTCCACCTTCTTGCGCAGGTACGAGATGTACAGCTCGACCACATGGGCCCGGCCGCCGAAGTCGTACGACCACACCTGGTCGAGGATCTGGGCCTTGCTGAGCACGAGCCGCGGGTTGCTCATCAGGAAGCGCAGCAGCTCGAACTCGGTCGGCGACAGCTCGATCAGCGCGCCGGCCCGCGTCACCTCGCGGGCGTCCTCGTCCATGACCAGGTCGCCGACGACCAGCCGCGGCCCCTCGTCCAGCTGCCGGGCCATGCCCGCGCGGCGCAGCAGTCCGCGCAGCCGGGCCACGACCTCCTCCAGGCTGAACGGCTTGGTGACGTAGTCGTCGCCGCCCGCGGTGATGCCCGCGATGCGGTCCTCGACGGCGTCGCGCGCGGTGAGGAAGAGCACACAGACCTCCGGCTGCACGCCGTGCAGCTCGCGCAGCACGGCGAAGCCGTCGGTGTCGGGGAGCATCACGTCGAGGACGACGGCGTCGGGCAGCAGCGCGCGGGCGGCGGCCACCGCGCCGGCGCCGTCCCCGGCCGCGCGCACCTCCCAGCCCTCGTAGCGCAGGGCGCCGGTGAGCACCTCCGCGAGGTCGGGGTCGTCGTCGACGACGAGCACGCGCAGCGGGGTGCCGTCGGGGCGGGTGAGAGCGGGGCGGCCGGAGCGGGTCGTGTTCATCGCGCCTTCCAGCATCGCCCCTCGCCCGGGCGGCCGGGGGCGCCGGGAGCTGTGAGTTTCCTCTGAGTGGGCTCCGCACGGACCCCACTCAGAGGTCGCTCAGAAGTTCACCCAGCACAGTGGCCTACCTCGCGGAAGAAGGGACGCACTCATGACCACCGTGGACGAGCGGCGTACGGCCCCGCCCGGGACGTCGGCACCGCGGCGCTCGCCGGCGGGCCCCGTGCTCGCCGTGCTGTGGGCCGGAGCCGCGGCCGTGATCGCGTGGTGGTGGGCGGACACCGACGCGGTGGTCGGCGCGGCGGGCTGGCTGACCGGGGCCGGGCGGATCGCCGGGCTGCTGTGCGGGTACACCTGCGCGGTGCTCGTGGGACTGATGGCACGCGTCCCGCTGCTGGAGGTGCGCATCGGCTCCGACCGGGTGGCGCGCTGGCATGCGCGGGCGGGCCGGTACACGGTGTGCCTGCTGCTCGCGCACATGGCGCTGATCCTCGCCGGGTACGCCGTCCAGGACCGCACCCCGCTCATCGCCGAGGCGCTCGCGGTCGTCCACCTTCCCGACATGCTCAAGGCCATCGCCGGCACGGGCGTCCTCCTCGCGGTCGGCGTCGTCTCGGCGCGGGCCGTGCGCCGCCGGGTCAGCCACGAGTTCTGGTACTACGTCCACCTCCTCACCTACGCCGCGGTCTTCCTCGCCTTCGGCCACCAGGTGGGGCTGGGCGGCGACTTCGTCGGCAACACGGTCGCCACCGGCGCCTGGTACGTCCTGTATCTGGGGGTCGCGGCCCTGGTGCTCTGGTTCCGGATCCTGCGGCCGGTGCGACTCAACCGGCGCCACCGGTTGCGGGTGGAGTCCGTGCACCAGGAGGCACCGGGCGTGTACTCGGTCGTCGTGCGCGGACGGCGGCTGGACGAACTGGGGGCGCGTCCCGGGCAGTTCTTCCGCTGGCGGTTCCTCGCCCCCGGCATGAGCTGGACGTCGACGCCGTACTCCCTGTCCGCGCCGCCGCGCCCGGACCTGCTGCGCATCACGGTCAAGGCGCTCGGCGACCACAGCGCGGCCGTGGCGCGGCTGCGGCCGGGCACCCGGGTGTGGGCGGAGGGCCCGTACGGCTCCCTGACCGCCGACCGGGCCGGCGGCCACCGGTCCCTGCTGATCGCGGGCGGCGTCGGCATCACCCCGCTGCGGGCCCTGTTCGAGACGCTGCCCGGCGAGGTCACGCTGATCTACCGGGCGCGCACGGCCGAAGACCTCGCCCTCGCCGACGAGTTGGAGTCCGTCGCGCAGTGGCGCGGGGCACGTGTCCTCTACGCGCTCAACGGGCCGCAGGGACAGCGCCCGAGCATCACCGCCGACTGGCTGCGCGCGACCTTCCCCGGACTCGCGGCGTACGACGTGTACCTGTGCGGTCCGCAGGGCTTCGCCCAGGACGTGTACGCGACGCTGCGCATGGCCGGTGTGCCGGACCGTCGCGTCCACCACGAGTCGTTCGAGCTGTGAGAGCCCCAAGAGCCGTGAGAATCCAGAGAGTTGTGAGGCCGGCGTGCACGCCCTGAACAAGGACCGCCCCCTGCGCCGCATCCTGCTGGCCACCGCCGCCACCGTCTCCGGGACGGTGCTGCTGCTGGCGCTGAAGCCGCACGAGAGCCCGGCGACGGCGGTGAGCGCACCGCAGCCCGCGCCGTCCGGGCCGGCCACCGCCCACACCAGGACCGTCACCGGCGACCGGATCCAGACCCGGTACGGCCCCGTCCAGGTGCGCGTCACCGTGGCGGGCGGCAGGCTCACCGACGTCGCGGCGGTCAGCTCCCCGGACGAGAACCCGCGGGACCGGGCACTCAGCCGCTACGCCCTCCCCCAGCTGCGGCAGGAGGCGCTGGCCGCGCAGAGCGCGCGGATCGACGCGGTGTCGGGAGCCTCGTACACCAGCGGCGGTTACCGCAGATCACTCCAGTCCGCACTCGACTCGACCGCACTCCACTCCGCGGACCGCTGAACACTCGGCATGCGCGGCACGTATCTGTCGGCGCAAGGGTCCCGTCCCCACGGAGGAACCGTGACCACCACGCTCGCAGGCGGACGTGCCGCCCGCCGTCAGACGATGCGCCGCATCCGCCCGCGCCGCTCCCCCGCCGTCCCGCTGCTGCTCGCCGTGTGGGCGGGCGCGGCCGGGGTGCTCTGGCTGTGGTGGCACAACACGCCGTCCATCGCTGACGACACCGGCAGGATCCTGAACGCGGGCCGGATCACCGGGCTGCTGGCCGGCTACCTCATGGCGCTGGTCGTGCTCCAGATGGCCCGCGTGCCCGCCCTGGAGCGGCGCGTGGGCTCGGACCGGGTGGCGCGCTGGCACGCGATGACCGGCCGTTACACGCTCTGTCTCGTCATCGCGCACGTCTTCCTCACCATGTGGGGCTACGCGCTCCAGGCCGGCAGGTCGCTCGGCGACATCGTCCGGCAGACCGTCGACTCCGTCGACCAACTGCCGGACATGGGCAAGGCCGCCGTCGGCACCGGTCTGCTGATGCTCATCGGGCTGGTGTCGATCGGCGCGGTGCGCCGCAGGATGCCGTACGACACCTGGTACCACGTCCATCTGATGACGTACGCGGCGGTGTTTCTGACGTTCTGGCACCAGATCACCACCGGCAACGACTTCGCCGCCGAACCCGCCGCGAAGACCTTCTGGTACGGCCTCTACGGCACCGTGACCGCGCTGCTGATCTGGTACCGGATCCTCACCCCGATCCGGCTCAACCTGCGCCACCGGATGCGGGTCGAGGCGGTGATCGAGGAGACGCCGGGCATCGTGTCGGTGCTGATCAGCGGGCGGAAGCTGCACCGGATGGGCGCGGAGGCCGGGCAGTTCTTCCGGTGGCGGTTCCTGGCCCCGGGCATGCGGTTCAGCTCGCACCCGTACTCCCTGTCGGCGGCGCCCCGCCCCGAGACGCTCCGCATCACGGTGAAGGAACTCGGCGACCACAGCAGCCGGCTGCGCGAGCTGCGCCACGGCACCAGGGTGTGGGCCGAGGGGCCGTACGGCGCCCTGACCGCGGCCCGGCGCAGCCGCGGCAAGGTGCTGCTGGTCGCGGGCGGCGTCGGCATCACGCCGATGCGCGCGCTGTTCGAGACGCTGCCGGGCGCGGCCGGTGACCTGACCCTGCTCTACCGGGCCAACACCACCCAGGATCTGGCCCTGTGGGACGAGCTGTCCTCGATCGCCGAGGAGCGGGGCGCCCGGCTGATGTACGCGGTGAACAGCCCGGACGGCGAGCGGCCGGACATCTCGGCGGAGAGCCTCCAGCGGAAGATCCCGGACATCGACCGCCACGACGTCTTCATGTGCGGGCCGCCCGGCTTCGCGCAGTCGGTGTACGAGGCACTGCGCGGCGCGGGGGTCCCCGCCCGCCGTATCCATCACGAGTCGTTCGAGATGTGAGCGACGGGAACTCACGGGACAACACGGGACGTCAGGAGATCGGTCGAGATGAGGAAGAGCCACCCGGTTCGGCGCGTCGTGCTGGCCACCGCCGCCACCGTGTCCGGTGTCGTCCTGCTGCTGTCGCTGAAGCCGGCCTCGGATCCGGCGTCCGCGTCGGCGGCGGGCGCGGCGCCCCAGCACAGCGCGGCGGGGCAGGAGTCGCCGCAGGGCGGGACGCGGGCCCCCGGCGCCGGCACGGTCACCGGTGACGTGGCCCAGACCCAGTACGGGGCCGTGCAGGTACGGCTGACCATCCACAACGGCAAGGTCACCAAGGCCGAGACGGTTCTGGCGCCCAAGGGCGGCACCAGCGACCGGAAGACCGCGCTGGCGGTGCCCAGGCTCAACCGGGAGACGGTGGCCGCGCAGAGCGCGCGCATCGACTCCGTCTCCGGGGCCACCTACACCAGCACCGGCTACAAGCAGTCGCTCCAGTCGGCACTGGACCGGATGAAGACCGAGGCCAAAACGTCCACCCCGCCTTCCGCGCCTGCTTCGTCGTCCTCGTCCGCGGGCGCCCGGAGCGGCCCCCGCACCGTCACCGGCGATGTCGCCAAGACCCTGTACGGGCCGGTCCAGGTGCGGGTCACGGTCGACGGCGGCAAGGTCACCAGGGCGGAGGCGGTGCAGGTGCCGAAGGGCGGGACCAGCGGCCAGAAGACCGCGGTGGCGGTGCCCCGGCTCGACCAGGAGGCCGTGGCGGCCGGGAACGCGCACATCGACTCCGTGTCCGGGGCCACCTACACCAGCACCGGCTACAAGCGGTCCCTGCAGTCCGCGCTCGACCGGGCCCGTGGCTGAGGCCGTGGCGGAGTCGGCGCAGGCTCCCGGCGTGGTCCGTCACGCGGAGGAGGTCATGGGGACCGTCTTCTCCTTCGACGTGCGGGGCGGCGAGCCCCGTGCGGTGCGGGCGGCCCTCGCCGAGGCGATCACCGGGCTGCACCGGGCCGACGAGGTCTTCAGCACCTACCGCGAGGACAGCCAGCTGTCCCGGCTGGCCCGGGGCGAACTGACCGTGGGCACCTGCGATCCCGAGGTCGCCGAGGTGCTCGACCTGGCGGCCGAGGCGGAGCGGCTGAGCGACGGGTGGTTCAGCCCGACGTATCAGGGCCGGCTCGACCCGACCGGGATCGTCAAGGGCTGGGCCGCCGAGCGGGCCGCGCGCCGGATCGCGGCGGTCGGCGTGAGCGGGGTGAGCGTGAACGGCGGCGGGGACGTCCAGATGATCGGCGCCCCCGAGCCGCACCGCCCGTGGCGGGTCGGGGTGGCGGACCCCCTGCGCCCCGCCGGACTCGCGGCGGTGGTCTCGGCGGCCGGGGCGGCCGAGCTGGCGGTGGCCACGTCCGGTACGGCCGAGCGCGGCGCCCACATCGTCGACCCGCGCACCGGCAGATCGGCGGTGACGGACCTCGTGGCGGTCACCGTGGTCGGCCCCCGGCTGACCTGGGTGGACTGCTGGGCCACGGCCGCGTTCGCGATGGGGGCGCGGGCCGGGCTGGCCTGGCTGGAGGCGCTGCCGGACGTCGAGGCGCTGCTGATCACGGCGGGCGACGAGGTGCGCTGCACGGGAGGTCTGGCCTCCCGACTCGGGTGAGCAAGGTCAGCACCGACCCACCCGGGGGCGCGACGAGCCCCACTCCCGGCGGAGCCGCTCAGTGGCCGTTCTGCGCCAGCCGCAGCAAGTGGTCGGCCAGCGCCTGCCCGCCGGACGGGTCCCGGCTGATCAGCAGCAGCGTGTCGTCACCCGCGATCGTGCCGAGGATGTCCTGCAGTTCCGCCTGGTCGATGGCCGAGGCCAGGAACTGCGCGGCCCCCGGAGGCGTCCGCAGCACCACGAGGTTGGCGGAGGCCTCCGCCGAGATCAGCAGCTCCTGCGACAGCCGCCGCATCCGCTCTTCCTTCGCCGACTCCCCCAGCGGAGCGCGAGGCGTGCGGAAACCGCCCTCGCTCGGCACCGCGTAGATGAGGTCGCCGTCGTTGTTGCGGATCTTCACCGCGTTCAGCTCGTCGAGATCCCGGGAGAGCGTCGCCTGGGTGACGGTCAGCCCGTCGTCGGCGAGGAGCTTCGCCAGCTGGCTCTGCGAGCGCACCGGCTGCCGGTTGAGGATGTCCACGATCCGTCGGTGGCGTGCGGTGCGGGTCTGCGGGACCGCGGGTCCCCCGGCCTGCTCCTGCTCGTGGCCTTGCGCCTGGCTCATCGTCGTCTCATTCTCCGGATCGTCCTTCCCCGCGGGCTGCGTCGAGGATGCCGGGCAGCGCCCGGACGAACGCCTCCGCCTCGTCCTCGCCGAGCGTCAGCGGCGGCATGAGCCGTACGACGTCGGGAGCGGGCGCGTTCACCAGAAGGCCGGCCTCCTGAGCCGCCTGCTGCACCTGCGGTGCGAGCGGCTCGGTGAGCACGATACCCAGGAGGAGGCCCGCGCCCCGGACATGGGCGATCAACGGGTGGTCCAGTGCCTCGATTCCGTCCCGCAGCGTCGCGCTCTGCCGCTTGACGTTCTCCAGCAGCCCCTCGTTCTCGATCGTGTCGAGTACGGCGAGTCCGGCGGCGCAGGCGACCGGGTTGCCGCCGAAGGTCGTACCGTGCTGCCCCGGCCGGAGCAGCTGCGCGGCACGGCCGAAGGCCACCGTGGCGCCCAGCGGCAGCCCGCCGCCGAGGCCCTTGGCGAGCGTGACGACATCGGGCAGGACGCCCTCGTGGGCCTGGTACTCGAACCAGTTGCCGGTCCGGCCGACTCCGGTCTGCACCTCGTCGAGGACGAGGAGGGCGCCGGTGGCGGCGGTGATCGCGCGGGCCGCCTTCAGATAGCCGGGGGGCGGGACGACGACGCCGTTCTCGCCCTGGATCGGCTCGATGACGACCAGGGCCGTCTCCTCCGTCACCGCGGCGGCCAGCGCCTGCGCGTCGCCGTACGGCACATGGGTGACGTCGCCGGGCAGCGGCAGGAACGGGTCCTGCTTGCCGGGCTGGCCGGTGAGCGCGAGGGCGCCCATCGTCCGGCCGTGGAAGCCGCCCTGGGTGGCGACCATGTGGGTGCGCCCGGTGAGCCGGCCGATCTTGAAGGCGCCCTCGACGGCCTCGGCTCCCGAGTTGCAGAAGAAGACCTTGCCGTCGCGGCCGAAGAGCTGGAGGAGCCGTTCGGCGAGGGCGACGGGCGGTTCGGCGATGAAGAGGTTGGAGACGTGGCCGAGGGAGGCGATCTGCCCGCTGACCGCCTCGACGACGGCCGGGTGGGCGTGGCCGAGCGCGTTGACCGCGATGCCGCCGACGAAGTCGAGGTACTCCGTGCCGTCGGCGTCCCACAGCTTCGTGCCCGCGCCGCGCACCAGGGGCAGCCGCGGGGTGCCGTAGTTGTCCATGAGCGCGCCCTGCCACCGCGCGGTCAGTTCCCGGTTGCTCACAACTCCCCCTGCTCGCACGGCTGTCCGTCCGGTTTCTCGTCGGGCACGACCATCGTGCCGATGCCCTCGTCGGTGAAGATCTCCAGCAGGATCGAGTGCTGCACCCGGCCGTCGATGACGCGGGCGGTGTTCACGCCGCCCCGCACCGCGTGCAGGCAGCCCTCCATCTTCGGCACCATGCCGGAGGACAGCTCCGGCAGCAGCTTCTCCAGTTGGGAAGCGGTGAGGCGGCTGATCACCTCGTCGCTGTGGGGCCAGTCCTCGTAAAGGCCCTCGACATCGGTGAGCACCATGAGGGTTTCGGCGCCCAGTGCCGCAGCGAGTGCCGCAGCCGCCGTATCAGCATTGACGTTGTAGACATGCCCGTCGTCCTGACTGCGGGCGATGGAGGAGACGACCGGGATACGGCCGTCGGCGAGCAGAGCCTCGATCGCGCCCGTGTCGATCTCGGTGATCTCGCCCACCCGCCCGATGTCGACCGACTCACCGTCGATCTCCGGCCGGTGCTTGGTGGCACTGATGGTGTGCGCGTCCTCGCCGGTGAGGCCGACGGCGAACGGGCCGTGCTGGTTGAGCAGCCCGACCAGCTCGCGCTGGACCTGTCCGGCCAGCACCATGCGCACGACGTCCATGGCGTCCTCGGTGGTGACCCGGAGGCCCGCCTTGAACTCGCTGGCGATGCCGTGCTTGTCGAGGGCGGCGCTGATCTGCGGGCCGCCGCCGTGCACGACGACGGGCCTCAGGCCCGCGTGCCGCAGGAAGACCACGTCCTGGGCGAAGGCGGCCTTCAACTCCTCGTCCACCATGGCGTTTCCGCCGAACTTGATGACGACCGTCTTCCCGTGGTGCCGGGTCAGCCAGGGCAGCGCCTCGATGAGGGTCTGGGCCTTGGGCAGGGCGGTGTGCTTACGCGTGGTGCTCATGACGAGTAGGCGCTGTTCTCGTGGACGTAGTCGGCGGTGAGGTCGTTGGTCCAGATGGTGGCGGTCTCGGTGCCCGCGGCGAGGTCGGCGACGATGTGCACCTCGCGGTAGCGCATGTCGACCAGGTCGCGGTCCTCTCCGACGCCGCCGTTCTTGCACACCCAGACGTCGTTGATGGCGACGTTGAGCGCGTCCGGCTCGAAGGCGGCCTTCGTGGTGCCGATGGCGGACAGGACGCGGCCCCAGTTGGGGTCCTCGCCGTGGATCGCGCACTTGAGGAGGTTGTTGCGGGCGATGGAGCGGCCCACCTCGACGGCGTCCTCCTCGGTCGCGGCGCCCACCACCTCGACCTTGATGTCCTTGCTGGCGCCCTCGGCGTCCCGGATGAGCTGCTGCCCGAGGTCGTCGCAGACGGCCCGTACGGCCTCGGCGAACTCCTCGTACTCCGGGGTGACTTCGCAGGCTCCCGAGGCGAGCAGCAGCACGGTGTCGTTGGTGGACATGCAGCCGTCGGAGTCGACGCGGTCGAAGGTGACCTTGGTGGCGTCGCGCAGCGCCCTGTCCAGTACGGCGCTGTCGACGTCGGCATCGGTGGTGAGGACGACCAGCATGGTGGCGAGGCCCGGGGCGAGCATGCCCGCGCCCTTGGCCATGCCGCCGACGGTCCAGCCGTCCCGGTCCACGACGGACGTCTTGTGGACGGTGTCGGTGGTCTTGATGGCGATGGCGGCCTTCTCACCGCCGTGCTCGGACAGGCGGCCGGCGGCCGCCTCCACGCCCGGCAGCAGCTTGTCCATGGGCAGCGTGACGCCGATGAGCCCGGTCGAGCAGACGGCGACCTCGGCGGCGCCGATGCCCAGGACGTCGGCGGCCTTCTCGGCGGTGGCGTGGGTGTCCTGGAAGCCCTTGGGTCCCGTACAGGCGTTGGCGCCACCGGAGTTGAGGACGACGGCCGACAGCTGACCGGCCTTGAGCACCTGCTCGGACCACAGGACGGGCGCGGCCTTCACACGGTTGGACGTGAAGACGCCGGCGGCGGCGCGGCGGGGCCCGGTGTTGACCACGAGGGCCAGGTCCGGGTTGCCGTTCTCCTTGATCCCGGCGGCGATGCCCGCGGCCTGGAATCCCTTGGCGGCCGTGACGCTCACGGTGCGACTCCGATCGTGGAAAGCCCGGTGGTCTCGTCGAGTCCGAGGGCGATGTTCATGCTCTGGAGGGCACCGCCCGCGGTGCCCTTGGTCAGGTTGTCGAGGGCGCTGATCGCGATGACGCGGCCCGCGTCGGCGTCGTGGGCGACCTGCACCTGGACGGCGTTGGAGCCGTACACGGACGCGGTGGCGGGCCACTGCCCCTCGGGCAGGAGGTGGACGAAGGGCTCGTCGGCGAAGGCCTTCTCGTAGGCGGCGCGCACGGACTCGGCGGTGACTCCGTCCTTCGCCTTCGCGCTGCACGTGGCGAGGATGCCGCGGGGCATCGGCGCGAGGGTCGGCGTGAAGGAGACGGAGACCCGCTTCCCGGCGGCCCCGCTGAGGTTCTGGATCATCTCGGGGGTGTGCCGGTGCGCCCCGCCGACGCCGTACGGCGTCATCGACCCCATGACCTCGCTGCCCAGCAGGTGCGGCTTGGCCGCCTTGCCCGCGCCGGAGGTGCCGGAGGCGGCGACGATCACGGCCTCGGGTTCGGCGAGGTCCGCGGCGTAGGCCGGGAAGAGCGCGAGGGAGACGGCGGTCGGGTAGCAGCCGGGCACCGCGATGCGCTTGGCCCCCTCCAGCGCGGCGCGGCGGCCGGGCAGTTCGGGCAGCCCGTAGGGCCAGGTCCCGGCGTGCGGGGAGCCGTAGAACCGCTCCCAGTCGGCGGCGTCCTCCAGCCGGAAGTCGGCGCCCATGTCGACGACGAGGACGTCCGGCCCGAGCTGATCGGCGACGGCGGCGGACTGCCCGTGCGGCAGCGCGAGGAAGACGACGTCGTGCCCGGCAAGGACCTGGGCCGTCGTCTCGTCCAGCACCCGCTCGGCGAGCGGCAGCAGGTGCGGCTGCAGCGCACCGAGCCGCTGACCTGCGTTGGAGTTGCCGGTCAGGGCACCGATCTCGACCTCGGGGTGCGCGAGGAGCAGGCGCAGGACTTCGCCACCCGCGTACCCGCTCGCTCCGGCCACCGCCGCACGTACCGCCATGTCACCCTCCTCCTAGATGGCATGACTATACGGTCCGCTGCACGTTTATGCAACGACTATGCGGCCTCGGCGCCCGGCAGCATGATCCAGCGGGACACCACGAAGGTCACCGGGATCGCCACGGCCGAGGCCATCAGCGGGGCGAAGCGGCTCCCGGCGTGCAGCACGTCGACGGCCACATAGACGCCCGCCGTGGTGATCAGGAAGTTGGCGGCATTGGTCAGCGGGAACAGCAGGAACTTCCGCAGGGTGGGCCGGACCCGGTAGGTGAAGCGCGCGTTCAGGAAGAAGGAACCGGTCATGCTGAGCAGATACGCGACGACGTGCGCGACGAGATAGGGCCACCACCTCAGAAACAGCAGGTAAAGGGCGTAGTACGTGGCGGTGTTGATCAGGCCGACCACGACGAAGGTGGCGATCTGCCGGGACATCCGGGGGGTGGGGGTGCTGCGCATCAGGGGAGGGGGTCCTTCGTCCGTTCCGCGGGGATCGTCTTCACCGGAGGGGTCGGTCGTCTTCACCAGAAGGTACGGCCGCTTGTGCATCTCGCAGTAGAGGCGGACCGCGCATGCCTCCGCAAGGCGATGCGCGACGCATGCGCCAGGCCGGTGGCACCGGTCCGGGCCGACGAGCGTTCGCGCAGCTCAGAGGCGCTTCGAGAACCGATCGCCGAGCACGCTTGACCTGGAGCGCGCTCCAGGTTCTACCGTTTCTGTCATGACCAGCGGACAGCCCCTCCCGCAGGACCGGGAACCCACTCTGACCGAACCCACTCTGACCATCGCCCAGGTCGCCGAGCGCACCGGACTCTCGCACGACACGCTGCGCTACTACGAGAAGGCCGGCCTGATCGAGCGGGTCGGGCGGACCGCCGGCAACCAGCGCCGCTACCGGGCGGCGGACCTGGCGTGGCTGGAGTTCCTGCTGCGGCTGCGCGAGACGGGCATGTCGATCGCCGACATGCAGCGCTTCGCACAGCTGCGGAGCCAGGGGGATGTCACGGTCACCCCGACCGGCTGGCGCTGCTGCGCGAGCACCGCGCCGAACTGGCCGACCGGATCCGGGCGCTCAGGCGCAACGCGACCGCACTGGACGACAAGATCCATCACTACGAACGGCTGCTGGACGAACGGCAGCCGGGGACGGACGAGACGGCATGAGCGAGAGCACCACCCGTGACGAGCGTTTCACCCACGGCCTGGAGGTCCTGAAGCGGGTCGACGGCGAGGCCGGGCAGCGGGTCGTCGACTCGCTCGCCGACGTCAGCCCCGAGCTGGGCCACCAGATCGTCGCCTGGGCCTTCGGCGAGATGTACGACCGCACCGAACTCGCCCCGCGCGACCGCCAGTTGGTCACTCTGGGCATACTCACCGCGCTGGGCGGCTGCGAGCTGGAGCTCGACGTCCACGTCAACGCGGCCCTGAACGTCGGCCTCACGCCGGAGCAGATCGTCGAGGCCCTGCTGCACTCCGCCGTCTACGCCGGCGTTCCCCGGGCGCTGAACGCGACCCTGGCCGCGAAGAAGGTCTTCGCCGAGCGCGGGCTGCTGCCGCTCGGTGACGCGCCCGCGCCCGCCGCCGGCACCCAGGGGGCATGAGCGCGTCACCGGGGGCCGAATGCGCGGGCGTAGGGTCGACGGCATGGATGCACCACCCCCGTACGTCGACGAGTTCCGGCCCGTGCCGGACGTGCTGGCCCACCTGGCCGGGCGCTGGCGCGTGGAGCGCACCGTGCTGGACCTGGCGAGCGGCGACGAGGGGCGCTTCGAGGGCGTCGCGGCCTTCGGCCCCATGAGCACCGAGGGCGGCCCCGCGCCCGACGGGGGGTTGCTGTACAGCGAGTCGGGGATGTTCACCTGGCAGGGCGTCGCCCGGCCCGCCGAGCGCACGCTGCGGTTCCTGCCGGGCGCCCGGCCCGGAACCGCGGACGTCCGGTTCGCCGACGGGCGGCCCTTCCACGACCTGGATCTGACGTCCGGGCGGTATGTCACCGATCATCCCTGTGCCGCCGATCTCTACCGGGGCGAGTTCACCGTGCGGGACGCCGACCACTGGCGGTCCGTGTGGCGCGTCGGCGGCCCCGCGAAGGACCTGCTGCTCACGACCGACTACGCACGTGAGTGCTGATCCGGCTACGCGCGTGAGTGCTGATCCGACGCGCTGTCCAGGCGGAGGTTCCAGCGGCCCGCCCACCCGGTGACGCTGCTCGTGGACAGGGGGCGGACGTCGATGTTCCAGTACGTCGAGGGCGGCGCCTTCAGGGCGTAGACCAGGGCGGCGCGGATCACGGAGGGTTCGGCGACGGCGACGATGTGGCCGCCGTCGGCGGCGGGGCGGGTGTCGAGCCAGCCGCCGACGCGGGATATGAACGCCAGCAGCGACTCGCCGCCGTGCGGTGTGGCGCGCGGGTCGGCGAGCCAGGCGTCCACCTCCTGCGGCTCCCGGGCCATCGCCTCGCCGAGCGTGAATCCGCGCCAGCGGCCCATGTCGCATTCCCTCAGGGCGAGTTGGGCCAGTGGGGCGTATCCCAGGGCGTCGCCGGTCGTACGGCTGCGCGGCGTCGGCGAGCAGTAGCGCAGCTCGGCCGCCGCCAGTGGCAGCAACTCCCCCGCGACGCGCTGTACCTCGTCCCAGCCCGCCTGGTCCAGCGGACGGTCATCCTCGAAACGCTCGGCGAGCGGCGCGGAACTGCGCGCCGCGGCAACGAACGTGACCCGAAGTTGCATGCGGTGATGGTGTGCCGCACGCGTATCCGGGTCAAGAGGTGTCGCCACCGCGTCACCGAGTGTGTGTGCACCTTTACCGGTAGAGGTGCACCATCCACTCCTCCGGCCGATCCAGCGGGCCGAAGCCCAGCTTCTCGTAGACCCCGTGCGCGTCGTCCGTGGCGAGCAGGACGCGCGTCAGACCGTACGGTCGCAGGTGCTCGATGACGGCTCGGACCATCGCTGTACCCACCCCCTTGCCGCGCACCGCGGGGTCGACGTACACGTCGGCGAGCCAGGCGAACAGCGCCCGGTCGGTGACCACGCGCGCGTAGGCCACCTGCTCGCCCGAGGCCGTCTCGTACACCCCGAAGTTCAGCGAGGAGGCCGCCGCGCGGTCGTGCTTCTCGCGGGGCCGGCCGGTCGCCCAGTACGTGTCGGTCGACAGCCAGTGGTGGACCCGGTCCACGTCGACGCGGTCGGGGTCGGCGGAGAACTCGTAGCCCTCGGGCAGGTCCGTCGCATCAGTCATGCCGGGATGCTCCCAGGACCGGAGCGCCGGTGTCGATCAGATGGCCGGGGCCGACAGCCGAGGGCGGCGGGCGGGGGCCAGCCGGTTGCAGTCGGACCGGGCGCTGCACACACTGGTGTCATCGGTGCTGCTGCTGGGCGAGCACCCAGGCCGGTCGCGCTTGAACCGACCGCGGCCGTCGTGCTCGTGTGCATCGCCGTCACCCAACGATCTCGATCGCAAGGAGGCCCTGGAGATGCGCGCATCCGTGGGCGACCACCTGGTCCAGCACGGCAGGGTTGTCGGCCAACACGACCATGTCTCCGAAGTCGTCGAAGTGCTGGGCCACGAAGGCGGCCCGCCGTACCGCGTCCGCTTCGAGGACGGCCACGAGGCCGTGATGTCCCCCGGCCCCGACTGCCAGGTCGTACACGAGGAAGTGGAAACCCGAACCTACGAACGGTAGACCGCGCCCTACGAGCGGCAGATCAGCGCGGGGGGTTCGCCGGCTTCTGGTAGTGGTCGGCGAGCACCCGCGCCATCGCCCCGATCGGGTCCTGTGCGACCTCCCGGGCGGCGAAGTAGACGTGCCCGCGCACCTGCGGGTATCCGGCGGCGAACGTGAGATGCCGTGACAGCTCGGCGGGGTCCTGCCAGGCCGCGGGCTGTCCCGCCGCGCCCGCCTTGTACAGCGCCTCACCCACGTACAACCGGGTCGGTGTGCCCTTCGCCGTCTGCGACCACCAGCGCACCAGCTTGGCGTAGTCGGCGAGGTCGTAGCCGATGTGCCAGTACACCTGCGGGACGATGTAGTCGATCCAGTGCTCGCGGACCCACTTACGGGTGTCCGCGTGCAGATCGTCGTACGTCTGCACGCCCGCCCGGGTGTCCGAGCCGAGGGGGTCGCTCGCGAGGTTGCGCCAGACCCCGAACGGGCTGATCCCGAACTGGGTGCCGGGCCGGGTCTTCTTGACGCGGGCGGCGACCTCCTGCACCAGGCTGTCGATGTTGTGACGGCGCCAGGCCGCGCGGTTCGCGAAGTCGCCGCCGTACCGGTCGAACGCGGCGTCGTCGTCGAAGCTCTGGCCGGCGAACGGATACGGGTAGAAGTAGTCGTCGAAGTGGACTGCGTCGACGGGGTAGCGCTCCACGGCGTCGAGCATCGCGTCCTGGACGAAGGCGCGGACCTCCGGCAGGCCCGGGTTGTAGTAGAGCTTGCCGCCGTAGCGCACCACCCAGTCCGGATGCTTGCGGGCGGGGTGGGAGGCGACGAGCTTCGTGAGGTCGGTGTCGTTGGAGACGCGGTAGGGGTTGAACCAGGCGTGCAGCTGGAGTCCCCGTGCGTGGGCCTCCGTCACGGCCGTGCCCAGCGGGTCCCAGCCGGGCGCCTTGCCCTGGGTGCCGGTGAGGTACTGCGACCAGGGCTCGTACGGCGAGGGCCACAGCGCGTCCGCCGTGGGCCGCACCTGAAAGATCACGGTGTTGAGCCGGTCCCGGACCGCCCGGTCGAGGTGGGCGATCAGCTCCTTGCGCTGCTGGGCCGCGCTCAGGCCCGAGCGCGAGGGCCAGTCGCGGTTGGCGACCGTCGCGAGCCACATCCCCCGCATCTCGGTGGCCGCGCGCCACCACGGTGCGCCTGCCCTCCCGGTGGCGTCGCGTAGCCGCGGTGCGGCTGCCGCACCCTGCGGCAGCGCCAGCGTCGACAGCGCGGCCATCACCAACGCCCGGCGTGATACTCGTCCCATCCATGCACCCCCATACGTTCCGGATCCGCACCCTCACGGACCGTGTCCCGCACCCAAGGATGCTCCCACCCACACGATCGATCATCGATACTTGGGGGTAACGTGCACGGTCGGAGCAGGCGCACCCGGAGGCGCCCTGCCGCCAGCAGGAGAACAGCGAAGGGAACGATGTGACGGGTAGCTCGGATATTGCGCGCGTCGGAGTCGTGGGCTGCGGCCAGATGGGAGCGGGCATCGCCGAGGTGTGCGCCCGCGCCGGTCTGGACGTGAGAGTCGCGGAGACCACCGGCGAGGCCCTGGAGATCGGCCGGACCCGGCTGTACAACTCCCTGGCCAAGGCGGCCGAGCGCGGCAAGATCTCCGAGGAGGAGCGGGACGACGCGCAGGCGCGGCTGAGCTTCACCACCGACCTCGGCGAGTTCGCGGACCGCGACCTGGTGATCGAGGCCGTCGTCGAGAGCGAGGCGGTGAAGACGCAGATCTTCCAGGTGCTCGACCAGGTGGTGACCCGGCCGGACGCGATCCTTGCCTCCAACACCTCCTCCATCCCGCTGGTGAAGCTCGCGGTCGCCACCTCGCGCCCGGACCACGTCGTCGGCATCCACTTCTTCAACCCGGCCCCGGTGCAGCAGCTGGTCGAGCTGATCCCGGCCCTCACCACGTCCGAGGGCACGCTCGGCCGCGCCCAGCTCTTCGCCGAGAAGATCCTCGGCAAGCACGCCATCCGCGCCCAGGACCGCTCCGGGTTCGTGGTCAACGCGCTGCTCGTGCCCTACCTGCTGTCGGCGATCCGCATGTTCGAGTCCGGCACCGCGAGCCGCGAGGACATCGACAACGGCATGGAGATGGGCTGCGCCCACCCGATGGGCCCGCTGAAGCTGGCCGACCTGATCGGCCTGGACACCGTGGCCTCCATCGCCAACTCGATGTACGAGGAGTACAAGGAGCCGCTGTACGCCGCTCCCCCGCTGCTCGCGCGCATGGTCGAGGCGGGCCGGCTCGGCCGCAAGTCCGGATCGGGCTTCTACACCTACTGACGGTTCTTGCCTGACGGCTCTCCGCTGACGGCTTTCCGCCCGTGACGGCACGCTGACTACCCTCCGCTACGCCCGTGGGCCCGGCACCAATTTCGGTGCCGGGCCCATCTGTTTCACACACCGTGTGCGCGCCGGGCACGCATATGCCCGTCGCACACGCTCCCCAGGCGTCCACCAGGCGAGTTGACTCCTGATGCGTATGAAAGGGATGCGGACCGTCCCATCCGACTACGGAAAGGAGTGGACCCGTGACCGTCGACCCGGAGCATCCCGTGGTTCACGGAGAACTCGCAGAGTTACGCCGCCGACTCGACGTCGCGTACGCGCGTGTCGAGGGCGGCCTGGCCCTGCTCAGCCACCGCACCGAAGAGACCGCGAAGGAACTGGACGCGCTGAACTCCCGCATGGTCTCGCTGGAACACACACGCTGGCCACTGCCCTCGATCGCCGCGCTCACGACTCTGGGAGCACTCGTCGTGACGATCTGGCAGGCACTGGCCCACTAACCGTCGGCGAGCCTGAGGTGGTGCAGCAGGAGTAACGCAGCCGCCATGTTGGCGGCCGGAACCTCCCCACGGGCGATCATGTCGGGGACGAGCTTGAGGGGGACCCATTCCCGGCGGTCCGATTCGAAGTCGTCCACGGGATGTCCGACGTACTCACCCTCGTCGGCCCAGTAGATGTGGTGCCGGGCGTCGGTGAGGCCGTTGGACGGCTCCACGCTCATGAGATGGTGCAGGGGTCCCGGCCGCCAGCCGGTCTCCTCCTCGAGTTCCCTGGCGGCCGCGCACACGATGTCCTCGCCGTCCTCCACGACGCCCGCGGCCAGTTCCCAGCCCCAGCTGTCCGTGATGAAGCGGTGCCGCCACAGCAGGAGGACCTCGTTCGCCTCGTTGACCACCGTGGCCACCGCGACGGGCCGCAGCCGTATCAGGAAATGGTCGAGATGCCGGCCGTCCGGCAACTCGACATCCGCCAGATTGACGCTGAACCAGCGGTTTTCATACACAGTTTGTTCGTTCTGTTTCGTCCACTGCACGGTTCTGCCACCTTCCGCCGAGTAAGTGGCAATATCGCAGCAGCGACCGCTCAAGGCCTACCGCGTACCCCGGATCTACAGCGGTACGCGCAGTGCCCCGTCGATGAGTTCCGCGGCCTCGGCAGTGCCGGCACAACCGTTGCGTACCAGGTGTTCGCGCACCGCGCGCAGTCGGTCGCGCAACCGCTGGGACTCCATTCCCCGTGCCTGCTCGGCCATCTGCACCGCCGTGGCCACCGCATTGTCGGCGTTGCCCTGGCGGAGTTCGATCGTGCTGAGCATGGCGAGCCGGTGCACGCGGCCCCGGTCGTGGGCCGGGTTGTCCACGGCGGCTGCGGCATGCTCCCGCGCCGCCGCGAGCTCGCCCAGGCTGAGCAGCGCCTCGGCCACCTGGACGTTGACCAGTCCCGGCTGGACATAGCCGGTCTCATCGGGTTCGTGGCCGCGCCGGATACGTTCGGCGGCGGTCTCGGCACGCCGGATGCAGGACAGGGCGCTCGTGCCGTCGCCCAGGTGCGCGTACGCCTTGGCCTGCATCGCGTACAGGTCCGAGCCGAGGGCGGGGGTGATGTGCTTGCCGGCGGCACGCAGCGCGGCCTCCGCGAAGGCGACGGCCTGGCGGTACTCCTTCATGAACAGCACCTGGTTGACCAGCAGCGCGATCACGTACGCCCCGAGTCCCCGGTCACCGCTGGCCTTCGCGAGCCGGAGCGCCTGGTGGAAGTAGCGCTGGGCGAGGCCGTGCGCGTCGGAGTCGTACGCGCAGATGCCGGCGATCGCCACCAACCCGCCCGTGGCCCTGTGCAGTTGGCGGCCCGTCTCGTCGGTGTAGCTGCCGCGCAGCAGCGGGGCCGCTTCGGCGTTGAGGAAGCCGACGATGCGGGTGCGGGTCGCGATGCCGCCGGCCTTGCGGTACATCTGCTCGTAGTGGGTGCGGGCGGCGCGCAGCATCTCCAGGTCGGACGGGGTGACCCGGTGGTGGCCGCCGCGGGAGACGTCCACGTCCTCGGGCGGGTTCTCCCACTCCCACACCGGCATCACGGCGGGCGTGCCGGTGACGGCGGGCGCTCCCAGTATGTGCGGGCGCTGCTGTTCGTCGGAGCGCCACAGGGCGGTGGCCCGCTCGACGAAGCCGGACAGCGAGGTGCTGTGCGGGGCGGAGGGCTCGCCGGGCACACCGAGCCCGATGTCGTCGAGCGTGACGGGCCGCTGCAGGCGGGTGGCGAGCACGTCGCAGATCAGGTCGGGTACCTGGCCGCGGGGCCGCTGGCCCTTCAACCAGCGTGCCACGGCGGTGTGTTCGTAGCGGAGCGCGAGACCTCGTGCCCGGCCCGCCTGGTTGACGTGGGCGGCGAGTCCGGCGTGCGAGATGCCGGCCTCGTCCAGGATCGCGTCGAGCAGAGTGTTGGGCTGCATGGAATGCCCCCGGGTGGCATGGGTGCCGTCGGTGCCGTCAGATTAATGGGTCCGCCTTCACACGGGGTGTGAACGAAGTACGTGCATCCGGGCCGTGCGCGCGCTGTTGCGGGGAGGCCCCACTCGGTTGACTGAAATGCCTCGTCAGAGGCCGGCCGGGCCACCGGCTCCCCCTCGAACAAGTGCGGTGGCCTGGCCGTCGGCTTCGGCCGGGCGACCAAGGGGGGTGGGTGCTATCGGTGTGGTGTCGGCTGCGGGTTCACTGTGGCTGGTCGCGCAGTTCCCCGCGCCCCTGAGGTCGGCCGGTGCCGGCGTTCGTTGCACAGGACCAGGAGGGCGATGTCATCGGTCGGACTGCCTCCCGTGTGGTGGAGCAGAGCTGTGAGGACCGTACCCAGGATCGTCTGGGGATCGTGGTTCGCCTCGGCCAGGACGGTCGGGAGGGAGAAGAACTCACCGCGCGCGTCCCGCGCGTCCTCCGCGCCGTCCGTGAACAGGACCAGGGACTCGCCGGGCAGCAGGTGGCCGCAGCGTACGGCGGCGAGGTCGGCCGGCAGCGGGAACGGGCTCAGTCTCTAGGAACGGTTCGGCGTTGCTGAGGGGGTCGACGCGGGGGCCGCTGAGCAGATACGGCCACGGATGGCCGCAGTTGAGGGCGCGGAGCCGGCCGTCGCGGCGGATCTCCAGGAGCAGTACGGTGACGAACTCCTCGGCGACCGGCCTGTCCGGGGCGCTGGAAGGATGTTCGGCGCGGGCCCGTTCGCGCAGGTGGCGGCCGAGTGCGCGATCCAGTCGGCGCAGTACGGCGCCGAGGTCGGGCTCGTCGTGGACGGCCTCGCGGAAGCTGCCGAGGACGGCGGCCGCGGTGGCGACGGCGGCCAGCCCGTGGCCGCGCACGTCGCCCATCACGACCCGTACGCCGTGCTCGGTGGCTATCGCCTCGTACAGGTCACCGCCGATGGCCGCGCCAGGGTCGGCGGAGAGCTGGGCCGCGGCGACGTCGAGGCCGTCGAGGCGCGGGGACAGGGGCCGCAGGAGGGCGTTCTGCGCGGCGCCTGCGACCCGGCGGGCCTGCCTCAGCTCCTGCAGCAGGGACCGCCGGACGTGGACCATCAGCCCGGTGCCGACGGCGAGGAACACGGCGCTGGTCACGATGCGCGCGCCGAGCCCGTTCTGCTGGGCGAGCGGGCAGCCCAGCTTGTAGGCGACCGCCATACCGCCCCACGCGGTGGACAGTCCCAGGGTGCGCGCGCGTGACGTGCCCGGGGCTCGCCGTCGGGGGGGGTGCCCGCGCCTTGATGTGGATCAGGCCGATGCCCCCATGGAAGCCCTGACACAGCAATCGGACCGGCCCCGAAAGGCCGGTCCGATTCTGTCGACGCCCTGACCCGGCAAGGGCCGGACCGCCGACAGTTCCCACTCGAACGAGTGAGGCTGCCTCAGAGACACCGCATTTATGCAGCTAGCGGCAGGGGCAACGCGCTGAAGGGGCGCGGGGTACTAGCCCCGAAGCACCGCTCCCGTACGCTCCCCCGCGAGGGCGACCGCCGCGTCCCGAGCCGCGGAAGCCTCGTCCACGGTCAGCGTCCGGTCGCCCGCCCGGAAGCGCAGCGCGTACGCCAGCGACTTCTTGCCCTCGCCGAGCTGCGCGGCGTTCTCGTACACGTCGAACAGCCGGATGGACTCGAGGAGTTCACCGGCGCCCTCGCGCAGAGCCGCCTCGACGTCCGCCTGCGGGACCGACTGGTCCACGACCAGGGCGACGTCCTGCGTGGCGACCGGGAAGGTGGAGATGCTCGGCGCCTGCGGGGGGCCGTCGCCGGCCCGCTCCACGGCGTCGAGGTCCAGCTCCATCGCGCAGGTGCGCGCGGGCAGGCCCAGGGCCTTCAGGACGCGCGGGTGCAGTTCGCCCGCGTGGCCCACGACCCGCTCGGTGCCGTCGGCGACGACCGCGAGCTCGGCGCACCGGCCCGGGTGCCACGGCCCGTACTGGCCGGACCGCACGACCAGCTCGACGCCGGCCTCATGAGCCACCGTGCGCGCGGCCTCGATCGCGTCGGCCCAGTCGGCCGGACGGCCCTTGCCCCACCAGCCGGCCTGCTCGCGGGCGCCCGCGAGGGCGACGGCGACGTGGCGCGGCTGCTCGGGCAGCGCGGCGTTGAGCGCGGCGATCTCCTCGTCGGTGGGGCGGCGGTCGACGGGCAGGTGCCCGGCGACGCGCTGCTCCTCGCGCGGCTGGAAGACCAGGCCGGTCTCGAAGAGGGCCAGGTCGTGCGAGCCGCGGCCGTCGTTGCGGCGCAGCGCGCCGAGCAGACCCGGCAGCAGCGACGTGCGGAGCGCGGGCTCCTCGTCGTTGAGCGGGTTGGTCAGCCGGACGACGCGGCGGGCCGGGTCGTCGGCCTCCAGGCCGAGCTGGTCGAAGACCTGCTCGCTGACGAACGGGTAGTTCGGCGACTCGACGTACCCGGCGCCGGCCAGGGCCCGGCCGACGCGGCGGTGCAGCCGCTGGCGGTGGGTGAGGCCGCGGCCCGACGGCAGCTTGGGCAGCGTCGAGGGCAGGTTCTCGTAGCCCTCCAGGCGGATGACCTCTTCGGCCAGGTCGTTCGGCTCGACGAGGTCGGGCCGCCAGGACGGCACGGTGACGATCAGCTCGTCCTGCCCGTACACGTCGCAGCCGATCTCCTGCAGACGCCGTACGACGGTCTCGCGGCCGTAGTCGACGCCCGCGACCTTGTCGGGCTGGTTCGCCGGGATGGCGATGGTGTGCGGACCGGACGGCGTGACGACCTCGGTGACACCGGCCTCGGCGGTGCCGCCCGCGAGCAGCACCAGCAGGTCGGCGGTGCGCTGGGCCGCGGCGGCGGCCGCCTCCGGGTCGACGCCGCGCTCGAAGCGGCGCGAGGCCTCGGAGGACAGCTTGTGGCGGCGGGCCGTGCGCGCGATCGCGACCTGGTCGAAGTGGGCGGCCTCGATGACCACGTCGGTGGTCGCGTTCTCGACGTCGTCGTGGTCGGCGATCTCGGTGTTGGCGCCGCCCATGACGCCGGCGAGGCCGATCGGGCCGCGCTCGTCGGTGATCACCAGGTCCTCGGCGTGCAGCTTGCGCTCGACGCCGTCGAGGGTGACGAGCTTCTCGCCCTCCTGGGCGCGGCGCACGCCGATGGTGCCCTGGACCAGGTTCCGGTCGTAGGCGTGCAGCGGTTGGCCGAGCTCCATCATCACGTAGTTGGTGATGTCGACGGCGAGCGAGATCGGGCGCATGCCGACCTTCTGCAGGCGGCGCTGCAGCCAGATCGGGGAGCGCGCCTCGGGGCTCAGACCGGTGACCGTACGGGCGGTGAAGCGGTCGCAGCCCACGGGGTCGGAGACCTCAACCGGGTAGCCGAACGCGTTCGGGGCCGGTACGTCGATCAGGGCCGGGTCGCGCAGCGGCAGGCCGTAGGCGATGGCGGCCTCGCGGGCGACGCCGCGGATGGACAGGCAGTCGCCGCGGTTGGCGGTGACGGCGATGTCCAGGACCTCGTCGACGAGTTCGAGGAGCTCGATGGCGTCGCGGCCGACCTCGGTCTCCGGCGGCAGCACGATGATGCCGTGGCTGCCGTCTTCGCCCATGCCCAGCTCGTCGCCGGAGCAGATCATGCCGTGGGACGTCTTGCCGTAGGTCTTCCGGGCGGCGATCGAGAAGCCGCCGGGCAGCTCGGCGCCGGGCAGGACCACGACGACCTTGTCGCCGACCGCGAAGTTGCGGGCGCCGCAGACGATCTCCTGGGGCTCACCGGTGCCGTTGGCGGTGCCGACGTCGACGGTGCAGAAGCGGATCGGCTTCTTGAAGCCCTCCAGCTCCTCGATGGTCAGCACCTGGCCGACGACGAGCGGGCCCTTGAGGTCGGCGCCGAGCTGCTCGACGGTCTCGACCTCCAGGCCGGCCGAAATGAGCTTGGCCTGGACGTCACGGCCGGTTTCGGTCGCCGGCAGGTCGACGTACTCCCGCAGCCAAGAAAGCGGGACCCGCATCAGATCTCCATCCCGAACGGCCGGGTGAACCGGACGTCACCCTCGACCATGTCTCGCATGTCTTCGACGTTGTGGCGGAACATCAGCATCCGCTCGATGCCGAACCCGAAGGCGAATCCGCTGTACTTCTCGGGGTCGACGCCGCACGCGGTGAGCACCCGCGGGTTGACCATGCCGCAGCCGCCGAGCTCGATCCAGCCCTCGGACGAGCAGGTGCGGCAGGGCCGGTCGGGGTTGCCGACGGACTCGCCCTTGCAGACGTAGCAGAGCATGTCCATCTCGGCCGACGGCTCGGTGAACGGGAAGAAGTTCGGCCGCAGCCGGGTCTTCATGCCCTCGCCGAACAGCGACTGGACCATGTGGTCCAGGGTGCCCTTGAGGTCGGCCATGGTGAGGCCCTCGTCGACGGCGAGCAGCTCGACCTGGTTGAAGACGGGCGTGTGGGTCGCGTCCAGCTCGTCGGTGCGGTACACGCGGCCGGGGCAGATCACGTAGACCGGCAGCTCGCGCTCCAGCAGGGAGCGGATCTGCACGGGCGAGGTGTGCGTGCGCAGCACGGCGCCGGACTCGGTGCCGCCCTTCGGGCCCTGCACGAAGAACGTGTCCGCCTCGCCGCGGGCCGGGTGGTCCGGGCCGATGTTGAGCGCGTCGAAGTTGAACCACTCGGCCTCGACCTGCGGGCCCTCGGCGACCTCGTAGCCCATGGCCACGAAGATGTCCTCGATGCGATCCGAGAGCGTGGTGAGCGGGTGGCGGGCGCCGGCCGGTACGCGGTCGTACGGCAGCGTGACGTCCACCCCCTCCTCGACCAGGACGCGGGCGTCGCGCTCGGCCTCCAGCTCGGCCTGGCGCGCGGCCAGGCCCTTGTTCACGGCGCCGCGGGCCATGCCGACGCGCTTGCCGGCCTCGGCCTTGGCGTGCGGGGGCAGGGCGCCGATCTCGCGGTTGGCGAGCGCCAGCGAGGAGGCGGGGCCGGTGTGGGCGACCTTGGCCTCGTGGAGCGCGTCGAGGGAGTCCGCGGCGGCGAAGGCGGCGAGCGCCTCGTCCCGCATGCGCTCGATCTCTTCCGGTTTCAACGCCTCGACCTCGACTGGGTCGTACGACTTATTAGGTGCCGACATCTCTTCCCGTGCTTCCGATTGGCTGGCTGATGGTCCCCGTCACCGGCTCGTGGACCAATCCTTGTGGTCCGTCTGGCGTCAGTGGGACACAAAGGTGCCAAAGGCCGAGTCTAACGGGGTTGGAGATTGCGAATGCGCCCGCGGGCTGCTCACGCCATGAAGGCGGGCACGCTCACGGGCAACGTAAATCGGAACTCGGCGCCGCCGTCGGCCGCGCGGCCGACCGTGATGGTGCCGCCGTGGGCCTCGACGATGCCCTTGACGATATAGAGCCCGAGCCCCGTGCCGCCGCGCTTGCTGCCCCGCCAGAAGCGGGTGAAGACGCGGTTCATGGACTCCTCCGGGATGCCGGGCCCCTCGTCGCTCACCGTGACCGACGTGCCGGTGTCCTCTCCCTCGCGGGGGGACGCCGAGGGCGTGATGTCAATGGTGACCGTTCCCTCGCCGTGCCGCACGGCATTTTCCAGCAGGTTGCTGAGTACCTGGTCGACCTTGTCGGGATCGGCCCACAGGGCGGGCAGCGGTTGCTCGATGCGCAGCAGGAAACGGTCGGCGGGCTGCCCCGCGGCGACGTACGCCTGGATGTGCCGGCCGACGGCCGCGCCCATGTCGACGGGCTGGCGGCGCACCTCGAGCCGGCCCGAGTCGATCCGGGAGATGTCGAGCAGTTCGGCGATGAGCCGGGTGACGCGGCCCGCGTCGGCGTCGACGGTCTCCAGCATGAGCTGCTTCTGGTCGTCGGTGAACCGTTCCCATTTGGCGAGCAGCGTGGCCGTGAACCCCTTGACGGAGGTGAGCGGCGAGCGCAGCTCGTGGGCGACGGTGGCGATCAGCTCGGCGTGACTGCGCTCGGTGCGGCGGCGGGCCTCGGTGTCGCGCAGGCAGACGACGACGCGCCGGACGGGCCCGGTGGGCTCGCTGCGGACGTATCGCGCCGAGACGAGGACCTCGCGGCCGCCGGGCAGCAGCAGGTTGCGCTCGGGCTGGCGCACCCGGATGGCGAGGCCGCCGTAGGGATCGGTGAGCTGCCACCAGCGCCGCCCCTCCAGGTCCTCCAGCGGCAGGGCCTTCTCCAGGCGCAGACCGAGGGCGTCGTCGGGGGACAGGGCGGTGATGCGGGCGGCCGCCGCGTTGAAGCAGACGACGCGGCCGTGCTCGTCCGCGACGACCAGACCGTCGGGCAGCTCGTCGGGGTCGATGCCGAGTCCGGCGGGATCACCGTGCCGGGGCGCGGGTACGCACCGCACGCCTCGCCCTTCCGGCGCACCGCTCGTGCCCACGCTCATCCCCGTACCCCACCCTTCAGTCACCGGGGTCCCGAGCTGGTCACCCTACTAGCTCTTGGTGACAGAGCGGCACCCTCCGGAGGCACGCTGTGCACGGGCCGACGCGTAGAGGCATACGGCGGCCGCGGTGGCGAGGTTCAGGCTCTCGGCCCTGCCGTGGATGGGGACGCGCACGACGGCGTCCGTCAGCGCACGGGTCTCCTCCGGGAGCCCCCAGGCCTCGTTCCCGAACACCCAGGCCGTCGGCCCGCCCATGGTGCCCTTGTCGAGCTCGTCGTCGAGGTCGTCCGTGCCGCACCCGTCGGCGGCGAGGATGCGCACACCGGCGGCCTTCAGGCCCTCGACGGCCCGATCGACGGGGACGCCGACGGCGACCGGCAGATGGAAGTGGGAGCCGACGGAGGCGCGTACGGCCTTGGGGTTGTAGAGGTCGACGGAGGCGTCGGTGAGGACGACCGCGTCGGCTCCGGCGGCGTCGGCGCAGCGCAGGACGGTGCCGGCGTTGCCGGGGTCGCGGACGTTCGCCAGGACGGCGACGAGCTTCGGCCGGGCGGCGAGGATGTCCTCGAAGGGGGTGTCGAGGAACCGGCACACCCCGACGAGCCCCTGGGGCGTGACGGTGGTGGAGATGTCGGCGACGACCTCTTCGGAGGCCAGATGCACCCGGGCGCCCGCGCCGCGGGCCTCCCCCACGATGTCGGCGTACCGCTCGGCGGCCTCGACGGTGGCGAACAGCTCGACGAGGGTGGACACGCCGTCGACCCGGTGCGCGGCCGCCTCCCGCACGGCCTGCGGCCCCTCCGCGAGGAACAGCCGCTCCTTCCCCCGGAAGTTCCGCTTGGCGAGCCGACGCGCGGCGCTCACGCGCGCGGAGCGGGGAGAGATCAGCTCGGGGGTGGCGGGGGCCATCAAAAGTCACCTCAGCTTTGTCCCGTCACGGCGGCGATCAGCCACGACGGTGGATTTCGACGGTGGCAGACATCGCTGCACCACACAACAGAACGGACCCGCGGGCCGAAGCCCACGGGTCCGTACAGTCACGTCGGCCTGGAGCCGGCGCAGCGTCACGCAGCCTTGGGCGCGTTGACGTCCGCCGGCAGCGCCTTCTGCGCGGCCTCGACCAGCGCGGCGAACGCGCCGGCGTCGTTGACGGCCAGCTCAGCCAGGATCTTGCGGTCGACCTCGATGTTCGCGGCCTTCAGACCCTGGATGAAGCGGTTGTAGGTGATGCCGTTGGCGCGGGCAGCGGCGTTGATGCGCTGGATCCACAGCTGACGGAAGTCGCCCTTGCGCTTCTTGCGGTCGTTGTAGTTGTAGACCAGCGAGTGGGTGACCTGCTCCTTGGCCTTGCGGTACAGGCGCGAACGCTGACCGCGGTAGCCGGAGGCCTGCTCGAGGATCGCCCGGCGCTTCTTGTGGGCGTTGACTGCCCGCTTGACGCGTGCCACTTTTTTAACTCCTTGTAGCGGGGCCGTGGAGTGGACTCAGACTCACACGACCCGGAAATGATTGGGTCCCGGTCAAGACGTACGGCGCTCGGTGTGAGCGCCGCTCACGTCACTTGCCGAGAAGCTTCTTGATCTTCGCGGCGTCGCCCGGGGCCATCTCGGCGTTGCCGGTGAGGCGACGCGTCACGCGGGACGACTTGTGCTCGAGCAGGTGGCGCTTGCCGGCGCGCTCACGGAGCACCTTGCCGGAGCCGGTGACCTTGAAGCGCTTGCTGGCACCGCTGTGCGACTTGTTCTTCGGCATAGCGCCGTTCTCTCCTCGTCGGTGGCGCTCCTGTGCCCGGTCGCGAAACCGGGCACGGTGGAGCGTCGCTCTTGTATCGGTTACATCCTGGGGACTCGCGTCCCCCGGGATCACGCCTCGGCGGAAGCCTCGGCAGGGGCCTCGGCGACCTCGGTCTCCGCAGCGTCCTCGGTGCCCGCGGCGTTCTGCGAGCGGCCGGGGTTGGCCTTCGCCTCCGCCTTGCGGGCCTCCTGCGCCTGACGGGCCTCGGCCATCGCCTCGGTCTTCTTCTTGTGCGGACCGAGGACCATGATCATGTTGCGACCGTCCTGCTTCGGGTTCGACTCGACGAACCCGAGGTCCTGGACGTCCTCCGCCAGGCGCTGCAGCAGTCGGTAGCCCAGCTCGGGACGGGACTGCTCGCGACCACGGAACATGATCGTGATCTTGACCTTGTCGCCCTGCTTGAGGAACCGGACGACGTGACCCTTCTTGGTGTCATAGTCGTGCGGGTCGATCTTCGGCCGGAGCTTCATCTCCTTGATGACCGTGTGCGCCTGGTTCTTGCGCGCCTCACGGGCCTTCATGGCCGACTCGTACTTGAACTTCCCGTAGTCCATGAGCTTGCACACGGGCGGACGGGCGTTCGCCGCGACCTCGACCAGGTCCAGGTCGTACTCCTGCGCAAGCTCCAGGGCCTTGGCAAGCGGCACAATGCCGACCTGCTCGCCGCTGGGACCGACGAGTCGCACCTCGGGAACGCGAATCCGGTCGTTGATGCGGGGCTCGGCGCTGATGGATCCTCCTCGGTAAGCACCACGCGACGGCCTGGCGGACAGCCGCGTAACGTCTTGTATTCGTTAGACCTAACCGCGCCGGTGCACGAAAAATGCCCCGGACGATCACAGGCGGGGCTCCTCGAACTACCGGAGCACCGCCGCGAATATCGCGGGGCGCGCTTTCGGACGGATCACCGTCGCCAGGACGGGACCGTCTGACCGGTGACCCGCCGCCCCAAGGGCAGCCAGGTGGGAGTTCGAAGCCTCCACTTGTGGGCCGGGCTCGCTCGCCGCTTGGCATACGCGTCCGGCCGGTCGTCCCACAAGGCTAGCAGCATCCCAGGTCCACGGCCAATCGAGGCCGAGGGTGACCCGAGGGGCCGCCCCCGCGCGCACGCGGGGCGGGTGGGGGCGTGTCCCCCGCTGCGCCTATCGTGTGGACCATGAGTGAGACCTCCCCCTCCGGCTCCCCCGAGCAGCCCGACTACGACGAGATGACCCGCGACATCGCCGAGGTCCCCGCCGTCGAGGTGATCGTGACCGTCGCCGTCAACCTGATGAGTGCCGCCGCCGTGAAGCTGGGGCTGACCGAGGACGGCGAGAAGCACAAGGACCTGGACGAGGCCCGCAAGCTAATCACCTCGCTCGCCGGTCTGCTGGACGCGAGCACGACCGAGATCAGCTCGTTCCACGCGGCGCCGCTGCGCGACGGCCTCAAGTCGCTGCAGCTGGCGTTCCGCGAGGCGTCGCTCGTCCCGGACGAGCCGGGCCAGGGACCGGGCGAGAAGTACACGGGCCCGGTCTACGGCTAGGGTCTTTCGTTTGGATCAGGCCGGATCAGGGAGCGGGGTCTGGTGCGTGCAGCTGCAAGGCGGAGGAGGGCGTCGACGCGATGGGGGTCCCCCCCTGCTCGAGCGCAGCCGAGAGCTTGGGGGAGTCGGCAACCGACGACAACGCCGCAGATGTGCGCACCAGACCCCGCGAGCCCGGCCTGATCCAAACGAGAGACCCTAGATCCTCGGCCTCAGCCTCGTACGTACAAGGGCTCGCCCGGAGGCGTGGTCCCGGCCGGCAGCAGTGCCAGGTCGAGGCCGCGCACCAGGCGGGCCCTCAGCGTGTCGTCGGCCGCGAGGCGCTGCGCCACGGCGCGGGCGGCCTCGGCGGGGGCGGCGGCCCGGTCGAGGACGAGGGCGAGCGTGCCGTCGGCCTGGCCGGGGCCGAGGTGGGCACGGAGCACGGCCGGCTCGGCGGCCACGGCGGCGCGCACCGCTTCGACGACGGCCGGGTCGGCGAGCGGGTCGGTCGTCGTACGGCCCTCGGCGAGCGCCAGCAGCGCGGGTCCGGTGAGCTCGAACGGCACCGGCCCTGCCATGTCCAGCACGACCGTGTCCGCCTTCTCGTGCGCGGCGGCCTGCAGCGCCTGGTGCAGGGGTACGGCGACGGGGCGGGCCTCGGGATCCCAGCGGGCCAGCGACTCGGTGGACGTGAAGGCGGGCAGCGCGGTGCGGGGTCCGGCCTTCAGGGTGGGTACGGCCATGTCGCTGGTCTTCTCGCGGCGCAGCCCGTTCTCGTCCTCCTCGACCTCGCCCAGCACGGCCACCACGGGGACGAGCAGCCGGGCGCCCTTGAGCGCCTCCAGGACGTGGCCCACGGCGGTGCGGTCCTCGGCCCAGGCGGCGAGCGCGGCGCTCAGCCGGGGGTCGGCCGAGCCGTCGTCGTCGGAGAAGCCGGAGTCGGGGATGTTCTTGTTCGCCACGGTCACCGACCCTATAGGGGAGCCGCCGGTGGACCGGTGCGGCCCCTGGGAGGTGCGCCGAGAGTGAAGCGGGACGAGCTGCTGGGCAGGGCGATGGAGTCGGTGACCGTGCCGTCGGGCGCGAGGGTCTCGGCGGCGGTGCGGGACCTGGCCTCCGGCGCGGGCGCCGCCTACGGCGACGGCGCCTTCGACACGGCGAGCGTCGTCAAGGTCGGCATCCTGGCGGCCCTGCTGCTCCAGACACAGGACGCGGGCCGGTGCCTCACGGCGGCCGAGAAGACATACGCCACGGACATGATCGGGCGCAGCGACAACGCCTCCGCGACGGCGCTGTGGCACGTCATCGGCGGGGCGGCCGGCCTCGACGCGGCGCACCGGCGCCTCGGGCTCACCCGGACCACGGCCGGCGGCGACGGGCTGTGGGGGCTGACCCGGACCACGGCCGCCGACCAACTCACCCTGCTCCAGCACGTGTTCGGGGACGACTCGCGGTTGGAAGCGGCCTCCCGGGAATACGTCCGGGAGCTGATGGGCGCCGTCGAGTCCGGCCAGCGCTGGGGCGTCTCGGCCGCGGCCGACGGCTGCGCGTCGGCCCTGAAGAACGGCTGGCTGCCGCGCAGCACGACCGGGCTGTGGGTCGTCAACAGCATCGGGTGCGTGACGGTGGACGGCACCGGCTACCTGGTGGCCGTGCTCTCGAACGGCAGCGCCTCGCTGGAGGACGGCGTCTCGCTGGTCGAGGCGGCGGCGCGGGCCGCCGTGTCGGTGTTCGCCCCGGGCTCGGCGCGCCCGGCCGGGTAGGTCACCCGTGGCCGTCGCGGCGGCCCCGCCACAGGGCGACGGCCGCGACGAGGAGCAGGGCGCCGAGGCCGCCCGCGAGGGGCCCCGCCCAGACGGAGGGGTCGGAGACGGTTCCGGCCGTGTCGGGTCCGGAGCCGAAGTACTTCTCGCCGTAGGCGGCCGGGTGGAGGTGCTGCGGCTTGATGCCGTCGGCCGCCTTCAGGGCGGCGGCGGGGTCGATGAAGCCGTAGCCCCGGGAGTCGTCGCGGCCGTGGTCCGGCGCGTCGCGCGCGGTGTCCTCCAGGAGCTTCTTGATCTGGGCCGGGGTGAGGTCCGGGTGGGCCGCCCTGACGAGCGCGACGGCGCCGGAGACGAAGGCGGAGGCGGCGCTGGTCCCCCACCCCTCGTAGTACTTGTGGTCGGGGTCGGCGATCACCACGTCGACGCCGGGCGCGCTGACGGTGGCGTACCAGCGGCGGGTGGAGAAGGAGGCGCGGGTGCCGTAGCGGTCGACGGCGGTGGCGGCGATCACGCCCGGGTAGGCGGCCGGGTAGGAGATGTGGTCGCCCTTGTCGCCGCCGTTGCCCGCGGAGGCCACGACGACGACGCCCTTCTTCAGGGCGTACTGGACGGCCTCGTCCTCGCTGGGCTCGGGGTGCGCGGAGGCGGAGTCGTCGCCGAGGGAGAGGTTGATGACGTCGGCGCCGTGGTCGGCGGCCCAGCGGATGCCCTCGGCGAGGGCGTTGCCGCGGGTGTTGCGGGCCTTGCCGCGGGCCCCGTCACCGTCCTCCAGGATCACCCGGACCGGGAGGATCCTGGCCTCGGGGGCGATGCCCATGACGCCGTCGGAGTCGCCGGGTCCGTGTCCGTGTCCGGCGATGATGCCGGCCATCGCGGTGCCGTGCCGGGCCCAGCTGCGGTCGCCGCGCCGGGCGCCGAAGCCGACCAGGTCCTTGGCGGGCAGGACGTTGCCGGCCAGGTCGGGATGGTCGGCCTCGACCCCGGTGTCCAGGACGGCGACGGTGACGCCCTTGCCCTTGGTCGTGCGCCAGGCGTTCTGGGTGTGCAGCGCGGACAGGGCCCACTGCTTGGCCCGTATGCCGTCGGCGTACGCCGTGGTGGACGGGAGGAGGACGAGGGAACCGGCGAGGAACAGGCTCAGGGCCGCGGTCCCGGTCGTACCCATGCGGCGGTGGCCGCGCGTCGATCGCCTCATGAGGGCTGCTCCGTGGCCGGGCTGACGGTCTTGCGCAGGCGTCGTTCGACGCGGTCGGCGAGGCCCTGCGCCTCCTGGCCGAGGCCGGCCTGGGCGGGGGCCGTGGCGGTACCGGGCCGCAGGGCGTCGGCCGCGGGCTGCGGGGTGTCGACGTCGCGGCCGTCGGCCCAGCCGGAGACGGCGAAGACGACGACCGGGGCGTCGGTGAGGACGGACACGGTCCAGCTGGCCCGCTGCCCCTCGCCGAAGCCCTCGGCGAGGGTGCCCTTCGCGGCGTACGGGCGGGGCATCAGGTCGGTACGGCGGTCCAGGCCCTGGTCCTTGAAGCGGGCCGCCAGGGAGGACATGGCGGCGGAGTCGGCCTTGGTGAAGAGGAGGCCGACGGTGGTGACGTAGCTCTGGGTGGCGTCCGTGTAGGTGGCTCGCAGGAGGCGCCGGCAGCCGACGGGGGCGAGCGCCTTGCGCAGCAGCGGGTCGAAGGCGGTCGCGCAGTCGCTGTCGTGCGCGACGGCGATCCGCGTCCAGGTGCGGTCGGCGCCGCCCGGTCCCGCGCCCTTGCCCTCCACGGTGCGCGGGAACAGTGCGTCGACCGGCGCGTCGTGCCACAGGCCGGCGGCCTCGCTGAAGCCGCTGCCGCCGTCCGGGCTCCCGGAGTCGTCGGTGATCCAACTCCCGGTCACGGCACCGCCGATGAGCCCGAGGCCGAGCACGACGCAGGCGGCGGCAACGGCGACGCGGGTGCGCGGCCGCAGGTTCGGCAGCCGGGGCCGCGTACCCGCGCCGCCGTATCCCTCGGGCTGCGCGAACGAGACGAGGGGCCGGCCTCCGCCGGGCACCGTGGGCGCGCTCCAGGAGAGGGCCGGGTCCGGGATCGGGGCCGCGGCCGGGACCTCCGGGGGCAGGGCACCGGGCGGCGCGTACGCCGGGGGGACATCGGGCTTGGACGGCACGGCCGACGGACCCGGGCCGGTCCCGGCCTCGGTGCCGACCGCCGCGCACGTCGTCGTGGGCGTCGTCTCCGGAGGCACCGGGCGCAGGCGTGTGGTCGTCTCCGACGACGACGGCTCGACGGGGGTGGCCAGGGCGGTCCGGGGATCGACGGCCGGACGCTTCTCGTCCGGGCGGGGCGGCGTCGCGTCGGCGGCCGGCTCACCGGGGATGGCGCCTTCGGTGGTCGGGGGCGCGTCCGGGAAGCGTGCCGAGGCCGGCGGCGGGGGCGGTGCGGAACCCGTGTCGGGGGCCGGGGTGTGAGGCTGTCGCGGATCGGCGGGGCGCGGCCCGGCCGCCGTGCGGGAGCCGGACGCGGGAGAACTCGCGTCGGCGTCGCCCCCTGACGCGGCGGAGGCGGACGTCCTCGAATTCGGCGGTGGGACGGCGGGGCTGGGAGAGGGAGAGACGGGAGCGTGTCGCGCGTCCGTGCTCATCAACCCCCCGTTTCCTCTTGCCCCGGCCCGCGCCCGGCCCGTTTGCGCGTGCACCGGCCGGCGTCGTCGTACCGCCGTATGTGGCGTCACTCTACGGCTTCTTCCTGGGCCGACGGGAACCAGTCGGCGCCCCCGCGGCATCTGCCCGGAACATCCCTCTACCCTGCGGTAATCCCGTCTGGCAGGCTTCGTTCATGACTGCGCGCGCCGCCGACCGCGCCCGTTACGACCGGGCCACGGCCTCTCTGGACGCACCTCTCGCGCTCGTGGACCTGGACGCCTTCGACGCCAACGCGGACGATCTGGTGCGCAGGGCGGGCGGGAAGCCGGTCCGGGTCGCCAGCAAGTCCGTGCGCTGCCGCGCCCTGCTGGAGCGCGTTCTGGCCAGGGACGGCTTCCGGGGCGTGATGTCCTTCACTCTCACCGAGTCGCTGTGGCTGGCCCGCTCCGGCTTCGACGACGTCCTGCTCGCGTATCCGTCCGCCGACCGGGCCGGATTCGCCGAGCTGGCCGCCGATCCCAAGCTCGCCTCCGCGGTCACCGTCATGGTCGACGACCCGGCCCAGCTCGACCTGATCGACGCGGCCCGCGACGGCGGCCGTGAAGTGGTGCGGGTCTGCCTGGAGTTGGACACCTCGCTGAAGCTGCTCGGCGGGCGGCTGCGGGTGGGTGCGCGGCGCTCGCCGTTGCACTCCCCCGGCCAGGCCGCCGATCTGGCGCGGACGGTGGCCCGGCGGCCGGGTTTCGCGCTCGTGGGGATCATGGCGTACGAGGGGCACATCGCCGGTGTCGGTGACGCCGTCGCCGGGCGGCCCCTGCGGTCGCGTGCCGTCCGCCTGATGCAGGCGGCGGCCCGGCGCGAACTGGCCGAGCGGCGGGCCGCCGTGGTGCGGGCCGTCCGGTCCGTGGTGCCCGGCCTGGAGTTCGTCAACGGCGGCGGCACGGGAAGTGTGCAGCACACGGCGGCCGAGGACGCCGTCACCGAGATCGCGGCCGGGTCGGGGCTGTACGTGCCGCGCCTCTTCGACAACTACACGTCCTTCACCGGCCGCCCGGCCGCCCTCTTCGCCCTGCCCGTCGTACGGCGGCCGGGGGTGGGGGTCGTGACCGTGCTGGGCGGCGGCTATCCGGCCTCGGGCGCGGCCGGACGCGACCGGCTGCCGATGCCGTATCTGCCTCAGGGGCTGCGGTACGACCCCCAGGAGGGGCCCGGCGAGGTGCAGACGCCGCTGCTCGGCTCGCCCGCCGACGATCTGCTGATCGGCGACAAGGTGTGGTTCCGGCACGCGAAGGCCGGCGAGCTGTGCGAGCGGTTCGACGAGCTGCACCTGGTCGAGGGTGAGGCGGTGACGGCCACGGTGCCCACCTACCGGGGAGAAGGCCGCACGTTCCTCTGACCCGCCCGACGCCCGCTGGAGGAACGGTGGGTGCGGCCGCCAGGGCGGCGGCCGCTGCCAGGGTCCAGGCCAGAAGGAGTTACTTACGCCCCGGACCGTGTCGGTGTGTCCGCTACAACGGCGTGACGTACGCGCCCGCGATTCCGCCGTCCACCAGGAAGTCGGTGGCGTTCACGAAGGAGGAGTCGTCGCTGGCGAGGAAGGCCACGGCGGCGGCGATCTCCGCCGCCTCGGCGAACCGGCCGACCGGGATGTGGACCAGGCGGCGGGCCGCCCGCTCCGGGTCCCTGGCGAACAGCTCCTGCAGGAGCGGGGTGTTGACCGGCCCGGGGCACAGGGCGTTGACCCTGATCCCCTCCCGCGCGAACTGCACGCCCAGTTCCCGGGACATGGCCAGCACGCCGCCCTTGGAGGCGGTGTACGAGATCTGGGACGTGGCCGCGCCCATCCTCGCCACGAAGGACGCGGTGTTGATGATGGAGCCCTTGCCCTGCCGGCGCATGTAGGGGATGGCGGCCTTGCAGCACAGGTAGACGGAGGTGAGGTTGACCTCCTGGACGCGCTTCCAGGCCTCCAGGCCGGTCTCCAGGATGGAGTCGTCGTCGGGCGGGGAGATGCCGGCGTTGTTGAAGGCGACGTCGACGCTGCCGTAGGTGTCGTAGGCGGTCTTGAACAGGGCCTCGACCTGCTCGGGGTCGGTGACGTCCGTCTTTACGAAGAGCCCGCCGATTTCCTCCGCGGCGGCCTTGCCGCGCGTCTCGTCGACGTCGGCGCAGACGACGTGGGCGCCCTCGGCGGCGAGCCGGCGGGCGGTGGCGAGGCCGATGCCGCTGCCGGCTCCGGTGACGACGGCTGTACGGCCGACCAGGCGGCGGCAGCTGGTTTCCGAGGTCTGATCAGTCACTGTGCGGGGTCCTCCGTGCTGATGAAGACGTTCTTGGTCTCGGTGAAGGCGGTCAGTGCGTCCGGGCCCAGCTCGCGGCCGACGCCGGACTGTTGGAACCCTCCGAACGGGGTCCAGTAGCGCACGGCGGAGTGGGAGTTGACGGACAGGTTGCCCGCGCGGACGGCCCGGGAGACGCGCAGGGCGCGGCCGAGGTCACGGGTCCACAGGGAGCCGGCGAGGCCGTACGGGGTGTCGTTGGCGAGGCGGATCGCGTCCGCCTCGTCGGCGAACGGCAGCAGGACGGCGACCGGGCCGAAGATCTCCTCGCGGGCCGCGGCGGAGTCGGGCCGCTCCCCCGTGAGGACGGTGGGCGCGAACCAGAAGCCGGGCCCGTCGGGGGCGCTGCCGCGCAGCGCGGGGGCGTCCACCGGCACGAACGACCGTACGCGGTCCAGCTGTTGACGTGAGACGAGCGGACCCATCCGGGTCTTCTCGTCGGCCGGGTCGCCCACCACCACGGCGGACAGCGCGTCGGCGAGCAGCTCGCGGACCTCGTCGTACACCGTCTCCTGGACGAGGATGCGGGTGCGGGCGCAGCAGTCCTGACCGGAGTTGTCCAGGAAGGAGAAGGGGTCGACGGCGGCCTTCAGATCGGCGTCGGCGAAGACGATGTTGGGGCTCTTGCCGCCGAGTTCGAGGGTGACGGGCTTGATGTGCCGGGCGCAGCGCTCCATGACCTCGCGGCCGGTTCGGGTGGAGCCGGTGAACACGATCTTCGCCACGTCGGGGTGGTCGACGAGCGCGCGTCCGGTGATGTGGCCGTAGCCGGGCAGGACCTGGAAGAGGTGCTCGGGAAGCCCTGCCTCCAGGGCGAGTTCGGCCAGGCGCAGGGCGGTGAGGGGCGTCGTCTCGGCGGGCTTGAGGACGACCGCGTTGCCCGCGGCGAGGGCCGGGAAGGAACCCCAGGCGGCAATGGGCATGGGGAAGTTCCAGGGAGCGATGACGCCGACCACGCCGAGGGGCTCCTGGAAGGTGACGTCCCAGCCGCCGGGTACGGGGATCTGCTTGCCGAGGAGGCGTTCGGCGCCGCCGGCCGCGTAGAGGAGGAGGTCGCGGGCGTTGCCGGCCTCCCAGCGGGCGTTGCCCAGGAGGTGGCCGGCCTCGCGGACCTCCAGGTGGGCGAGCTCCTCGACATGGGCGTCGACGGCGTCGGCGAAGCGGCGCAGCAGGCGGGCGCGGTCGGCGGGCGCGAGGGCGGCCCACCGGATCTGCGCCCGCGTCGCGCGTACGACGGCGGCGTCCACGTCGGCCGCCGAGGCGGCCGGGACGGTGGCGACGACCTCTTCAGTCGCGGGGTTCAGTACCTGAAGCTCGTGCGCGCGGGACTCGTACTCGGGGGGCTCGTGCTCGGGGGACAAGAAGGACCTCACATGCGTTCGAAGGAGCGGCGCAGCTCCCAGTCGGTGACCGCGGCGTCGAACGCCTCCAGCTCGACACGCGCCATGTTGCGGTAGTGCGCGACCACTTCGTCGCCGAAGGCGGCCTTGGCGATGGGGCTGTTCTCCCAGAGCTCGGCGGCCTCGCGCAGGGTGGTGGGAACGTGCTCGAACCCGGCGGTGTAGGCGTTGCCGGGGCAGGGGTCGGGCAGCTCCAGCCGCTGCTCGATGCCGTGGAGCCCGGCGGCCACCAGCCCTGCGACGGCGAGGTGCGGGTTGACGTCGCCGCCCGGCAGCCGGTTCTCGAAGCGCAGGGAGCGGCCGTGGCCGACGACGCGCAGGGCGCAGGTGCGGTTGTCGTAGCCCCAGGCGACGGCGGTCGGGGCGAAGGAGCCCGGCTGGAACCGCTTGTAGGAGTTGATGTGGGGGGCGTAGAGGAGCGAGAAGTCGCGCAGCGCCGCGAGTTGACCGGCGAGGAAGTGGCGCATGACGTCCGACATGCCGCCCTCCCCCTGTCCGGCCATGGCGTTGCCGCCGTCGGCGTCGGCGAGCGAGAGATGGATGTGGCAGGAGTTGCCCTCCCGCTCGTTGTACTTGGCCATGAAGGTGAGCGAGACGCCCTCCTGGGCGGCGATGTCCTTCGCGCCGGTCTTGTAGACGGCGTGCTGGTCGCAGGTGACCAGGGCCTCGTCGTAGCGGAAGGCGATCTCGTGCTGGCCGGGGTTGCACTCGCCCTTGGCCGACTCGACGGTGAGTCCGGCGGCGGCCATCTCGTTGCGGATGCGGCGCAGCAGGGGCTCGATGCGGCCGGTGCCGAGCACGGAGTAGTCGATGTTGTACTGGTTGGCGGGGGTGAGTCCGCGGTAGTTCGCGTCCCAGGCCTGCTCGTAGGTGTCCTTGAAGACGATGAACTCGAGCTCCGTGCCGACCTGGGCCGTGTAGCCGAGTTCGGCGAGCCGCTCCAGCTGGCGGCGCAGGATCTGGCGGGGCGCGGCGACGACCGGGGAACCGTCGTCCCAGGCGAGGTCCGCCATGAGCAGGGCCGTGCCCGGGTTCCAGGGGACGCGGCGGAGGGTGGTCAGGTCGGGGTGCATGGCGAAGTCGCCGTAACCGCGGTCCCAGGAGGACATGGCGTAGCCGTCGACGGTGTTCATCTCGGCGTCGACAGCGAGGAGGTAGTTGCAGCCCTCGGTGCCGTGGCGCAGGACCTCGTCGAGGAAGAAGCGTGCGGCGAACCGCTTGCCCTGGAGCCGCCCCTGCATGTCGGGGAAGGCCAGGACGACGGTGTCGATCTCACCGCTCGCGACGAGGGCGTGCAGCTCCTCGACTCCGAGCGGGGCGGTGCGGTCTGCCACGGGAGAGCTCCTTCGGCTTCATCGCGCTGTTTCGGCCGGGCCGGGAGCCCTAAGGTATTGCTGAGAACCATTGCTTGGGAAGGGGGTGCGACCGGATGTCGCGGGAGACGGGTCCGGAAGGGCCGGGGCCGGTCGCCGATCGGCTCGCCCCGGTGTTGCGGCCGGTGCGGGCGGGCAACGGCTTCGAGGAGGCGCTGGAGCAGATCCTGCAGGTCGTACGCCTCGGCCTGGTGCCGGGCGGCGAACGGCTGCCGGCCGAGCGGGAACTGGCGGAGCGGCTCGGGATCAGCCGGGTGACGCTGCGCGAGGTGCTGAAGGTGCTCCAGGACCAGGGGCTGGTGGAATCGCGGCGCGGGCGGTACGGCGGAACGTTCGTCCTGCCGCGGACGGACGCGGGCGGCGAGGCCGAACTGCGGCGCCGGATCGCCGAGGTGGACATCGAGGACGTGCTGCGCTTCCGGGAGGTGCTGGAGGTGGGCGCGGCGGGACTGTGCGCCTCGCACGGGCTGACCGGCGAGCAGACGAAGACGCTGCGCGCGGCGTTGGCCCGCACGCACGACGCGCCCCTGGCCGAGTACCGGCGCCACGACACCCTGCTCCACCTCACCCTCGCCGAACTGTGCGGCTCGCCGACCCTGACCGCGCAGTACGCGGCGGTGCGCGCGACGGTGAACGATCTGCTGGACTGCATCCCCCTGCTCGTGCGCAACCTCGACCACTCGCAGCGGCAGCACACCGCGCTGGTCGAGGCGGTGCTGGAGGGCGACGCGGACGGAGCGCGCGAGGTGATGCGGGAGCACTGCGCTGGGTCGGCGGCGCTGCTGCGGGGCTTCCTGACCTGACACTCGACGGACGTGATCGGGGGCTTGTCCGATCGGGGGCTTGCCCCGCCGGAGCCGTTCCGCAAAAGTGTGAATCAAAGGTATGGCGACAGTCCATTAGAGGCAGCGGGAGGGCGGCCGCATGACGGGCAGACCACTGATCGGCGTCAGCACGTATCTGGAGCCGAGCGTGCGGTGGGGCGTGTGGGACATGGCGGCGGCGCTGCTGCCGGCCGCGTACCCGGGGCTGGTCCAGCGGGCCGGCGGCCTGGCCGCGATGCTGCCGCCGGACGAGCCCAGGCACGCCGCGGTGACCGTGACGCGCCTCGACGGCCTGGTGATCGCCGGCGGCCCGGACGTCGAACCGGTGCGCTACGGCGCCGAGCCCGACCCCCGTACCGGACCGCCCGCCCGGGCCCGCGACACCTGGGAACTCGCCCTGATCGACGCGGCGTTGACCGCGGGCGTCCCGCTGCTGGGCATCTGCCGGGGCATGCAGCTGCTCAACGTGGCCCTCGGCGGCACACTGGTCCAGCACATCGACGGGCACGCCGAGGTGGTCGGGGTCTACGGCGAGCACCCGGTCAAGCCGGTCCCGGGCACGCGGTACGCCGCCCTCGCCCCGGAGGAGACCTCCGTACCGACCTATCACCACCAGGCGGTGGACCGGCTCGGCGAGGGCCTGGTCCCCACGGCCCACGCGGCGGACGGCACGGTGGAAGCCGTCGAACTCCCGTCGGCCGCCGGCTGGGTGCTCGGCGTGCAGTGGCATCCGGAGATGGGTGAGGACCTGCGAGTGATGCGGGCGCTGGTCGCGGCCGCGTCCTGAGCCTGGCGCTCACCACTGCCCCGGCACCCTCGGCCCGCACGGGAACTCACCCCCGCGTCAGCGACAGCAACTCCCGTGCCGGGCCCGTCGGGCGGTGGCCCGTGGGCCATACCGCCCGCAGCTTTCTGGCCAGGGTCATGTCCGCCAGCGGGATGCTCACCAGGCGGCGCATCCCGAGCTCCTCCCCCACCGCCAGTTCGCTCAGCACCGCGGGTCCGGCGCCGCCGACGGCCGAGGACTTGACCGCGGTGGTGGAGGAGAGCTCGATCAGGGGGCGGGCCAGGCCGCCCAGCGCGGCGTCCAGGACCTGGCGGGTGCCGGAGCCGCGCTCCCGCAGGATCAGGGGCGTCGCCGCCAGTTCGTCCGCCGTGAGCGGGCGCCGGCGGCGGGCCCAGGGGTGCGTGGGTGCGGTGACGACGATCAGGCGGTCATGGGCGACGACCGCGGAGTCCAGGCCCGCGGGGACCGTGAGGCCCTCCACGAAGCCCAGGTCGGCCTCGCCGGAGAGCAGGCGCTCGGCCACCGCCGCCGAGTTCCCGGCAAGCAGCGACACCGCCGTGTCCGGGCGGGCGGCACGCAGGGCGAGCAGCCAGCCCGGCAGCAGATACTCGGCGATCGTCATGCTCGCCGCCACCCGCAGCCGCGAGTCCCGCCGGTCCCGCAGCGCCTGCGCGCCCGCGTCGAAGGCCTCAGCAGCCTCCACCACCCGTCGCGCCCAGTCCGTGACCAGCGCGCCGGCGTCCGTCAGCCGGGAACCGCGCGGCGAGCGGTCGACCAGGGCCACGCCGAGCTGGCGTTCCATCGAGCGGATGCGGCTGCTGGCCGCCGGCTGGGTGATGCCGACCTCGCGCGCGGCCGCGCCGAGACTGCCCAGCCGCGCCACCGCCAGCAACAGCTCCAGCGCGCCGAGATCCGGCACGCGGTGCGCGAGGTCCGCCCGCCGCCCCTCCGACTCACTAGCCTCACTCATAAGCCCACCTTATGTGCGGGTTTATGTGCGGGCTGCGCGCAGGGCCTCGGTCAGTACCCGGGGTGCCTCGGCGAGGGAGGGGCCGTACCAGGTCAGATGCCGGCCGCTGACGAGCGCGCAGGGCAGGCCGGGGAAGGCCTCCGGGCCGTCGTCGGCCGTGAAGCGGTAGGGCTCGTCCGGGAAAACGACGAGGCCGGGGGCCGCGGCCCACAGCTCGTCGAGCGGGATGCGCGGGTAGCGGTCGGCGTGACCGGCATGGATGTTGTCCACGCCGAGGCGGGCCAGGACGTCGCCCGCGAAGGTGTCCCGGCCGAGGACCATCCACGGGCGCCGCCAGATGGGGACGACCGCTGCCGCGCGCTCGGCGAGCACGGGCGGGGACGACCATGCCGCCTCCGCCTCGTCCAGCCACCGCGGCCGCTCCCGCGCGCCGCACGCCGACAGCACCCGGGCCAGCTCCGGGAAGGCCTGCGGGACCTCCCGCACCTCGGTGACCAGCACCTCGATGCCCGCCGCCCGCAGCGCGTCGAGGTCGGGGGCGCGGTTCTCCTCCTCGTTGGCGATCACCAGGTCGGGGGCGAGGGCGACGATCCGGTCGAGCTTGGGGTTCTTGGTGCCGCCGACGCGAGTGACCTCCAGGTCGGCCGGACGGTCGCACCAGTCGGTGGCGCCGGCCAGTACCCCGGGGACGGACACGGCGACCGCCTCGGTGAGGGACGGAACGAGGGATACGACTCGCACGGGAACTCCCCCGGATCTAGCGCGACCGGTCGCGCAGCGCCTCGATGTGTTCGGCCACGGCGACGACGATCACGCGCGTGTCCGGGACCGTCGCCCGCCAGCGGTGGCGCACGCCGCCCGTCAGGTAGAGGGTGTCGCCGCGTCCGAGACGGTAGGCGCGGCCCTCCGCCTCTATCTCCACGGCACCGTCGGCGACGTACATCAACTCGTCGTTGCGGTGCTGGAACTCGCGGCCCGCGTCGTGGTCGCCGGTGAACTCGGAGGCGTGCAGCTGGTGGTGACCGCGCACCAGGGAGCGCACGCGGGCGGTGAAGTCCGGCTCGGTGGCGTCGCCGCGGACGACGTCGACGCTGCACGCCGGATCGGCGGCGGCGAGGAGTTCGACGGCCGTGGTGCGCAGGGCGTCGGCGACCTTCTCCAGGGAGCTCCTGCTGGGGCGCGCCCGGTCGTTCTCGATCTGGCTCAGGAAGGGGACCGACAGACCACTGCGCTCGGCCACGACGGCGAGGGTGAGCTCCAGCGCACGGCGCCGCCGCCGGACGGCCGCGCCGACCCGCAGGGGCTGCTGCTCTTTGTGGTCGCCCATCGCTCCGGCTCCCTCCTTCGCTCGTCGCTCCGCCGTACCGGCCGCCCGGGCTTCGCGTACCGGGCACTCCTCTGATGAGTTCTCTGCACCCTACGCATGTTCGGCAAACCGTTTCATGCGGCCGTCACATCCCCGTCACGCCGGGTGAAGGCGACCCTCACGGATCGCGCCAGCGAACGAGCCCACGTCCTGGCGCCGCCGCTGACCCTGGATCAGGCGCGGTCGGGCCTGTTCGTTTCAATGCGCGGGCGGCCGCCGATGTTCCCGGCCGCCTCCCTGGCCGGTGGCGGACACTTCCCTCACTTCCGGGCACTGCCAGGACACTCATTCGGGCACTGCCAGCGGATTTCCGGACACAGCTTGGGCGAGGGCGTAGCCGTACGTGGTTGGCCGGATTCTTTTCGTGCCCAGGCGCCTCACGCGTGCGTGTCCGGAGACACCACAAGGGGTGGGCTTCACGGCGCACACACACGCGCGTGCCGTGGAACCCACCCCTCGGGCGGCGGTACCGGGCCCGTCAGGTCACCCGGCCGCCTTGCCCTTGGCCCCCTGGTTCGCGACCGGGGCCCACTTGTCGACCATGCCCGGGTGCTGCTTCAGCCAGGTGCGGACGGCGTCCTGCTCCTTGCCCTTGCCGGACTTCTGGATCTGGGCCTCGAGACCGGTGAGCTGCTTCTCCGTCATGGAGAAGTTCTTCAGCCACTTGCCGACCTGGGGGTTGTCGGCGGCGAAGCCCTTGCGGGCGAGGGTGTGCACGCCGTCGCCCTTGCCCCAGGCACCCTTCGGGTCCTTGAGCTTCTTCAGGTTGTAGTCGCTGTACGCCCAGTGCGGCGACCACAGCGTGACGACGACCGGCTGCTTCTTGGCGTAGTCCCGCTGGAGCTCGGCGAGCATGGCCGGGGTCGAGCCGTCGACGACGTCGTACGTGCCCTTGAGGCCGTACTCCTTGAGGACCTTGCTCTTGAGCATGCCCATCATGCCGGCGCTCGGCTCGATGCCGATGATCTTGCCGCCGAACTCGGAGGAGTGGCTCTTGAGGTCCGCCAGGGAGTTCACGTTCTTGACGTACGACGGAACGGTGAGCTCCAGGGACGTGGGGCCGTACCACTTGCCCAGGTCGTCGAGCTGCTTGCCGTACTTGGCCCAGTACTCGGCGTGGGTGGTGGGCAGCCAGGAGTCCGTCTGGAAGTCCAGCTGGCCGGTGGCCATGCCGGTGTAGAGGGGGCCCGCGGTGTACTGCGTGGCGGTCACCTTGAAGCCGCGCTCCTCCAGCAGCTCCTTCCAGAGGAAGGTGGAGGCGATGCCCTCGTCCCAGGGGATGTAGCCGATCTTGATCTCCTTGCCCTTGCCGACGTTGGTGGCAGAGGTCTGGGAGGGGCCGGAGGAGGGGCCGAAGACACCCAGGCCTCCGGCGATGAGCGCGAGGACGGCCACCCCGGCGAGCGCCACGACCGGACGCGGGCGGTAGTTCCAGGGCTTGACGTGGCCGGCCGCGCGGGCCTTCGCCGCGGCCCGGCGGCCGAGCGGGGAGATCTGCGTACCGAGGGCGCTGGTCATGCGGTCCAGGTAGATGGCGAGGACGACGATGCCGACGCCCGCCTCGAAGCCGAAGCCGATGTCGAGCTGGCCGATGGCCTCGTTGACGGCGCCGCCGAGGCCGCCGGTGCCGACCATGCCGGCGATGACGACCATCGACAGGCCGAGCATGATGACCTGGTTGACGCCCGCCATGATGGTCGGCAGGGCGAGCGGCAGCTGCACGCGCAGCAGGGTGGAGCGGGGCGGGGTGCCGAACGCGTCGGCGGCCTCGACCAGTTCGGCGTCGACCTGGCGGATGCCGAGTTCGGTCATGCGGACGCCGGGCGCGAGCGCGAAGATCAGCGTGGCGACGACGCCCGCGGCGGTGCCCAGGCCGAAGAAGAGGATCGCTGGGATCAGCAGGACCATCGACGGCATGGTCTGGAGCAGGTCCAGGACCGGTCGCACGACCGCGCTGACCGTCTTGGAGCGGGCGGCCCAGATGCCGAGCGGAATGGAGATCACCAGGGCGATCACCGTCGCGACCAGCACCAGGGCCAGGGTCGACATGGCCCGGTCCCACAGGTCGAGCGAGTCGACCAGAGCGAATCCGGCGAACGCGAGGACACCGCCGAGGAAGCCGCGCAGCCACCAGGCGATGATCGCGAAGATGCCCGCCAGGAGCAGCGGTTGAGGGGCGACGAGCACCGCGTTGACGGCGTCGTACATGCCCTCCATGACCGCGCGGATCGCGTCGAAGAGCCAGGACACGTGGGCGACAAGCCAGTTGACACCGGTGTCGACCCAGTCACCGAGAGGAAGCCTAGGCATGGGTGGTCACCTTCCCGCCCTGGTCGTCACGGGGGGTGTCGCACGGCGTGGGCTCGCCGGCCTCGTCACCGAGGAAGCGGACGAGGCGTTCCCTCGGTACGACACCGAGGAGTTTCCGATCTTCATCGAGGACCGCCACCGGGTGCGTCAGACGGGCGCTCAGCGCGCAGAGTTCGGTGAACGGCATGTCGGGCGTCGCGGTCTCGCAGCCGCAGTCGGCCTCGTCGCCGCGCACGTCGGTGTCCATGACCGCGCTCGCGGTGAGCACCCGGGAGCGGTCGACGTCCTGGGTGAAGGAGGCGACGTAGTCGTCGGCGGGGCGGACGAGGATGTCCTCCGCGCTGCCGATCTGGACGATGCGCCCGTCGCGCATGACGGCGATGCGGTCGCCCAGGCGCATGGCCTCGTTGAGGTCGTGGGTGATGAACACGATCGTCTTCTTCAGGGTCTTCTGCAGCTCGAGCAGCTGGTCCTGCATGTCGCGGCGGATCAGCGGGTCGAGCGCGCTGAAGGACTCGTCCATCAGCAGCAGGTCGGCGTTGGTGGCGAGCGCGCGGGCCAGGCCCACGCGCTGCTGCATGCCGCCGGACAGCTCGTCGGGCCAGGAGTCCTCCCAGCCGGCCAGGCCGCACAGGGCGAGCGCCTCGTCGGCGCGGCGCTCGCGCTCGGCGCGGGGCACGCCCTGCACGCTCAGGCCGTAGGCCGCGTTGTCGCGGACACTGCGGTGCGGGAAGAGAGCGAAGTGCTGGAAGACCATGCTGATCTTCTTCGAGCGCACCTCGCGCAGCTCCCGGTCGGAGAGCGACGTCAGATCCTGACCGTCGAAGCTGACGCTTCCCGCGGTCGGCTCCGACAGGCCGTTCAGCATGCGCAGCAGGGTGGACTTGCCGGATCCGGACAGGCCCATGACCACGAAGATCTGGCCCGGTTCCACGGTGAAGGAGGCGTCGATCACGGCGGCCGTGGTGCCGTCGGCGCGCAGCTCCTCCCGTCCGGCGCCCTGCCGCAGTCTCTCCACTGCGTCGGCCGGTCGTCTTCCGAACACCTTGTACAGGTGCTCGGCTTCAAGCCTGGAAGACACACGTACCTCTCGTTTTGACAGTAAAAAACGAGGATGCTCACTTCGCCACTCTTTGATGGGCAAACGGCATCACTCCGGGGCGGCGCCTGCCCGTGTCCAACCTACGCAAACCATAAGGTGATCCAGTTCACAGACGGTGACCGTATCCCGTGCGCCGTGAACAGACGGTGACTGTCAGTGCCGTACGGCATGATGCGTGGCGTGACCGGACGACTGATGCTGCTCGACACCGCTTCGCTGTACTTCCGCGCCTACTTCGGCGTGCCGGACTCCGTGAGGGCGCCGGACGGGGCGCCGGTGAACGCCGTGCGGGGCCTGCTGGACTTCATCGACCGGCTGGTGAAGGACCACCGCCCCGACCGGCTGGTGGCGTGCATGGACGCCGACTGGCGGCCGCAGTGGCGGGTCGACCTCATCCCCACGTACAAGGCGCACCGGGTCGCCGAGGAGCACGAGGGCGGACCGGACGAGGAGGAGGTGCCGGACACGCTCTCCCCGCAGGTGCCGGTCATCGAGGACGTCCTGGACGCGCTCGGCATCGCGCGCGTGGGGGTCGAGGGGTACGAGGCCGACGACGTGATCGGCACGCTCACCGGGCGCGCCGACGGCCCGGTCGACATCGTCACCGGCGACCGCGACCTGTACCAGCTGGTGGACGACCGGCGCGGGGTGCGCGTGCTGTACCCGGTCAAGGGCGTCGGCACGCTCCAGCTCACCGACGAGGCGGTGCTGCGCGAGAAGTACGGCGTCGACGGGCGCGGGTACGCGGACCTGGCGCTGCTGCGCGGCGACCCGAGCGACGGGCTGCCGGGCGTGCCCGGCATCGGCGAGAAGACGGCGGCCAAGCTGCTCGCCGAGTTCGGCGACCTGGCCGGGATCATGGCCGCGGTCGACGATCCGAAGGCGAAGCTCACGCCGTCGCAGCGCAGGCGGCTGGACGAGGCGCGCCCCTATCTCGCGGTCGCCCCGAAGGTCGTCCGCGTCGCCGACGACGTACCGCTGCCGGATGTCGACACGGTGCTGCCGCACACGCCGCGCGACCCGGCGGCGCTGGACGCGCTGGCGGTGCGCTGGGGGCTGGGCGGGTCCCTGCACCGGCTGCTGACCACATTGAGCGCGTGAGTGAAGAGCCGATCCCCCCTTCCAGGGGAGTCGTTGACCCTCGTGGGAGGGGTGTGAGAAGAGGTGTCGACCGGGAGAAGGTGCTAACTTAGGTATACCTAAGCGCTAGCAGGGAGCAGGGGAGACCGTCATGGCAGAGCGCGGGGGCCGCCCGGCGCGGAAGGTCCATTCCGCCCGGATCGTTCGCACCGAACGACTGACCCCGAACATGCAGCGCGTGGTGCTCGGAGGCGACGGTCTGGCCGACTTCTCGGCGGGCGCCTGGACCGACCACTATGTGAAGCTGCTGTTCCCGGCCGACGGCGTGACCTATCCGGAGCCCTTCGACCTGCAGCGGATCCACGCCGAATTCCCGCGGGCGCACTGGCCGGTGACGCGGACGTACACGGTGCGCGGCTGGGACGCCGCCCAGCGCGAACTGACCCTGGATTTCGTCGTGCACGGCGACGAGGGCCTGGCCGGCCCGTGGGCGCGGCATGCTCAACCGGGCGAGACCGTACGGTTCCTGGGCCCCGGCGGCGCCTACACCCCCGACGTGACCGCCGATTGGCATCTGCTCGCCGGTGACGAGAGCGCGCTGCCCGCGATCGCCTGCACCCTGGAGGCGCTGCCCGCGGGCGCGCGGGCCCACGCCTTCATCGAGGTCGCCGGTCCCGAGGAGGAGCAGAAGATCGACTCCGGTGTGGAGGTCGTCTGGCTGCACCGCGGCGACCGGCCCACGGGCGAGGCCCTGATCCGGGCCGTACGGGCACTGGAGTTCCCCGAGGGCCGGGTGCACGCCTTCGTGCACGGCGAGGCTGCCTTCGTGAAGGAGCTGCGCCACCTGCTGCGGGTCGAGCATGCGATCCCGCGCGAGGACCTGTCGATCTCCGGCTACTGGCGGCTCGGCCACGACGACGAGCGCTGGCGTGCCTCCAAGCGGGAGTGGAACGCGCGCATCGAGGTGGAGCAGGAGGGCGGCCCGGCGGCGGCCGCGTGAAACGGGCGGCACCCGGCGGGCCTACGCTGGAGCCCTGATGAGACGCAAGACCCCGAGACCGCCCTCGCCGCTGCCCCAGCGTCACGGGGTGGACCCCGTGCGGGTGCGGCTGCCCGTGGAGGGGCCGTGGGCCACCGTGCGCGAGCATCTGGTGGCGCGGCTGTCCGGGGCGGGACCCGGGGTGGTCGACGGGATGCTCGACGCGGGGCTGATCGTGCGGGCCGACGGGCGGGCGGTGGCGCCGGACGCGCCGTACGAGCCGGGGATGTTCGTGTGGTTCCACCGGGAGCTGCCCGACGAGGTGCCGGTGCCGTTCCCGCTGGAGGTCGTGTACCGCGACGCGCACATCGTCGTGGCGGACAAGCCGCACTTCCTCGCCACCACGCCGCGCGGCAGCCACGTCACCGAGACCGCGCTGGCCCGGCTGCGGCGGGAGTTGGACATCCCGGCGCTGTCCGCCGCGCACCGGCTGGACCGGCTGACGGCCGGGCTCGTGCTGTTCACGGTGCGCCCCGAGGAGCGCGGCGCCTACCAGACGCTGTTCCGCGACCGGCAGGTGCGCAAGGAGTACGAGGCGGTGGCGCCGTACGACCCCTCGCTCGCGCTGCCCCGGACCGTGCGCAGCCGGATCGTGAAGGAGCGCGGGGTGCTGGCCGCCCGGGAGGTCGAGGGCGAGCCGAACGCGGTGACCGACCTCGAACTGAGCGACCACCGGGAGCGGGACGGGCTGGGCCGCTACCGGCTGGTCCCGGGCACCGGGCAGACGCATCAGCTGCGGGTGCACATGAACGCGCTGGGGGTGCCGATCCTCGGCGACCCCCTGTATCCGGAGGTGGCCGCCCCCGGACCGGCCGGTGACTTCCGGCGTCCGCTCCAACTGCTGGCGCGGAGGCTGGAGTTCACCGATCCGGTCACCGGGGTGGAGCACCGGTTCCGCAGCGCGCGGGCGCTGGCGGCCTGGTCCTCGTACGAGGAGTGGGCCGAACGGTGACCGCCGCGGTCAGTGACCGCGCCACCAGCGCCGCAGCCGCTGCCACACGCCCCGCGGACGCGCGGGCTGCGCCTGGGCCGCCGTGGCGGGCCACTGCGGCGCCGTCGGGCGGTACCCGGGGGCCGGGATCGCGGCTGCCGCTTCCGGTGCGGGCGCCGGACGGCCCGTGCCGACCTGCCATTCGGCGCGCTGCGGCGGGATGGGGGCGGGGCTCGGCTTGAGCATCACGTCCTGCTGCGGCTTCGGCTCGAACCGCACCGGAAGCTCCACCAGATGGCGCGAGGCGATCGAGGACCGCCACCTCAACTCGTCCTCGTCGCAGTCGAGTTGTACGTCCGACAGTCGCGTCAGCAGCGCGTCGACGCCGACGTCGGCGATGGCGCGGCCGATGTCCTGGCCCGGGCACTCGTGCGGGCCGCCGCCGAAGGCGAGGTGGGAGCGGTTGCCCTGCATGCTCGCCGTGAGGTCGGGACGCACCCGCGGGTCGATGTTGCCCGGGGCCGGCGCGAAGAGCAGCCCGTCGCCCTGCCGGATGCGCCGGCCGCCCAACTCCGTGTCCTGCTTGGCGAAGTAGGCGAAAATGGTGCTGAACGGCGGCTCGTCCCACAGGGACTGCTCGACCGCCTCCGGCACCGTCATCTGGCCGCCGTTGAGCTGGGCGCGGAAGCCCGGGTCCGTGAGGACCATGCGCAGCGCGTTGGCGAGCAGGTTGGTGGTGGCCTCGTAGGCGGCGAAGAGCACGAGGCGCAGATGCTCCCTGACCTCGTCGTCGGTGAGCCGCGCCGGGTGCGTGACGAGGTGGCTGGTGAAGTCCTCCTCGGGCCGGGCGCGGCGGCGGGTGGTGAGCCGGCTCAGCACCTCCATGACGTAGGCGTGGCTGCTGATCGCCGTCTCGGTGCCCTTGAGCGCGTCGCGGGCGCAGCTCACCATCCGGTCGTTGTACTCCTCGGGCATGCCGAGGATCTCGCACAGCACCGCCATCGGCAGATGCTCGGCGAACTGGGACACCAGGTCGGCCTGGCCCGCCTCGCAGAAGCGGTTGACCAGGCGCTGGGTGGCGCGGCCGATGTGGCGGCGGATGCCGCGGTGGTCGATGGTCGACATGGCGCCGGTGACCGCGGCCCGCAGCCGCTGGTGCTCGTCGCCCTCGGCGTGGGCGCAGATCGGCTGCCAGGCGATGTGCGGCATGAGGGGGTGGTCGGGCTTGACCATGCCCTGGAGGAGCGGGTTCCAGATGCGGCTGTCCTTGGCGAACTGCGAGGGGGTGCGCACCATGTGCAGGTTCTCGGTGTGCCCGAGGACCACCCACATCGGTACGTCGTCATGGAGCAGCACCGGTGCCACGGAGCCGTGTTCGCTCCGCAGCTTCTCGTACAGGGCACCCAGGTCCTCCGCTTCGGGGCCGTACAGCCGGTGCAGTCCCCCGGGCCCGAGGCCGTGCGCCGGGCAGCCGGGCGGGGGGCCGGGCATGGGGTCGTCCGTACCGGTCGGGTAGTGCGGTTCAGGCGTCACAGTGGTCGCTCCGAAGCTGAAGTGGGTCCGGGGTCGGGGAAGTGGGGCGGAGGCGGTTCAGGTGAGCGCGCCGCTCATGGCGAGCGAGTGCAGGAAGCGCATGAGGGTCATCAGGACGTCCCGGCTGGAGGCGCGGCGGCGGGCGTCGCACTCCACGATGGGGATCTCCGGGGACAGATCGAGCGCCGTACGCAGTTCCTCGATGGGGTAACGGGGGGCGTCCGGGAAGGAGTTGACGGCGATGACGAACGGCACCCCGCGTTCCTCCAGCCGCCCTATGACGTCGAAGCTGACCTCCAGGCGCCGGGTGTCGATCAGGACGACCGCGCCGAGGGCTCCCTCGAACAGGCCGTTCCACAGGAACCAGAAGCGTTCCTGGCCGGGGGTGCCGAAGAGGTAGAGCACCAGCTTCTCGGTGATGCTGATGCGGCCGAAGTCCATGGCCACGGTGGTGGCGGTCTTCGAGTCGGAGCCGTAGTCGTCGTCGACGCCGACGCCGGCCTGCGTCATGGTCTCCTCGGTGGTCAGCGGCCTGATCTCGCTGACCGAGCCGACCATGGTCGTCTTGCCGACACCGAAGCCGCCCACGATCACGATCTTCACCGCCGCCTGTGCCGTCTGCGGGAGATGGTCCTCGGCACGGGGGCCCGGGACGGTGTCAGAGCTTTTGAAGTCCATGCATCACCGCTTCGAGGAGTGAACGGTCGGGGAGCGCCTGGCGGACGATCGGGGCGCGCGCCTGCACCAGTCCGGCCGCGATCATCTCGGTGATCAGTACGGTCATCGTGCTGAACGGCAGGTTGAGATAGGCCGAGAGCTCGGCCACCGACAAGGGGGCGTCGCACAGTCGGAGCAGCGTCGCCTGCTCCGGCGTGACGGACGGCGGTGGATCGGCGCGCGCCACGATCAGCGTCACCAGGTCGAGCTCGGCGCGGGCTCCGTCGGGGCCGGAGATGACGTACAACCGCTCGGGGTTCTTGGGGCGGCCGCCGCCCTCGTCATCCGGCTTCGGAGCCGCGAAAGGGGGCGGCGCGGGCATTTCCTCCTGGAAGGAGCGCCGTTTCCGTTGCGGAGGAGTCATACGGTCTGGCCGTTGTGCCGGGGCGGACTGGTCAGGTGGGCACCGATCCTGACGACGAGGTCGCGCATGCGGCCGCTCATCCGGCCCGGCTCGCAGACCACGTCGGCGAGCACGGCGAGGTAGGCGTTGGCTCCGGCGGCCATGAGATAGAAGTAGCCCCCGTCGATCTCGATGACGACCAGCTTCATGTCGCCGTCGCTGCCCGGCAGTTCCTGGGCGACCGCACCTGCCAGGCTCTGTACGCCCGCGCAGGCCGCGGCGAGGCGGTCGGCGGAGTCGGGGTCGCCGCCGTGGCGGGCGATGCGCAGTCCGTCGGCCGAGAGCACCACGATCATCTCGATGCCGGGTACGCCGTCCGCGAGTTCCTTGAGCATCCAGTCGAAGTTCGCTCGCTGCTGGATCACTTGAGGTCCCCCTCGTCGTCCGTCTCCGCTTGGGCAGGCTTCTCGATCAGGTGCATGTACGCGGTCGGGTTCCGCGTGAAGTCGGTGGGGTGCACACCCGGATTGCCCTCCTTGAGGCCGTCCCAGAAGGCCTCGACCCAGAGGCCGGGTTCGCGGTCCTTCTTCTCGGCCTTCTCGGCGCCGTCGGTCCCGGGCTCGCGGTCGGGAGCGGACCTGGGGTCGGGGACGGGCGTGCGGTCGGGCGTGGCCTCGGGCTCGGTCTGCGACCAGACGGTCGGCCGGCCCTCGCGCTCCGCCCGCTCGATCTCGGCCTGTTCGGCGAGCCGCCGGCTGAGCGGAATCTTCATCCTGCTGCGGCGCTGCGGCAGACCGCGGGCCGTCCACTCGGTCACCTCGGGGACGTCGTCCTCCATGGAGATCCCGGCGGGGATGCGCGGACTGGTGGGGCGGCGCCTCTTGGGCGGACGCTTGGGGCCTTCGAGGGCGCCGAGTTCGGCCTTCGGCACGGCGGTGGCGCCGATGCCGTGGGCGAGTCCGGGCGCGGGCTCGGTGGTCATCATGTTGCTGGGCACGACGAGGACGGCGCGGACCCCGCCGTACGCCGAAGCCCGCAGGGAGACCTGCATGTCGTACGTCGAGCAGAGCCGGCCGACGACGGCGAGGCCGAGGCGCGGGCTCTCGCCGAGGTCCTGCAGGTCGACACCGGCCTTGGCCCGCTCCAGCATGGTCTCGACCCGGGCGCGGGCCTCCTCGCTGAGGCTGACGCCGCCGTCCTCGATCTCGATGGCGACGCCGGTCTGCACCTCGGTGGCGGTGACGTGCACCTTGGTGTTCGGCGGCGAGTAGCGCGTGGCGTTGTCGAGGAGTTCCGCGGCGGCGTGGATGACCGGCTCGACGGAGGTTCCCTTGATGTTGACCTTGGCGATGGAGGCCAGGTTGATGCGCCGGTACTCCAGGATGCGCGACATGGCGCCGCGCAGCACGCTGTACAGGGCGACGGGGTTGGGCCACTGACGGCCCGGGCGGCCGCCGCCGATGACGGAGATGGAGTCGGCGAGGCGTCCGATCAGCGCGGTGCCGTGGTCGATGCGCAGCAGGTCGTCGAAAACCTCGGGGTTACGGCCGTGGTCCTCCTCCATCTCCCTGAGTTCCTTGGCCTGTTGGTGGACGATGGCCTGGACTCGCTGGGCGATGTTGACGAAGGAACGCTGGGCGGAGTCGCGCATCGCCTCCTCTTCGTCGACGGCCTTCAGCACGGTGCGCAGCAGATCGCGCTGGGACTCCGGGATGTTGCACAGCTCGGGGTCGCTGTCGAGGACGACCTGGATCACCTCGCGGGGCGGTTCTCCGGCGCGCAGCCGGTACAGCGCGGTCGGCAGGATCTCCTTGCCGAGCCGGACGATCTCCTTGTCGTGGTCGGCGATGCGCCCCTCCAGATACGCGGTGTGACGGGCGTACTCGGACCGCAGGGCGCGGAGGTCGCGCCCGCGCCGTGCCGCTTCGGCCGCCGTCACGACCACCAGCAGCGTGGCGACGGCCCCGCTCCAGCCGACGGCGATCCGGGCCGGACCGGTGACCAGGGCGACCGCGGCCCCGGTCGCCGCGGCCATCACCACGGCCGGGAGCAACAGCGCACGCGCATAGGGAAGTTCACGCCCTCGGGGAGGCGATTGCACACTCACCATGTAGGCCCTCTGAGACGAATCGGCTGGGTGGCGGGGGAACCGAAGGGATCTTCAATACCTTTGGGAACAGGCGCCCGATTCACCTCAACTCGGTGCGCCGCGGGCGAGCTTAGCCCGACCGGACCACCCCCGTGGCATATTCAGGAAGCACCTGAAATCACACGCGCGCCGGGAGTACTCTCAAGTCCATTTACACGCACGGGATTTGTTCGCACACGATGCGTGATGACGTACGGGCGTACGAAACCCCGCGCCTCCGGCGAGACGCGGGGCTGTGACGGGAACGGGGGATCAGCCCACGGAGGAGTAGGCCACCACCCCGCGGCGCAGGCCGTCCACGGCCTTGCGGGCGTTCTTCGCCACGGTCGAGCCCTCGGTGGGGGCCGCCGCCGCGATCTGCCCGAGGACGTCGATGACCTGCTTGGTCCAGCGCACGAAGTCACCGGCCGGCATCTCCGCCTCGCGCAGCACCTCGTCGAGCCCCTTGCCGGAGGCCCACATGTAGGCGGCCCAGGCGAAGCCCAGGTCGGGTTCGCGCTGGCCGACGCCCTCGGTCTGGTTGATGCGGAACTCCTCCTCCAGGGCGTCCAGCCGGCCCCAGATGCGGACCATCTCGCCGAGCGCGGCCTTCGCCTTGCCAGAGGGCAGCTTGGGCGCCAGCGCGTCGTCGCTGACCCGCGCCTCGTACACCAACGCCGAGACGCAGGCGGCCAGTTCCTCCGGGCTGAGCCCCTCCCAGACGCCCTCGCGCAGGCATTCGCTGGCCAGCAGGTCGAGTTCGCCGTAGAGCCGGGCGAGCCGCTTGCCGTTCTGGGTGACCTCGTCGCCGCGCAGGTAGTCCAGTTCGGTCAGCAGCGCCACGATCCGGTCGAAGGTGCGCGCGATCGTGTTCGTACGGCCCTCGATACGGCGCTCCAGCTGCGAGGTGTCGCGCATGAGCCGGTGGTAGCGCTCGGCCCAACGGGCGTGGTCCTCACGGTCGTTGCAGCCGTGGCAGGGGTGGGCGCGCAGCTCGGTGCGCAGCCGGGCGATCTCGCGGTCGTCGGCGGCCTGGGAGCGCCGCTTGCGCTGCCGCTCGGGCGTGATGTGTCCGGCCTTGGTGCGCAGCGCGGAGGCGAGGTCGCGACGGGACTGCGGGGAGCGCGGGTTGAACGTCTTCGGGATGCGCATCCGCTCCAGCGGCTCGACCGGCACCGGGAAGTCGATGGACGCCAGCCGCTTGACCTGCCGCTCGGCGGTGAGGACCAGCGGGCGCGGACCGTCGTGGTGCTGGAAGCCGCGGTGGCCGTCCGCGCGGCCGGCGGACAGGCCCGGGTCGAGGACGAGGGCGAGGCCCGCGTACTTGCCCGTCGGGACGTGGATGACGTCGCCGGGCTTGAGCTTCTCCAGGGCGACGGCGGCCTCGGCACGCCGCTGGTTCGCGCCCTGCCGGGCCAGTTCGGTCTCGCGGTCCTTGAGCTGGCGGCGCAGCGCGGCGTACTCCTCGAAGTCGCCGAGGTGGCAGGTCATGGACTCCTTGTAGCCCTCAAGACCCTCCTCGTTGCGCTGCACCTGCCGGGAGATCCCGACGACCGACTTGTCGGCCTGGAACTGCGCGAAGGACGTCTCGAGCAGCTCGCGCGAGCGGTGCCGGCCGAACTGCTCGACCAGGTTGACCGCCATGTTGTACGACGGCTTGAAGCTGGAGCGCAGCGGGTACGTGCGCGTGCCCGCGAGGCCGCCCAGGTGCTCGGGGCTCATGCCGCGCTGCCACAGCACGACCGCGTGGCCCTCGACATCGATGCCACGACGGCCCGCACGACCGGTGAGCTGGGTGTACTCGCCGGGGGTGACGTCGGCGTGCTGCTCGCCGTTCCACTTGACGAGCTTCTCCATCACCACCGAGCGGGCGGGCATGTTGATGCCGAGCGCGAGCGTCTCGGTGGCGAAGACGGCCTTCACCAGGCCGCGTACGAACAGCTCCTCGACGACCTCCTTGAAGGTCGGGAGCATACCCGCGTGGTGGGCGGCGATGCCGCGCTCCAGGCCTTCCAGCCACTCGTAGTAGCCGAGGACGTGCAGGTCCTCGGGCGGGATGGAGGCGGTGCGCTCCTCGACCAGGGCGCGCACCTGCTCCCGCTCGTCCTCGTCGTTGAGGCGCAGTCCGGCGTACAGGCACTGCTGGACGGCGGCCTCGCAGCCGGCGCGGCTGAAGATGAAGGTGATGGCGGGCAGCAGGCCCTCGGCGTCCAGGCGCTCGATGACCTCGGGGCGGCTCGGCGTCCACACCCGGGAACGCTGGCGCCGTTCCCGCTCGCGGTCGGCCTCGCGCATGCTGCGGCCGCGTCTGCGGTCCTGGTAGGAGGGGCGGCTGGCCTCCATGCGGGCGAGTCGCGTGAGGTCGGGGTTGACGGCCTTCTTCTGGCCCTCGCCCTCCTCGAACAGGTCGTACATCCGGCGTCCGGCGAGCACGTGCTGGAACAGCGGCACGGGCCGGTGCTCGGAGACGATCACCTCGGTGTCGCCGCGGACGGTGTCGAGCCAGTCGCCGAACTCCTCGGCGTTGGACACGGTCGCCGACAGCGACACCAGGGTCACGGACTCGGGGAGGTGGATGATCACTTCCTCCCAGACGGCGCCGCGGAAGCGGTCGGAGAGGTAGTGCACCTCGTCCATGACCACATAGCCGAGGCCGAGGAGGGTCTGCGAACCCGCGTAGAGCATGTTCCGCAGGACCTCGGTGGTCATCACGACGATCGGGGCGTCGGAGTTGACGCTGTTGTCGCCGGTGAGGAGGCCGACCTTGTCCGCGCCGTAGCGGCGGCACAGGTCGGCGTACTTCTGGTTCGACAGCGCCTTGATGGGTGTCGTGTAGAAGCACTTCTTGCCCTGCTGCAGGGCGAGATGCACGGCGAACTCGCCGACGATCGTCTTGCCGGAGCCGGTGGGGGCGGCGACCAGCACGCCCTTTCCGTCCTCGAGCGCCTGGCAGGCCTCGACCTGGAAGTCGTCGAGGCCGAAGTCGTACATCTCGCGGAAGGGCGCGAGCGCGGTGGCCTGCTCGGCTGCCCGCGTACGGGCGGCCGCGTACCGCTCGGCCGGTGAGAGGTCCTCTGTCATCGTGCTTTCGAGCGTACCCGTCGGCACCGACATCGGGACGATCATTGTCCGGAACCGGGGACGCAGGGCAGGAACGGCAGGAACGAAAGGTGCCTCCGTCCCTCGGGGACGGAGGCACCGCTCACGGCAAGGAGCCGGGCAGGTCAGGTGACGTCGTCGAAGCCGTTGACCCGCTCGCGGCCCGCCTGCTCGGGCACGACCGGGGCGGTCGACACGGTCTCGACGGCGCCGATCTCCTCCGGCGTGAGGTCCAGCTCGGAGGCCTCGTCGTCGCCGGGGCCCTCGGCCGCACGGCGCTGCCTGCGCCGGTCGTTGAGCAGAGAGAAGGCGACCGCGCCGAAGTACAGCACCCAGATCGGTCCGGCGAGCGCCAGCATCGACAGCGGGTCGGTGCTGGGCGTGGCCACGGCCGCGAAGACCGTGATGCCCAGGATCATCCCGCGCCACCAGCCGAGCATGCGCTTGCCGGTGAGCACCCCGGTCAGGTTGAGCATGACCAGCAGCAGGGGCAGTTCGAAGGAGAGGCCGAAGACGACCACCATGCGCGTGACGAGCTGGAGCAGGTCGTCCAGCGGCAGCAGGTTGTCGACGCCGTTCGGCGTGAAGTCGATGAGCACCTTCGCCGTGGTGGGCAGCACCCTGTACGCGAAGTAGGCACCGCCGAGGAAGAGCGGGACACCGGTGCAGACGAAACCGTAGGCGTACTTCTTCTCGTGCCGGTGCAGACCCGGCGCGACGAAGCCCCACAGCTGGTAGAGCCAGACCGGCGAGGCGAACACGACGCCGGCCATCAGCGAGACCTGAAGGGCCAGCGTGAACGGTGCGAGCAGGCCGTTTATCGTGATCCGCGCACACTGCTGACCGTCGTCGGTGGACTTGGCCAGATCGGCGAACGACTGCTGGCAGCCCACCGAGTCGAGGACCGGCTTCGTCAGGAAGTTGATGATGTCGTTGTAGAAGAAGGCGGCGACGACCGTCACCACGACGATGGCCAGCATCGCCTTCGCGAGCCGGTTGCGGAGCTCACGAAGGTGATCCGCAAGGGGCATCCGCCCCTCCGGATCCTTCTCCTTCTTGCGGGCAGACTTGGGCAACCCACGTCCTCATCTCGTACGGCAGGCCGGGGGCTTCCGGCCGTGCGTCAGCGCTGCTGGGTGGTGTCCGTCGGCTCGTTGACCGGGCGCGAGCTGGCCACGTCGCCGGGGGCCGCCTGGATGGTGCGCTGCGCGGGGGGCTCCTCGCCGGAGTGCGACTGACCCGCCGGAGCGGACGTGCCGCCGTCTTCCTTCATCGCCTTGGCCTCGCTCTTGAGGATGCGCGCGGACTTGCCGAGCGAGCGGGCCATGTCCGGAAGCTTCTTCGCGCCGAACAGCAGGATGATGACGACGAGAATGAGAATGATCTCGGGGGCTCCGAGCCTTCCGAACATAAGTCTTTACCTTCTCACCGAGGCAGTTGGGTGGGGTGCTGTCCGACCAGTCGGACACTTGTCCGAGCGATCGTGCTCGCAGCGATCGTAACGCTCAGGGGTAAACGTGAGGCAATCCCCGCACCTACTCCCGGTCTGCGGTGTGAGCCTCGATTCACGCACCGCGAGCAGCAGCGTACCTGCCCCTCCCGGCACCAGGACAGGGCGAAGTGACACAAAGCGCTTACGGTGCGGAACTCCCCCGTCCGCCGCGCCCGGTGTCACAGCGAGTCCGCGGCGCGGGCCGCGCTCACGGACGCCCGCTCCAGGTCTTCGGCGGCCCGGTTGATGCGCTGCGCGGCGTCCGCGACCTGCTGCCCCAGGCGCCGCGCCTCCAGGAACACCCGGACGGCGAGCACACCGAGAACGGCGAGACCCAGGAAACCCACAGCTACCGCGAACATCGGCCAGAACATGCGCCCGAGCCTAGACCGTGGAGTACAGCCGCAGCGTCCTGACCCCGCCACCGGTCAGCAGCTCGACGATGCGTTCACCCGCCGGCTTGCGGACGGCGACGCCGCAGTCGGGGCACGTGAAGGAGTAGAACGTCGTACGTCTGCTGGCGCCGATGGCGAGACGCAGCGCGCTCGCGGCGAGCTCGAAGCGGCCCCGGCAGTGCGGGCAGCCCGCCCGGAACACCACGGGAGCTCCTCGCCTCTTCCCGGCCGTCCCACCGGTCGTCCCGGCCCTACCGCCCGACACCGCAGACCCGCTCAAATCCCTCGCTCCCGCCCGTCGCCCGGCCTGTCGTCCGCCCCGTCGCCGCCGTCACCCGGACCCCGGGCAGCCGACGGCGCCCGGTCCGCCTCGATGCCGTCGTACGCGGCCAGCGCGGCACGGGCCGCCTGGCGGGCGCTGTCGGCCAGCTCGGGCGGGGCGACGATCCGGCCGTCCCGGCCCAGACGCAACGCCAGCCGCCGCAGCGAGGCCGGGTCGGGGGTGCGCAGGGTGATGCGCAGCCCGCCGTCGGGAAGCTCCTCGGCACTGTCGTGCGGGTAGTACTCGGCGACCCAGCGGCCGCCGGGTCCGACCTCGACAACGACCTCCGGGTCCTCGGCGGCCGGCTGCACCAGTCCCTCCGACAGGTCCCGCAGTTCGACCTCGGGTGGCGCGGACGGCTCGTCGAGAATCCTGATCTCGGCGACCCGGTCGAGCCGGAAGGTACGGCGCGCCTCGGAGCGGCGGCACCAGGCCTCGACGTAGGTGTGCCCGACGCTGACGAGGCGGATGGGGTCGATCTCGCGCTCGGTGAGCTCGTCGCGGGCGGGCGAGTAGTAGCGGATCCACAGGCGGCGGCGCTCGGAGATCGCCCGGTCGACGTCGGCGAAGACACCGCCCTCGGACTCGAAGGTCACCGACAGGCGCGCGCTGGACACCGCCGCCTCGCCGGCCGCCGTCTCCACCTTGGCCGTCGCCCGCAGCAGCGCCTGCCGGTCGCCCTCGCGCAGGCCCGGCAGGGTCGCCACGGCCCGGGCGGCGACCAGCAGCGCGGTCGCCTCGTCGGCGGCCAGCCTGAGCGGCTCGGCCGCTTCCTCGCCTAGGGCGGCGGGGTTGTGCCACCAGATGCGCTCGCCGTCGGTGTCGATGTCCAGCAGGTCGCCGCCGCGGAAGCTGGTGCCGCACATGGGCAGCACGTCGAGGTCGGAGACCAGCTCGTCCTCGGTGATGCCGAAGGCGCGCGCGACGTCCGCGAGCCGCGCACCGGGGCGCTCCCTCAGATACGTCACCAGGGAGAGCATCCGCCGGGTCTGGTCGATGGCGTTCACGGGCCTGACCGGTTTGCCTGCCACTGTCTTGCTCCGCTCCCCCTCAACCCTTGGCCACGGCACGCAGCCGGTCCACCACGTCCGCACGCAGCTCGGCCGGCTCCAGGACCACCACATCGGGCCCGAACTCCACCAGCCAGGCGTCCAGGCCGTGCCCGTACGGAATCTCCAACTCGTCCCAGCCGTCGCCGAGTTCCCGTACGACGGTGGCCTTCGCCCGAAGGGGGTAGCCCGCGCCGGAGCGCAGTCGGATCAGCGCCGAGCGGTCGGCGATCTCCCCCGCCCAGCCCGCGACCGTCTCCCGCACGGTGACGACGTCCGGCACGGGGGCCGTGAAAGCGGTCCCGCGCGAGCGCACCCTGCCGGTGATCCGGGACAGCCGGAACACCCGCTCGGCGCCGCGCTCCCGGTCCCAGCCCGCCAGGTACCAGTGGCCGCGCCAGCACTCCAGCGCCCACGGCTCCACGTTCCGGGTCTCGGGGTGCACGGCGGTGGCCTTGCGGTAGTCGAAGACGACCGGGCGGCGGTCGCGGCAGGCCAGCATCAGCGGTTCGAAGGCGGCCTCGTGCACCGGGATGCGCGGCTCCAGCGCGCCGTGCGGCTCGTAGGGGTCGACGTCCTCGGGCAGCCCGGCCGCGCGCAGCTTCTGCAGGGCGCCGCTGGCCGCGCCGGCGAGGCGGGCCTGCTGCCACACCTTGGCGGCCAGCCCCAGAGCGGCGGCCTCCTCGGCGTCGAGGGTGATGGGCGGCAGGCGGTTGCTGTCGCGGCGGGCCAGATAGCCGACCTCGCCGTCGATGTTCTCGACGGTCTCGATGACCAGGCCGAGTTCGCGCAGATCGTCCTTGTCGCGCTCGAACATCCGGTTGAAGGAGTCGTCGGCCGCGGCCGCTCCCTTGTCCGGCCTGAAGGCCTCGACATACGCCTCGATGGACTCGCGCAGCTCGCGCTTGCTGAGCGGACGCCGCGTCCCCAGCAGGCACAGCGCCAGGTTCATCAGCCGCTCGGCCTTGGCAATGGCCATCGACGCCCTTCACCTTCCTTATGGTCCTTACGCCCGATGACCGTACCCCTCCGCGGCGGCGCGGCAAAAGCCGAGGGCCCATGCCCGAACAGGCATGGGCCCCAGGTGATCCGATCCGATCAGACCGAAACCAGGTCGCAGACGAAGATCAGCGTCTCGCCGGGCTGGATCAGACCGCCGCCCGCGCCGCGGTCGCCGTACGCGAGGTGCGCCGGAATGGTCAGCCGGCGGCGGCCGCCGACCTTCATGCCCTGCACACCGCGGTCCCAGCCGGCGATGACCTGTCCGGCGCCCAGCTGGAACTCCAGCGGCTTACCGCGGTTCCAGGAGGCGTCGAACTCCTCGCCGGTGGAGAAGGCCACGCCCACGTAGTGAACCTTGACGAAATCGCCCGCCTTCGCCTCCGGGCCGTCGCCCTCCCAGATGTCCACGATCTCGAGGTCCGCCGGAGCGTCGCCCTCCGGGAAGTCGATCTCGGGCTTGTCGATGTTCACGTCTCTAGCTCCTGCTTGTGTACGACTCGTAACGCGGCCAGTCTTTCATCCCCGCCGCCGGCACGCCCGCGGCGGTATGCCTCACCACGCGGCGCTACATCGCCGCCAGGATGTCCAGCGAGAACACCAGCGTGGAACCCTTCTTGATCACGCCACCGGCCGGCGGGGTGTTGCCGTACCCCAGGTCGGGCGGCACGACGACCAGGATCCGGCTGCCCACCTTCTTGCCGGTCACACCCTGCGCCAGCCCCTTGAGGACCTGCTGCATCTGCTGCACCGAGAACTGGCTCAGCCGCCCCGATCCGTACGTCTGCTCGAACGTCTTGCCGCCGTCCCAGACCACGCCCTTGAACTGGCACAGGATCGTCTGGTCGCTCTTGACCTCCGCGCCGTCGCTCTCCAGCACGTAGTCCGACACCAGCTTCGTCGGCGGATTCACCTTCGGGATGTCGATGGAAGGGGCGTTGCCGTCCGTGTTCGTGCCGACCTTCGGCAGCGCGTCGTCGTTCTGCGGGACCGCCTTGCCCTGGGCGGAGCTCTTCGCGTTGAAGGTGTTCAGCAGGTCGACGACGAACACCAGCGTGTCCGTGCCCTTGATGCCCGCCTGCGCGTTGCCCGACTTGCCGTAGCCCCAGGTCGGCGGCACCGCCATCTCGACCCGGCTGCCGACCTTCTTGCCCGTGAGCGCGTACCGCCAGCCGTCGATGACGCTGCCCTGGGCGAGCTGGAGGACCAACGGGGTGTGGCGGTCGTAGGAGTTGTCGAAGACCTTCGCCGTGGACCAGACCTGGCCCAGGTAGTTCGCCTGGATGAAGTCGTTCTCCGCGACCGTCCGGCCACCGCCCGCGATCACCGTCTTGACCGCGAGATCCTTCGACGGCTCCCCCGGGCCCTTGGCGACCGTCGGCTTCTCGCCGAACTTCGTGCCCGCGGTGATCGCCGGCAGCGGCCCCTCCACGATCTTCGGCGGTGGCACGGACGAAGCCGAAGGAGACGGCGACGCGCTCGCCTCGCTCGACTTGGAGCCGCCGTCGCCGCATCCGGCGAGCGTGACCATTCCTGCAGGTACGGCGGCGAGGAGAAGTGAGCGTCGGCGCACGGTGGGGCCTCGTAATCGATCGATCTTGTTGATGGCGTGCGCGCAACTCTACGGCGTGAGAAGGGCGCCGTACGGGAAACGTACGGCGCCCGTGTGGCGCCCGGGCATTCCTGCCCGGAAACTCTTCTCTCACCGGCGTTTCGGTTCAGTTCACCGGCATTCTCATCACATTCCTGCGATCAGCTTCTCCACGCGGTCGTCCACCGAACGGAACGGGTCCTTGCACAACACCGTGCGCTGCGCCTGGTCGTTGAGCTTCAGGTGCACCCAGTCCACGGTGAAGTCCCGGCGCTGCTCCTGCGCCCGCCGGATGAAATCACCGCGCAGCCGGGCCCGAGTGGTCTGGGGCGGAACCGACTTGCCCTCGAAGATCTTCAAGTCGTTGCAGATCCGGGTGGCTTGCCCCTTCTTCTCCAGCAGGTAGTACAGACCCCGGCGCCGGTGGATGTCGTGGTAGGCGAGGTCTATCTGCGCCACGCGCGGATGCGACATCGTCATGTTGTGCTTGGACCGGTACCGCTCGATGAGCTTGTACTTCATCACCCAGTCGATCTCGGTGTCGATCCGGTCCAGGTCCTCGGTCTCGATCGCGTCCAGCGTGCGGCCCCACAGCTCCAGGACCTGCTCGACGGTGCCGGTGCGGATGCCCCGGCGCTCGCAGAAGTCCACGGCCTTCTCGTAGTACTCGCGCTGTACTTCCAGGGCCGACGCCTCGCGCCCGCTCGCCAGGCGCACCTTGCGCCGCCCGGTGATGTCGTGGCTGACCTCGCGGATCGCCCGGATCGGGTTCTCCAGGGTCAGGTCCCGCATCACCGTGCCCGCCTCGATCATGCGCAGGACGAGGTCCGTGGCCCCGACCTTGAGCAGCATCGTCGTCTCGGACATGTTGGAGTCGCCCACGATGACGTGCAGGCGGCGGTAGCGCTCCGCGTCCGCGTGCGGCTCGTCGCGGGTGTTGATGATGGGGCGGGAGCGGGTCGTCGCCGAGGAGACGCCCTCCCAGATGTGCTCCGCCCGCTGACTCACGCAGTACACCGCACCACGCGGCGTCTGCAGCACCTTGCCCGCGCCGCAGAGCAGCTGCCGGGTCACCAGGAACGGGATGAGGATGTCCGCGAGCCGGGAGAACTCCCCGTGCCGCGCCACCAGATAGTTCTCGTGGCAACCGTAGGAGTTGCCCGCCGAGTCCGTGTTGTTCTTGAACAGGTAGACGTCGCCCGCGATTCCCTCCTCGTGCAGGCGTCGTTCCGCGTCCACCAGAAGTCCTTCGAGAATGCGCTCGCCGGCCTTGTCGTGGGTGACCAGTTCGGTCACGTTGTCACATTCGGGTGTCGCGTATTCCGGATGTGAGCCCACGTCGAGATAGAGCCGGGCGCCGTTGCGCAGAAAGACATTGCTGCTACGGCCCCATGACACGACACGGCGGAAGAGGTACCGCGCCACCTCGTCAGGCGACAGGCGGCGCTGTCCCCTGAACGTGCACGTGACGCCGTACTCGTTCTCCAGCCCGAAAATGCGGCGGTCCATGACTGAACATTACGCCTGATCCCCTGAGCTGAAACGGGGTTCGGCAGCACGATTTGGATCATTTTCCGATGAAGCCGCAACGACCCCTCCCCCGGCGGGAGCTGCGAGGACCCGCCCGGTGGCCAGCAGAACCAGCAGCGACACGGCCCCCGCGACACCCGGCACCGCGAACCCCCACAGGGCCCCGCCCGCCTGGACCACGGAGCCCGCCAGCCCCGTTCCCACCGACGCACCCACGGTGAACGTCGTCACGAGCCAGGAGAAGGCCTCGGTGACCGTGCCGCGCGGCGCGTGCCGGTCGACGATGACGAACGCGCAGGCGATCGCCGGAGCGAGGAAGACACCGGCGACCACCGTGAGCAGCACCATCGCCACCGCACCCGGCATCAGCATCAGCGGCAGGTAACACACCGCCAGAAGCCCCACCACCACCCGCAGTCGCCGCTCCGGAGGCCCGGCCCACTCCCGCGCCCCGTAGACGGTGCCGCCCGCCAGCGCGCCCAGACCCACGGCCGCCATCAGCCAGCCGTACACCACGTCACCGCCATGGTCGTCGGCGTACGACATCGACGCCACCGCGATGGAACCGAGCGCCATGCCCACGAACAGGAACGCGGCAAGGAGCGCCAGCAGTCCGGGCGCCCTGAGCGCGCCCAGCCAGTGCGCCTCCCGCGGCTGCGAACGCCACGCGCGCGAAGGCGCCGACACCACCACGGACAGCGCCCCCAGCACGCCCAGCCCGTTCAGCACCAGCAGCGCCGCCCGCTCCGACCACAGCGACACGCAGAGCGTCACCAGCAACGGGCCCACGGTGAACATCACTTCCTGCGCCACCGCGTCCATCGCGTACGCCGTGTGCACCTGATCCTCCCGGCGCAGCACGGACGGCCACAGGGCGCGCAGACCGCCCTCCAGGGGCGGCGTGAACAGGCCCGCGGCCGCCACCGCGGCATACGCGAGCGGCAGCGGGTCGGTGCCGGAGAAGGCGAAGACCGTCATCGAGAGCGCCGAGAGGACCGCCGCAGGCAGCTGCACCCGCGGCTGCCCGTAGAGGTCCACCAGCCGCCCCAGCACGGGCTGCCCGACCGCGTTGGCCACGCCGTACACCGCCGCCAGCACGCCGGCCAGGGAGTACGTGCCGCCGTCCGCCCGGACGAACAGCACCAGCGCGATGGCCGCCGTGGCGTTCGGCAGGCGGCCCACCAGCGTGCCGACCAGCAGCCGGGCCGCGTGTCTCGCCCTGAGGATCTCCAGGTACCCCGCGGCCATGTCCTGCCCTTCACCAGCTCCCCCGCGGTGACGCAGCACCTCGGAGTTTTACGTATAACGTCCGCCGTCATACGTACCATGTGCGCTGTTCGGCAGTCCAACCAGCCGCACGACCGAAAAAGAGAAGGGACCCGTCCACGGTGGCACGCAGCAGCACGCGCCCGACGAGCCGTGACGTCGCGCACGCCGCGGGGGTCTCCCAGGCCGCCGTCTCGCTCGTCCTCGGCGAGAAATGGCGTGGCCGTGTCTCCGAGGCCACCGTCCAGCGCGTACGGCAGGCCGCCCGGGACCTCGGTTACCGGCCCAACCTGGCCGCCCGCAACCTGCGCCTCGGCCGGACCCGCACCGTCCTCCTCGTCGTCCCCGCCCTCACCACCGAGTTCTTCGCCGGCGTCTACACCGGCGCCGCCCGCATCGCCGCCGAGCACGGCTTCGGCGTCGTCCTCTACCCCTCCCCGGCCGGCATCGGCCCGGCCCGCAGCCCCTTCGGCTCCGCCGAGGCCGCCCTCGACGGCGTCATCGCCTCCTCCATGGCCGCCGACGCCCTCACCGCCATCCGCGGCGACCAGTTGCCCCTCGTCATGCTCGACAGCGACCCCGCCGGAAGCCTGGGCGCCGCCACCGTCAACCTCGACATCGCCGACGGCGTACGCCAGGTCGCCGACCACCTCCTCGGGCTCGGCCACCGCCGCTTCCTGCACATCGCCGCCGACATCGCCTCCTGGACCTTCGAGGTACGCGCCCGTGAGCTCGCGGCACGCGTCGGCGCCGTGGAGGGGACGGTCCTGGGCACGGTCCGCGCCCCGATCTCGATCGACGGCGCCCTGGCCGCCACCGAAGCCGCACTCACCGGCCCCGGCCCCCGCCCCACCGCCCTGGTCTGCGACGACGACAAACTCGCGGCCGGTGCCTACAAGGCCCTGCGCCGCCTCGACCTGCGCGTCCCCGACGACATCTCCGTCACCGGTCTCGACGACCTCGCCCTCGCCACCGCCCTCGACCCCGAGCTGACGACCGTACGCCTGGACGCCGAGCTCTTCGGCGAACGCGGCATGCAGACCCTCCTCGCCGTCCTGGAGGGCCGCGAGCCCGAGCAGGGCGACATCCCCGTCGAACTCGTCGTCCGCGGCTCGACGGCACCGCCGCGGCCCATCTGACGGCACTGCCGCGGCGCAGCCGGCGACCCGGCCGCGGACATGACCGCGCCCCGGACGGTACCGACCGACCGGGGCGCGCGCGTGCGAAAGGAGCTACTTCTTCTCGGAGCCCTCGTCGCCCTCGTCCTCGGAGCTCTCGGCCTCCGTGGCGGCGCCGTTCGCCTCCAGCAGACGCCCCAGCTGACGGCCCACGATCCGCTTGAACTTGCGCTTCTGCGGACGCGTCCGGTCCAGCACCGCGACCTCCAGGCGCTCGGCCGGGATCTCCCGCTCACTGCCGTTCGTGTCCCGCGACAGCGCCTGCACGGCCAGCTTCAGCGCCTCCGCCAGGCTCATGCCGTCCTGGTGCCGCTGGTCCAGGAAACCGCTGATCTGCTCGGCGTTGCCGCCCACCGCGACCGAGCCGTGCTCGTCCACGATCGACCCGTCGTGCGGCAGCCGGTAGATCTGGTCGCCCTCCGGCGTCTCACCGACCTCCGCCACGACCAGCTCCACCTCGTACGGCTTCTCGGCCGCGCTGGAGAAGATCGTGCCCAGCGTCTGGGCATAGACGTTGGCCAGGCCGCGGGCCGTCACGTCGTCCCGGTCGTAGGTGTAACCCCGCAGGTCCGCGTACCGCACACCGCCGATGCGCAGGTTCTCGTACTCGTTGTACTTGCCGGCGGCCGCGAAGCCGATCCGGTCGTAGATCTCGCTGAACTTGTGCAGCGCACGGGACGGGTTCTCACCGACGAACACGATCCCGTCGGCATACTGCAGCACGACCAGGCTGCGGCCACGGGCGATGCCCTTGCGGGCGTACTCCGCCCGGTCGGCCATGGCCTGCTGAGGTGAGACATAGAACGGCGTCGACACCGGTTATCCGTCCCTTTCTGTCGAAGTCACAGGATCACCTAGACAATCACCGGCCGCCGACTACAGCAGCGCCGCCCGCGGGCCGTCGGGCTGCTCCATCCGCCGCTCCAGCACCGAGCGGGCGATCTCGGAGCACTCCGCCTCGGTGAGCCGGCGGAAACCGTCCTCGGTGATCACGGTGACGATCGGATAGATCCGGCGCGCGACATCGGGACCACCGGTCGCCGAGTCGTCGTCCGCCGCGTCGTACAGGGCCTGGACGACGAGCGTCGTGGCCTCGTCCTCGGTCAGGTCGTCACGGAACAGCTTCTTCATGGAGCCGCGCGCGAAGATCGAGCCGGAGCCGGTGGCGGCGTAGCCGTGCTCCTCGGAACGGCCGCCCGTCACGTCGTACGAGAAGATCCGGCCCCGGTCGCGGTCCACGTCGTACCCGGCGAAGAGCGGGACGACCGCCAGGCCCTGCATGGCCATGCCGAGGTTGGACCGGATCATGGTCGACAGCCGGTTCGCCTTGCCCTCCAACGACAGCTGAGCGCCCTCGACCTTCTCGAAGTGCTCCAGCTCCAGCTGGAAGAGCTTGACCATCTCGACGGCGAGACCGGCGGTGCCGGCGATACCGACGGCCGAGTACTCGTCCGTCGGGAACACCTTCTCGATGTCCCGCTGGGCGATGACGTTCCCCATGGTGGCGCGGCGGTCACCGGCCAGCACGACGCCCCCCGGGAAGGTCGCGGCGACGATGGTGGTGCCGTGCGGCGCCTCGATCACGCCCTGGGTGGGCGGCAGCTGCCGCTTGCCGGGCAGCATCTCGGGCTGATGCTCGGAGAGAAAGTCCATGAACGAGGACGACCCAGGCGTCAGGAAGGCAGCTGGTAGACGCCCGGTGCCAGGAGTATTGGCTTCCACGAGTTTCCTTCCAGGTAGGCGGTGACCCGGTTCATGGCTTCGGGATCTTCCCTCGGCAGGCCAGGACCGGAATTGCAGTTGCAGCACAGTACGCCACGGACCCTACCCGTCTTGTGGCAGTGATCCACATGTGCGACGGAGGCCGACAGACAGATACAGCGGACGCCCCCTGGGGAGGCGATCAGGTCCGCACGGGCCGCGCTCGCGGACGGCACCGCTCTCCCCATGGCCTCTCGGCGCCTACGGAGCCCGAAGGCTGCGCGCAGCGGGACTTCGCCGCACCGCGCGCAGCACTTCGCCTCCGACTCCCCCAGCACGCCCGCTCTCACCCTTCGAATCGAAGGGAAGGGACCTACTCTCCGCCTTTTTGCACGAAGGAGCGCACGAAATCCTCTGCGTTTGCCTCGAGGACGTCATCGATTTCATCGAGGACGTCGTCCACGTCATCGCTCAGCTTCTCGTGGCGCTCCTTGAGCTCCTCCGAAGCCTGCGCGTCCTGCGCCTGCTCCTCGACCTCCTCCGTGGAGCGCGTCGCCTTCTGCTGGCCGCCGCCGGTGTCCTTGGTCGCCATATCCCTCACCCCGCTCAGTTCGCCCGACATGGGTCGACGGGTCGGCATTCCCGCCGAATGGTGATGATCAGACCCTACAAGCCGGGTCCGACATCGGCCCCGCAGTTTCTCCAACGCACGGGGACCACCTCGATGATTCCCGGGCGCCGGGATTTCCACCCTGCCCACCGGAAGCGGTCCGTATGCCAGGTCAGCCGCCGGAAAGAACCCTGACCAGGTCCTCCGCCGTACGGCAGCGGTCCAGGAGCTCCTTGACGTGATTTCGCGTTCCGCGAAGCGGTTCGAGGGTTGGGACGCGCTGCAGCGAATCCCGGCCCGGGAGATCGAAGATCACCGAGTCCCAGGAGGCGGCCGCGACGTCGTCGGCGTACTGCTCCAGACAGCGCCCGCGGAAGTACGCGCGCGTGTCCTCCGGCGGCTTCGTACGGGCCCGCTCGACCTCGGCCTCGTCCAGGAGCCGCTTCATGCGCCCGCGGGCCGCCAGACGGTTGTACAGGCCCTTCTCGGCCCGTACGTCGGCGTACTGGAGGTCGACCAGGTGAAGCCGGGCGGCGTCCCAGTCGAGGCCGTCGCGGCGGCGGTAGCCCTCCATGACCTCGCGCTTGGCGACCCAGTCCAGTTCGCCGGCGAGGCTCATGGGGTCGTTCTCCAGGCGGTTGAGGGTGTCCTCCCAGCGGGACAGGACGTCCTTGGTCTGGTCGTCGGCGTCCGCGCCGTAGCGCTCCTCGACGTACTTGCGGGAGAGCTCGTAGTACTCCATCTGGAGCTGGACCGCGGTGAGTGTGCGGCCGCTGCGGAGGGTGACCAGGCGCTTGAGGCCGGGGTCGTGGGAGACCTGGTGCAACGTCCGTACGGGCTGGTCGACGGCCAGGTCCACCGCGATGAAGCCGTCCTCGATCATGGACAGGACCAGGGAGGTCGTGCCCAGTTTCAGATACGTCGAGATCTCGGAGAGGTTCGCGTCGCCGATGATCACGTGGAGGCGGCGGTACTTCTCCGCGTCCGCGTGGGGCTCGTCCCTCGTGTTGATGATCGGGCGCTTGAGGGTCGTCTCCAGGCCGACCTCGACCTCGAAGTAGTCGGCGCGCTGGCTGAGCTGGAAGCCGTGCTCGTGGCCGTCCTGGCCGATGCCGACGCGTCCGGCGCCGGCGAAGACCTGCCGGGAGACGAAGAAGGGCGTGAGGTGGCGCACGATGTCCGAGAAGGGGGTCTCCCGCTTCATCAGGTAGTTCTCGTGCGTGCCGTAGGACGCGCCCTTGTTGTCGGTGTTGTTCTTGTAGAGGTGGATCGGCTGGGCGCCGGGAAGCGCGGCTGCGCGTTCGGCGGCCTCGGCCATGATGCGTTCGCCGGCCTTGTCCCACAGGACGGCGTCGCGGGGGTTGGTGACCTCGGGGGCGCTGTACTCGGGGTGGGCATGGTCGACGTAGAGCCGGGCGCCGTTGGTGAGGATCACGTTGGCGAGGCCGATGTCCTCGTCGGTGAGCTGGCTGGCGTCGGCGGCCTCGCGGGCGAGGTCGAAGCCTCGGGCGTCCCGCAGCGGGTTTTCCTCCTCGAAGTCCCAGCGGGCCCGGCGGGCCCGGTGCATCGCCGCCGCGTAGGCGTTGACGATCTGGGATGAGGTGAGCATGGCATTGGCGTTGGGGTGGCCGGGGACGGAGATCCCGTACTCCGTCTCGATGCCCATTACTCGCCGTACGGTCATGCGGCCCTCCTTGCCCGGCGGCGCCCTCGGTCGTGGGCGCCCCTAGTACCGCTGACGCTGCGGTGCGTGTGCGGTGCCCGTCCCCGCACTGCGCGACTCGGCGGTACCGAAGAGCCTAGAACGCCTTTGCGCTGGTGGGGAGATCATTTGCGTCATTGCCTTGTTCCGGCGTGGCCTGAAAAACAGGCGGCTGCGGATACCCGCCGAGGGCACCCGCAGCCGCCCTGACCTTTACAGGTACTGGCCGGTGTTCGCCACCGTGTCGATGGAGCGGCCGGTGTCCGCGCCCTGCTTTCCGGTGATGAGGGTACGGATGTAGACGATCCGTTCGCCCTTCTTTCCGGAGATCCGGGCCCAGTCGTCGGGGTTGGTGGTGTTGGGAAGGTCCTCGTTCTCCTTGAACTCGTCCACGCAGGCCTGGAGGAGGTGGGAGACGCGCAGGCCCTTCTGGTTGTGTTCGAGGAATTCCTTGATCGCCATCTTCTTGGCGCGTCCGACAATGTTTTCGATCATGGCGCCGGAGTTGAAGTCCTTGAAGTAGAGGACTTCCTTGTCGCCGTTGGCGTAGGTCACTTCCAGGAAGCGGTTCTCCTCGGATTCGGCGTACATCTGCTCGACCGCGGTCTGGATCATGCCCTGGACCGTGGCGCCCTTGTCGCCGCCGTGCTCGCCGAGGTCGTCGGCGTGCAGCGGGAGGCGCTCGGTGAGGTACTTCTGGAAGATGTCCTTGGCCGCTTCGGCGTCCGGACGCTCGATCTTGATCTTCACGTCGAGCCGGCCGGGCCGCAGGATCGCGGGGTCGATCATGTCCTCGCGGTTGGAGGCGCCGATCACGACCACGTTCTGCAGACCCTCGACACCGTCGATCTCGGCGAGCAGCTGGGGGACGATGGTGTTCTCCACGTCCGAGCTGACGCCGGAGCCGCGGGTGCGGAAGAGCGACTCCATCTCGTCGAAGAAGACGATCACGGGGGTGCCTTCGCTGGCCTTCTCCCGTGCGCGCTGGAAGACGAGGCGGATCTGCCGCTCGGTCTCGCCGACGTACTTGTTGAGGAGCTCGGGGCCCTTGATGTTGAGGAAGAAGCTCTTGCCCGCGGCCTGGCCGGTGACCTCGGCGACCTTCTTGGCCAGCGAGTTGGCGACGGCCTTGGCGATGAGCGTCTTTCCGCATCCGGGAGGCCCGTACAGCAGGACGCCCTTGGGCGGCCGCAGTTCGTGCTCCTTGAAGAGGTCGGGGTAGAGGTACGGCAGCTCGACCGCGTCGCGGATGGCCTCGATCTGGTTGCCGAGGCCGCCGATCTGGTCGTAACCGATGTCGGGGACCTCTTCGAGGACGAGCTCCTCGACCTCGCTCTTGGGAACGACCTCGTAGACGTAGCCGGAGCGGGGTTCGAGCAGGAGGGCGTCGCCGGCGCGGATGGTGACGTCCAGCAGCGGCTCGGCGAGCCGTACCACCCGTTCCTCGTCGGTGTGCCCGAGCACCAGGGCGCGCTCGCCGTCCTCGAGGATCTCCTTGAGGGTCACGATGTCCCCGACGCGCTCGAACTCCATGGCCTCGACCACGTTGAGCGCTTCGTTGAGCATGACTTCCTGGCCGCGCCTGAGGTCGTCGACCTCGACGCTCGGGCTGACGTTCACCCGGAGTTTGCGGCCACCGGTGAAGATGTCGGCGGTGCCGTCCTCATTGGCCTGGAGGAAGACTCCGAAGCCTGCGGGCGGCTGGGCGAGCCGGTCGACCTCTTCCTTGAGGGCCACGATCTGGTCGCGGGCCTCGCGGAGCGTGTTGGCGAGCCGCTCGTTCTGGGCGGACACGCCGGCCAGGTTGGTCTGCAGCTCGACGATCCGCTCTTCGAGAATCCTCGTGTGCCGCGGAGAGTCGGCGAGCTTGCGGCGCAGGACGGCGATCTCCTGCTCAAGGTAGGCGATCTGCCCGGCCGGGTCTTCGGACCCCCGTCCCGGGCGGATGCCGCGGTTCATGTCGTCGTCGTGGGCTGCCACGGTCCTCACCTCCTCCAAGGGGAGCTGGACGCTTCCAGACCCTACCTGGGTGGGTGTCGATTGAAACCCCTAGATCACAAACACTGTCAAGGAGTGTCCGATCTTCACCCTTGCGCTCTCCCTCACGCCAGGCAAATACCCACCGAACAAGATTGGGAAGCCGCCGGAGGTAGGCTCGAAGCGTTCAACACCCGTCAGAGCTGGCCGGATTCCCGTACGGCTCGACGCAGAAACGGCAGGAGAGATGACCGTGCAGCAGGAGACCCGAAGCGACAACGAGCCGCTGGAGGTCTGGATCGACCAGGACCTGTGTACGGGCGACGGTATCTGCGCCCAGTACGCGCCCGAGGTGTTCGAGTTGGACATCGACGGACTGGCCTATGTGAAGGGCGCGGACGACGAGCTGCTGCAGGCCAAGGGGGCAGTTACACCGGTGCCGTTGCCGCTTCTCGCGGATGTGGTGGATTCGGCGAACGAATGCCCCGGCGACTGCATTCACGTGCGTCGGGTTTCGGACAAGGTAGAGGTGCACGGACCCGACGCGGAGTGACGCATCGGGTACGCACAGTGCACGTTGTCTGATATCTCACAGGCGGTGGGCGCCCGCTGAGGGCTTCACGTGCCGGGGCCCGGGGCGTGTGCGAAGCGGATGAACGCATGGCCGTTCCACTGCCACTTGGCTCCGGACTTCACGTCAGGGCAGCAACTCGGCACATCGGCACTGGAGTAGCCGAGCAGGGTCGCGGTGACGGCGGCGTCGTGAACGCTGAAGTCGGTGACGGTGAGCCGGTCCTTGGGGTCGACGAGGGTGGCCACGACGCGGGGTTGCCGGGTGCCGGGAACCTGGGTGAGGACGTAGACGCCGTCGGGCGGGGTGCCCATGGGAGCGTCGCAGTGGACCACCGCGACCGTTTCGGGGCGGCCGTCGCCGTCGAGATCTCCGGTGGCCTTCTTGGCCACGACGGCCTTCACCGTGCCGCAGACGATGGGGAAGTCGACGCCTGCGGTGGCGGGCGGGGTGGCCGGGGCAGTGGGCCGTGACTGCGTCGCCGCGGCGGGCTGGGCGGCCCTGGCCGAGCCGGGCTGCAGGACGGGCAAGAGCGCGACGGCGCCGGCGACAGCGGTCGCGGTGGCGACCCAGTGGATGGGTCGCGGGTGCGGGTGCGCGAGTTCCGGGACGGCGGATGGCTGCACTAGGAGTGTCTCCTGCGTGGGCTGTGCCGGGTGGGGGTGGCCAGCATGGTGCCACACGTCACAGTGCGGGGGAACGGCGGGGTCCGGGATGTGCGCAGGCGGCGGGCTCGCGGGACGTTCAGGCTTACGGACCCTGGTGCGGTGTCAACGCACGGACGCCGTGGCGGAGTTCCCGGGATCTGCCCGGAACTCCGCCACGGCGTCTGTGCGTTGGTGGTCGCGCGGTCCGCTCAGCGGCCGGCTCCGCCGTCGGCGTTGGGGCCGGCGTAGTCCTCGCCGTAGGCACCCTTGGCGGGGCGACGGCGGCGCATGGGCGGCTCGACGCCGTCGGCGAGACGGCGGGCGGTGAGCAGGAAGCCGGTGTGGCCGATCATCCGGTGGTCCGGGCGGACGGCCAGGCCCTCGATGTGCCAGTTGCGGATCATCGACTCCCAGGCGGTCGGCTCGTTGAAGCAGCCGATCTCGCGGATGGACTCGACGGTCCGGGCGAGCTGGGTGGTGGTCGCCACGTAGCAGCAGAGGATGCCGCCGGGGACGAGCGCCTTGGAGACGGCCTCCAGGCACTCCCAGGGGGCGAGCATGTCGAGGATGACGCGGTCGACGTCGGTGTCGGACAGGTTGTCCTGGAGGTCGCCGACGGTGAGCTGCCAGGCGGGGTGCGGGCCGCCGAAGTAGCGCTCCACGTTCGCCTGCGCGATCTCGGCGAAGTCCTCGCGGCGCTCGTAGGAGTGCAGCATGCCCTGGTCGCCGATGGCGCGCAGCAGGAAGCTGCTCAGCGAGCCGGAGCCGACGCCGGCCTCGACGACGCGCGCGCCGGGGAAGATGTCGGCGAAGGCGAGGATCTGCCCCGCGTCCTTGGGATAGACGACGGCTGCCCCGCGGGGCATGGACAGGACGTAGTCGGGGAGCAGGGGGCGCAGCGCGAGGTAGGCGACGTTCCCCGTGGTGCGGACAACGCTGCCCTCGGGAGCGCCGATCAGTTCGTCGTGCGGGAAGGAACCCTTGTGGGTGTGGAAGTTCTTCCCGGCTTCGAGCGTGAACGTGTAGTGGCGGCCCTTGGGGTCGGTCAGCTGAACCTGGTCCCCGACCTTGAAGGGCCCGCGCCTGCGGGCGGCACCGGTCGGTTCGGACATGTGACCAGCCTACCGGCGATTCCCGGGGGCGCCGACCACGAGGCCCGCCCCTACGAGGCGGTGGGGCGGGCCATGGCCTTGACGAAGGCGCGCTCGACGTCGGCGGCGGACAGGACGCCGTAGATCTCGCCGGTGTCCTCGACGACCAGGTACTCGGTGGCCGGAGTGGCGCGGAGGGTGTCGAGGAGGTCCTCCCCGGCCAGCTCGGCGGAGACGCACATGCCGTCGGTGAGCTCCTGGGCGAGGTCGCTCACGGCGACCCAGGGGCGGCGGTGTTCCGGTACGCCGACGATGGCGGCCTCGCGGACGAGGGCGAGGGGGCTGCCGTCGGCGTCGACGACGACCAGGGCGCGGGCTCCGGCGGCGTTGGCCCGGCGCAGCGCCTCGGACAGCGGGGTGTCCGTCTCCACCGGGACGGCGCGGCGGGTGAGGGCGCGGGCACGGAGTTCCGGAAGGTGTTCGCGCAAGCGGGCCATGCGGAGGCTGTTGCCGGCGCCGGTCCAGATGATCGCGGCCAGGATGGCGGCGAGCAGGGCGTCGGTGACGGTGTCCATACCGTTGATCTCCGCGCTGCCCGGACCGAAGGCGCCGGTCTGGTTGAGCAGGGGCAGGCCGATCAGGACGGACAGGGCGAGGGCGCGCCCGACCCAGGCGGCGGCGACGGTGCCGCTCATGGGCCTGCCGGTGATCTTCCAGACGACGGCGCGGAGCATACGGCCCCCGTCGAGCGGGAGGCCGGGCAGGAGGTTGAAGACGGCCACGATGAGGTTGGAGACCATCAGGCCTGCCAGCAGGACGCCGGGGACCGTGCCGGGCCGGACGGGCTGCATGGCGAGGTAGAAGAGACCGGCGAGGACGAGGGAGAGCAACGGCCCGACGAAGGCCAGCACGAACTCCCGTCCGGGGGTCTCGGCCTCCTTCTCGATCTCGGAGACACCGCCGAAGAACTGGAGCTGGATGCGGCGGACCGGGAGTCCGAAGCGGATGGCGGCGACGGTGTGGGCGAGCTCGTGGACCAGCACGGAGGCGTAGAAGGCGACCGCGAAGAAGAGGGACACGAGGTAGCGGGCGGCGCCGAGTTCGGGCAGTACGCGGTCCAGTTGCCCGCCGAACACCCAGGTGATCAGCGCGGCGACGATGAACCAGCTGGGCGCGACGTACACGGGCACCCCGAAGGGCCGCCCCATGAGCAGCCCGCCACGGAGCTCCCTGGGGCGGCGGGGCGGGCGCTTCTTGCCTGTGGTCCCGGACGTCCCGGAGTGGGCGAGGGAGCGGGGGGCGGAGGCAGGAGCGGACTGCGGGTCCGGGGCGCTGTGGTCGTCGGCGGTCTCGGCCGGGGGCTGCTGTACGTCGTCGGTACCTGCCGGGCGGCGGTCGGTGGCGTCCTCCGCCGGGCGGTCGTCGTCGGTCTCGGCCCGGCTGTGGTCGGTGCCGGTCTCTGCCGGGCGGTGGTCGTCGCCGTCGGCCGGGGCGAGGGCCGGCGGCCGGGGGGCTGCCGTGTCGCCGTCGGCGGGGGGCGTGCCGTCCTCGTCGGCCTTCGTCGGCTCCGTGTCGTCGAAACCGCTTGGTTCCGGGTGCCGTTGGCCGGGTGCGGGGCCGTCGTGGGGGTGCGGCCCGGGGTGTTCGGAAGCCGGGGTCGCAGGAGTTGCCGGGTGCTCGGTCGGCCTGTCGTTGCCGGGCCGCGGCTGCCCGCTCCCGCCGCTCACGTCCACGGTGTCCCCTCGATCGAAGCGTCCTCCGCGTCGGCCCGGCGGAGGGTCTGGGTCGATGGTATGCGGCAGTCGTCGCGCCTTCCGCCCCGGCACCCCCGTGTTTGCTCCGTCGTCCTGCGGGACGTGGCCCACGGGCCTTCGTTGTCAGTGGTGGGACGTAGGGTCTGTGGTCATGGACAGCAGCATCGAGGATGCGGAATCTCCGGTCACAGCGGCATCTCCCGTCACACCGGCGACCACGGCGGCCCCGGTCGTGGCAGGGCCGCCCGCGCCCATAGCGCCCTCCTCGTTGTCGCCGTCGCGGGCGAGTGACTTCATGCAGTGCCCGCTGCTGTACCGGTTCCGGGTGATCGACCGGCTGCCCGAGAAGCCGAGCGAGGCCGCGACCAGGGGGACCTTGGTGCACGCGGTGCTGGAGCGGCTCTTCGACGCGCCCGCGGCCGAGCGGACGGCTCCCCGTGCGACCTCGCTGATCCCCGGGCAGTGGGACCGGCTGCGGGAGACGAAGCCGGAGGTCGTCGAGCTGTTCGCCGACGATCCGGAGGGCGAGCGGCTCGCGCGCTGGCTCGGGGAGGCCGAGCGGCTGGTGGAGCGGTGGTTCACGCTGGAGGACCCCACCCGGCTCGAACCGGCCGAGCGCGAGATGTTCGTGGAGGCCGAGCTGGAGTCGGGGCTGCGGCTGCGCGGGATCATCGACCGGGTCGACGTCGCGCCGACGGGTGAGGTGCGGATCGTCGACTACAAGACCGGCAAGGCGCCGAGACCGGAATACGCCGAGGGCGCGCTGTTCCAGATGAAGTTCTACGCGCTGGTCGTCTGGCGGCTGAAGAAGGTGATCCCGCGGCGGCTCCAGCTCGTCTATCTCGGCAGCGGTGACGTCCTGACGTACGACCCGGTCCTCACCGACCTGGAGCGGGTCGAGCGCAAGCTGCTGGCGCTGTGGGAGGCGATCCGGCAGGCCACCGAGACGGGTGACTGGCGGCCGCGTCCGACCAAGCTGTGCGGCTGGTGCGACCACCAGGCGCACTGCCCGGAGTTCGGCGGCACGCCTCCGCCGTATCCGCTGCCGGTGCGCGCTGCCGGGGCCTGACCCCGGCAGCGAGGCGGCGTGCCCGTGCAGGGCAGAATGGGCCGCGACTAGCGAAGGGGGATTCACGTGGCCATCCGCGTCCTACTGGTCGACGACCAGCCGCTGCTGCGTACGGGGTTCCGGATGATTCTGGAGGCGGAGCAGGGCATCGCGGTCGTGGGCGAGGCCGGTGACGGTCTGCAGGCCCTCGACCAGGTGCGTGCTCTGCAGCCGGATGTGGTGCTGATGGACATCCGCATGCCGCGGATGGACGGGGTAGAGGCGACCCGGCAGATCACCGGGCCGGAGCGGGACGGCCCGGCGAAGGTGCTGGTGCTGACCACGTTCGACCTGGACGAGTACGTGGTGGAGGCGCTGCGGGCGGGGGCCAGCGGGTTTCTGCTCAAGGATGCGCCCGCCGACGAACTCGTGCAGGCGATCCGGGTGGTCGCCGCCGGTGAGGCCATGCTGGCGCCGAGCATCACACGGCGGCTGCTCGACAAGTACGCCACGCATCTGCCGTCGGGTGAGGACCCGGTGCCGGACACGCTGCACTCGCTCACCGACCGTGAGGTCGAGGTGCTGAAGCTGGTGGCACGCGGCCTGTCGAACGCCGAGATCGCCGCCGACCTGTTCGTCAGCGAGACCACCGTCAAGACGCACGTCGGGCATGTACTGACCAAGCTGGGCCTGCGGGACCGGGTGCAGGCGGCGGTGTACGCGTACGAGAGCGGACTGGTGCGCCCCGGCGCGCAGTGACGGACACGCGGCAAAGCCGCGAGGGCGCTCCCTTCCTGGAACTTCGGAGAATTTCCGGAGAAGGGGGCGCCCTCGGCGTATGTCCGGCCGTCGGGCCCGGCTAGCCCTGGCTCTTGCTGAGTTCCCAGAAGCGGAACACGGTCGAGGCGTCGAGGCAGTTCTCGAGGCCGTAGACGCCGTCGTGGGCGACCGCGTACTGCTTGGCCTGCCAGACGGGCAGGACGGGGAGTTCCTCGGCGACGATGTTCTGGAGTCTGCCGAACTCGGTCTCGGTCGCGGAGCGGTTGCTCAGGGCCGCGGTGCGCGGGATGAGCGTGCCGGTGATCGTGTTGTTGGTGTAGTGGTTGGCCAGCACGTTGCCCTTGCCGAAGAAGGGGGACGTGAAGTTGTCGGCGTCGGGGTAGTCGGGGACCCAACCCTTGACGTAGACGCCGTACTTGCCCTGGGCGATGTCCTTCTCGTACTGGTCGAAGGCGACGGACTGCACGTTCGCGTCGAACAGCCCGCTGGCGTTGAGCTGGCCCGCGATGGCCTTGAGTTCCTCGTCGGTCGCGGGGCCGTAGCGGGACGGGGTGGACCAGAGGGTGAGCTTGACCTTGCCGGTGACGCCGGCGGCGCGCAGGGCGTCGGCGGCCTTGGCGCGGGACGGGCGGGCGCCGTAGGTGTCGAAGAAGGCCGTGTTGTGGCCCGCGATACCGGCCGGGATGATCGAGTAGAGGGGCGTGGCAGTGCCCTGGTAGACGTCCTTGATGAGGGCGTCGCGGTCGATCAGGTAGGCCATCGCCTTGCGGACGCCGAGCTTTCCGGCGACGGGGTCGTCCATGTTGAAGACCAGGTGCTGGACCTCGGCACTGCTGCCCTCTATGACCTGGATGCCGCTGCCGTCGTCCTTCTGGTCTATGTCGGCGATGTCGTGCGCGGTGAGGCCGCGGTAGGCGAGGTCGACGTCGTCGTCGAGGAGTGCCTTCTTCAGGCGGTCCTGGTCGCCGTGGAACAGCTTGAGGGTGACGCCGGAGTTCTGGCGCTTGGCGGTCCCCTTGTAGGCGGGGTTGACCGAGAAGTCGGCCTTTCCGTCGCCGAAGGCGTCCAGCTTGTAGGGGCCGGAGCCGACGGCCTTGCCGTCCTTGCGCAGGCTGTTCGCGTCGTACTGCTGGTGGTCGACGATGGAGCCGGCGCCGGAGGCGAGCTTGCTGGGGAAGGTGGCGTCGGGGACCTTCAGCCGGAAGACGACGGTCTTCGCGTCCGGAGTCTCGACCTTGTCGAGCATCGGGAACATGATGGCGGGACCGGCGGGGTCGTTGATCTTCAGCATGCGGTCGAAGGAGAACTTGACGTCCTTCGAGGTGAGGGCGTCACCGTTGCTGAACTCGAGCCCGTCCTTGAGCGTGCACCGGTAGACCTTGGCCTGGCCGTCGGTGAAGGAGCACTCCCGCGCGGCCTCCGGCTGGGGTTCCGTGGCGCCGTTGGGGAAGCTCAGCAGCGTCTGGAAGACGTTGTTGAACAACAGCCAGGAGCCGGGATCGTATCCGGAGGCGGGGTCGGTGGCGAGGATGTCGTCGGACATGCCCATCACCACGTGGGAAGCATTGCTCTCGGATCCGCTGTCTTCCGTGCCGCAGCCGGTCAACAGGCCGGAGGCCAGGCCCGCCACGATCGGCAGGACTGGCCACTGGTTGCGCAAGTTCACAGCATGTGCCTTGTCGTCGTGTCTCGAGAACCGTGGCCCCCGGTCCCGGGCCCCGGGTGTACAGGAAGACGTCAGCCGCTCACACCGCGGCCGAGCTCCCACAGCTGAAGCTCCGAGGAGGAGTTGAGGGCGTACGCGACGCCCGTGATGTCGTCCCGTGCGGCGACGTACTGCTTGCCCTGCCACAGCGGCAGTACGGGAACGTCGTCGGCGACGATGTCCTGAATCTCCGTCAGGCTCCGGGCGGCGCCGAGCCGGTCGGGCTGGCGGCGCGACTCCGGGATCAGGGTGCCGCGGATCGTGTTGTTGTCGTACGGCGAGCTCAGGAAGTTGTCCTTGTCCAGGAACGGCGCAAGGTAGTTGTCGGCGTCGGGGAAGTCGGGGAACCAGCCCAGGCCGTAGACGTCGTACCGGCCCTTCTGCTCGGCGGGCCGGAAGGTGTCCCACGGCTCGCCCTTGACGCTGACGTCGAACAGGCCACTGGCGTTGAGCTGCTGCCGCAGGACGTCGAACTCCTGCTTGGTGGCGGCGCCGTAGTGGTCGGTGGTGTAGTGCAGGGTCAGCTTCACCGGGGTACTGATGCCGGCCCGGTCGAGCAGCGCCTTGGCCTTGGCGGAGTTGGGGTCGCCGTACTTGTTGAAGAACGAGTTGGAGTGGCCGGTGATGGAGGCCGGGACCAGCGAGTACAGCGGTTCGGCCTGGGAGCCGTAGACCTTGGAGACGAGCGCGCCGCGGTCGATGACCTGGGCCATCGCCTGGCGTACGGCCTTGTTCCGGACGGTGGGCGCGTCGGTGTTGAAGGCCAGGTAGCGGATTTCGAGGCCGGGCATCTCGACCAGGTCGACGTTCTTGTCGGAACCGGTGTCGAGCGTCTTGATCTGCGCCGGCGTCATGGTGCGCAGCATGACACCGATGTCGCCCTTGTCGAGGGCGGAGCCCATCGTCCGGGCGTTCGTGAAGGTGCGCATCTGGACCTTGTCGTTGCCGACCTTCAGACTCCCCTTGTAGTGGGGGTTCTTGGCGAAGGTGGCGGTGACGATGTCGTTGTTCGCGATGTCGTTCCGGACGGTGTACGGCCCGGAGCCGTCCACCTCGAAGCCGTCGCGCAGCTTGCCCTTCGCGTATTTCTTGGGCTCGACGATGCCGGCGACCGTGCTGCACAGCTTGTACGGGAAGGTGGCGTCGGCGGTCTTGAGGTGGAAGATCACCTCGTTGTCGCCCTGGGTCTCGACGGTGTCGATGCTGGACAGCAGGGCGCTCACACCGCTGTCGGCGTTGATGCGCAGGGCCCGCTCGATCGAGTACTTGACGTCCTGGGCGGTGATGGGGTCGCCGTCGGAGAATTCCAGGCCGTCGCGGAGCCGGCAGGCGTAGCGCTCGTTGCCGCTGTCGGTGAAGCCGCAGCTCTCGGCGGCCTCGGGCACCGGGTCGCCGTCGCCCTTGGGCTGGATCATCAGGGTCTGTACGGTCTGACGCAGGATATTCGTGGGGCCGACGTCGTAGGCGTAGGCCGGATCGAGCGGCGCCGGGGCATCCTTGGTGGCGGTGAACCGGTCCGTGGTGCCGACGACGATCGCGCCGTCGCTCTTGCTCCCGCTGTCGGATCCGCCGCACGCGGCGAGGACAGGCGCGAGCAGGCCGGCCATGGCCGGCAGCACCAAAGTCTTGCGGTTCATGCTCGGGTTTCTCCAGGACTGTGCGATCCGTGTATCCGGCATGCAAGGGTGTCGCGGCGGATCACGGGGTGGGGCGAAGTTCTCTCCGCTGAGATTAGTCCGCGCCCGCATGAGCGTTCACAGTCGCCGGAGTTGAGGCGTCATCACGCAGTGAAACCGGTCGCGGACACACCGAAAACCGGACAGCGGCATGAATGGCGCACCGTTCCATCAATCAGGACACAAGGGCACCTTGATTCCATCCGGCCAGGGATGACCTGCATACCCCACCCCCGCCGTCGACCCCTCATGAAGTGGTGAACGTCACACTTTCAACTCGGTTGACCGCTACCGGAATTCGGCCAGACGGCTCGATCCGAATTACGCCGGTGTACATGAACGGGCTTTTGTCCAATCGCCTTCGCACTCCCCCAAGCCCTTCGAGCAGGGGGTACCCCCAGTGAACGGCTAGCGCATTTCCGTCATCAAACCGCGCAGAAATGCCAGGTTCACCTCTTCCAGGGAGGTGACGACGGTGCGCCGGTCGGCCGGGGCGATGGGCGCCACGGACGGCACGGCGACCACCTGGCAGCCGGCCGCCTCCGCGGCCTCGACGCCGGTCGCGGTGTCCTCGACGACGGCGCATCTGGCCGGGTCCACACCGAGACCGGCGGCGGCGAGCAGATACGGGTCCGGATACGGCTTGGTGCGCGAGACCTCGTCACCGGCGATGGACAGGGCGAAGTACTGGGGACCCAGGGAGGCCAGCACACGGTCGATGATGCGGCGGTGGGATGCGGAGACCAGCGCGGTGGGGATCTCGTGCTCGCTGAGCTCGGCGAGCAGCCGGGCGGCGCCCGGCATCAGCGGCAGGGTGCGTCCGATGCGGTCCTCGAAGCCCTGGTTCAGCAGGTCGGCGAGCTCGGCGAGGGCGATCTCGGCGCCGGTGGCCTCGATGAGGAAGCCCGCGCTGCGGGTCATGGGACCGCCGACCACGACGTGCCGCCAGGACTCGTCGAGGACGTGACCGAGGCTCCCGAAGACCTCGACCTCCACCTCCCACCAGAAGCCCTCCGTGTCCACCAGTGTCCCGTCCATGTCGAGGAGCACGGCCTGCAGGGCCGACCCTTCCGACGTACGGGTTCCGAGCGCGGGGACCGTGCTGGTCATCCTGGCGCACCTCCTTGAGGGACGATCAGGCCGGCTCCCATGCGGGAACCGGCCTGCGGTGGATCGACCAGTCTACGACTCCGTCGAACGAAACGCCTGGTTTACCACTCCGGCGCGGGGGTACCACGGGAAACACCCCCCGGATGGCCGGGGAGCGACAGGTCATGCCCGGGACGGCTCACGGCCCGGCGCGATCTTCCCCGGGGAGGTCGGCGGGCGACCTCCCCGGAGACCCCGGAAGGCTCAGCGGGCGTTGAAGTACTTGGCCTCCGGGTGGTGGATCACGATCGCGTCCGTGGACTGTTCGGGGTGGAGCTGGAACTCCTCCGACAGGTGGACGCCGATGCGCTCCGGCTCGAGGAGTTCGGCGACCTTGGCGCGGTCCTCCAGGTTGGGGCAGGCGCCGTAGCCGAGGGAGAAGCGCGCGCCCCGGTACTTCAGGGCGAACATGTCCTCGATGCCGGCCGGGTCGTCGCCGGCGAAGCCCAGCTCCGAACGGACGCGGGCGTGCCAGTACTCGGCGAGCGCCTCCGCCAACTGCACGGACAGACCGTGCAGTTCGAGGTAGTCGCGGTAGGAGTTGGACGCGAAGAGCTTGGCGGTCTCCTCGCCGATCCGCGAACCGACGGTGACGACCTGCAGGCCGACCACGTCCGTCTCCCCCGACTCCTCGGGCCGGAAGAAGTCGGCCAGGCACAGGCGTCGGCCGCGGCGCTGGCGCGGGAAGGTGAAGCGGGTGCGCTCGTTGCCGCGTTCGTCCAGGATGATCAGGTCGTCGTCCTTGGACACACAGGGGAAGTAGCCGTAGACCACGGCCGCTTCGAGGAGGTTGTCCGTCTGGAGCCGGTCCAGCAGGCCGCGCAGGCGCGGGCGTCCGTCCGTCTCGACCAGTTCCTCGTACGTCGGCCCCTCGCCGCTGCGGGCCTGCTTCAGTCCCCACTGGCCCTTGAACAGGGCGCCCTCGTCCAGCCAGTTCGCGTAGTCCTTGAGCGGGATGCCCTTGATGACACGGGTGTCCCAGAACGGCGGCGCGGGAACGCGGTTGTCGGTGGCGACGTCGGAACGGACGTGGCCCTCCTCCGGACGCTCGTCGATCTCGACGGCGGGGGTCTGCCGCGTCCGGCGCTGCCTGAGCTCCGGCAGCGCCGCCCCGGGCACGCCCCGCTTGACCCCGATCAGCGCGTCCATCAGGCGCAGGCCCTCGAACGCGTCGCGGGCGTAGCGGACTTCGCCCTCGTAGAGCTCGTGCAGGTCCTGCTCGACGTACGCTCGGGTCAGTGCGGCGCCGCCGAGGATGACGGGGTAAGTCGCCGCCAGGCCGCGCTGGTTGAGCTCCTCCAGGTTCTCCTTCATGATCACCGTGGACTTCACCAGGAGCCCGGACATGCCGATGACGTCGGCCCGGTGCTCCTCCGCCGCTTCCAGGATCGCGGAGACCGGCTGCTTGATGCCGAGGTTGACCACGTTGTAGCCGTTGTTGGACAGGATGATGTCGACGAGGTTCTTGCCGATGTCGTGGACGTCGCCGCGCACGGTCGCGAGCACGATGGTGCCCTTGCCCTCGGCGTCCGACTTCTCCATGTGCGGTTCGAGGTAGGCGACGGCGGCCTTCATGACCTCGGCGGACTGGAGCACGAACGGCAGCTGCATCTGGCCGGAGCCGAACAGCTCGCCGACGACCTTCATGCCGTCCAGGAGCGTCGCGTTGACGATGTCGAGGGCGGGCCGGGTCTCCAGCGCCGCGTCGAGGTCGGCCTCCAGGCCGTTGCGTTCGCCGTCGATGATGCGCCGCTTGAGGCGCTCCTCCAGCGGCAGCGCGGCCAACTCCTCGGCCCTGCCCGCCTTCAGGGACTTGGCGGTGGCGCCCTCGAAGAGCTGCATGAGCTTCTGGAGGGGGTCGTAGCCCTCGGCGCGGCGGTCGTAGATCAGGTCGAGTGCGGTCCGCACCTGCTCCTCGTCGAAGCGGGCGATCGGCAGGATCTTCGACGCGTGCACGATGGCCGAGTCCAGGCCCGCCTTCACGCACTCGTCGAGGAAGACGGAGTTGAGCAGGATGCGGGCGGCCGGGTTGAGGCCGAAGGAGATGTTGGACAGACCGAGGGTGGTCTGCACCTCCGGGTGGCGCTTCTTCAGCTCGCGGATCGCCTCGATGGTGGCGATGCCGTCCTTTCGGGACTCCTCCTGACCGGTGCAGATGGTGAAGGTCAGGCAGTCGACGAGGATGTCCGACTCGTGGATGCCCCAGTTCCCGGTGAGGTCGGCGATCAGCCGCTGGGCGATCTCGACCTTCTTCTCGGGGGTTCGGGCCTGGCCCTCCTCGTCGATGGTCAGCGCGATCAGGGCGGCGCCGTGCTCCTGGGCGAGCGCGGTGACCTTGGCGAAGCGGGAGTCGGGTCCGTCGCCGTCCTCGTAGTTGACGGAGTTGATGACGGCGCGGCCGCCGAGCTTCTGCAGTCCGGCACGCAGGACGTCGACCTCGGTGGAGTCGAGGACGATCGGCAGCGTGGAGGCGGTGGCGAAGCGGCCGGCCAGCTCCTCCATGTCGGCGACGCCGTCGCGGCCCACGTAGTCGACGCAGAGGTCGAGCATGTGCGCGCCCTCGCGGATCTGCTCGCGGGCCATCTCCACGCAATCGTCCCAGCGGGCGTCCAGCATGGCCTCGCGGAACTTCTTGGAGCCGTTGGCGTTGGTGCGCTCGCCGATGGCCAGGTAGGCGGTGTCCTGGCGGAAGGGCACCGACTGGTAGAGGGAGGCCGCACCGGGCTCGGGCCGGGGGCTGCGCTCGGTCGGGGTGAGGTCCCGGACGCGCTCGACGACCTGGCGCAGGTGCTCGGGGGTGGTGCCGCAGCAGCCGCCGATGAGCGAGAGGCCGTAGTCGCGTACGAAGTTCTCCTGGGCGTCGGCCAGGCCCTCGGCGTCGAGCGGGAAGTGCGCGCCGTCCTTGGTGAGGACCGGCAGGCCCGCGTTCGGCATGCACAGCAGCGGGATGCGCGAGTGCCGGGTGAGGTAGCGCAGGTGCTCGCTCATCTCGGCGGGGCCGGTGGAGCAGTTCAGGCCGATCATGTCGATGCCGAGCGGCTCCAGCGCGGTCAGCGCGGCGCCGATCTCGGAGCCGAGCAGCATGGTGCCGGTGGTCTCGAAGGCCATCGAGCAGAGCAGGGGCACCTCGGTGCCGGTGGCCTCCATGGCGCGCCGGGCGCCGAGGACGGAGGCCTTGGTCTGGAGCAGGTCCTGGGTGGTCTCGACGATCAGCGCGTCGGCGCCGCCCGCGAGCAGGCCCTCGGCGTTGGCCTGGAAGCCGTCGCGGATGGTGGTGTACGGCACGTGGCCGAGCGTGGGCAGCTTGGTGCCGGGGCCGATCGAGCCCAGCACCCAGCGCTGGCGGCCGTCGCCCGTGGTGAACTCGTCGGCCACCTCGCGGGCGATGCGAGCGCCGGCCTCGGACAGTTCATGGACGCGGTCGGCGATGTCGTACTCCGCCATGGCCGCGTGGTTGGCACCGAAGGTGTTGGTCTCGACACAGTCGACGCCCACGGCGAAGTACGCCTCGTGGACGGAGCGGACGATGTCGGGGCGGGTGAGGTTGAGGATCTCGTTGCAGCCCTCGAGCTGCTGGAAGTCCTCGAGGGTCGGTTCCTGATCCTGGAGCATGGTGCCCATCGCTCCGTCGGCGACCACCACACGCGTGGCGAGCGCCTCTCGGAGCGCGGACGCACGGGTCCGGCTGTCGGCGGAAGGGGTCGGCGGCAACGAGGCCATGAAGGGCTCCCTTGGATGCGACGGCTGTCGGCTTTGCGCCTTCCGGGCAGGTCCGGGGAAGGCGCACGGCGTCAGCGTAACCGGGAGTCGGCTGGGATGGGCAAGCGCGTCCACGACGCGGACTGGCGTGGCGGACATGGCGTGCGCGGGCCGCGGGTGCCGTCGGCGGGTGTCGGCCTCCTATTAGCGGGAGGTCAGCATGGGCCGGTAGTGTTCGGCATTGCCGAACAGTGCAGCGGACGTCGCGCGTCGACGGGCGAAGGAGACGGAGGCGGTACGGCGATGGCACGGAACATCCAGTCGCTCGAAAGGGCGGCCGCGATGCTACGGCTGCTCGCGGGCGGCGAGCGGCGACTCGGTCTGTCGGACATCGCCTCGTCGCTGGGCCTCGCCAAGGGTACGGCCCACGGCATACTGCGCACCCTCCAGCACGAGGGTTTCGTGGAGCAGGACGAGGCCTCCGGGCGCTACCAGCTGGGCGCCGAGCTGCTGCGCCTGGGCACCACCTACCTCGACGTGCACGAGCTGCGGGCGCGGGCCCTGGTGTGGACGGACGACCTGGCCCGCTCCAGCGGGGAGAGCGTCTACCTCGGGGTGCTGCACCAGCAGGGCGTGCTGATCGTGCACCACGTCTTCCGGCCCGACGACAGCCGGCAGGTGCTGGAGATCGGCGCCATGCAGCCGCTGCACTCCACGGCCCTGGGCAAGGTGCTGTCGGCGTACGACCCCGTCGCGCACAGCGAGGTCGTGGAGGCCGACCGCAAGGCCTTCACGGACCGCACCGTCTGTGAGCTGGAGGGCTTCGAGCACCTCCTCGACATCACGCGCGCGCGGGGCTACGCGATCGACGTGGAGGAGACCTGGGAGGGCATGGCCTCCATCGCGGCCCCCATCCACGACCGCCGTCGCATGCCGGTGGGCGCCGTGGGCCTCACGGGCGCGGTGGAGCGCCTGAGCCGCGACGGCGACCTGCGCCCGGAACTGATTGCGGCGGTACGGGACTGCGCCCGCGCGGTGTCACGGGATCTGGGCGCCAGACGCTTCTGAGGGCGCGGGCGTCCGGGCGGGATCCGGATGCGGAGGCGCTGACAGCCCAAGGGGCCCGTGGCCCGGCGAAGAGGTAGGTGCGCGGCGCGCGAACACCCATGAGCCGGGACGTACGGACACCCCACACCCGGGAACGCCGCCACCCTCCCTCACCCGCCCGATCGGCACTCTGGGTGAACGCCTCGGCGCTGCGCGTCCCCGGTTCGAGATCGTCCGTGTGTGGCAATGAATAACGATCCCGCATTCGATTACAGAACCCTTGACTCATGCGTGACGGCGAGACAAGACTCCCGTCCATCGGTCGGCATTGTCGAACACTTACCGGCAATACGCGCTAGAGTGTGGCAACGCCAAGGGCCGGCATCGCTCTCACCTCGAGGGCGAGAGAACCCCCGGTGGGACCCGGGGTTCGGCTTCCCCTGGACGAAGGACAAAGGAGTCGCGGGTGTCCAGCTCCGACATCTTCATCGGCGAGACCATCGGTACCGCCCTACTCATCCTGCTCGGCGGTGGCGTCTGCGCCGCCGTCACACTCAAGGCCTCCAAGGCCCGCAACGCCGGCTGGCTCGCCATCACCTTCGGGTGGGGCTTCGCAGTGCTCACGGCGGTCTACACCTCGGCGCCCCTGTCCGGCGCCCACCTCAACCCCGCCGTGACGCTCGCGCTCGCGATCAAGGATCACGACTTCAGCACGCTCCCCGTCTACTGGGCGGGCCAGATGTTCGGCGCCCTGATCGGTGCCACCCTCCTCTGGCTGGCCTACTACGGCCAGTTCCAGGCGCACCTCACCGACAAGGCGATCGTCGGCGGCCCCGGTGCGCAGGCCACGGCCACCAAGGCCGTCGAGGCGCAGGAGCAGGGCGCCGGCCCGGTCCTGGGCATCTTCTCCACCGGTCCGGAGATCCGGAACACGTGGCAGAACCTCGCCACGGAGATCATCGGCACCGTCGTGCTGGTGCTCGCCGTCCTCACGCAGGGCCTGAACGACAAGGGCAACGGCCTCGGCCCCCTGGGCGCGCTGATCACGTCGCTCGTGGTCGTCTCCATCGGTCTGTCGCTCGGCGGCCCGACGGGGTACGCGATCAACCCGGCCCGTGACCTGGGTCCGCGCATCGTGCACGCCCTTCTGCCCCTGCCCAACAAGGGCGGCTCCGACTGGGGCTACGCCTGGATCCCGGTGGTCGGTCCGCTGATCGGCGGCGCGATCGCTGCAGGCATATACAACGTCGCATTTGCTTAAAGGAAAACGAGCTTCCGGAGATCACGCTCCCGAGCACCGAGCCTCGCAGCACGCGCCGTAGATACAGCCCCCGCAGCCCTCCCACCCACGGAACACCAGGAGCACACAGTGACCGACGCCCACACCGCAGGCCCGTTCATCGCGGCCATCGACCAGGGCACGACCTCCAGCCGGTGCATCGTCTTCGACCGGGACGGCCGTATCGTCTCCGTCGACCAGAAGGAGCACGAGCAGATCTTCCCGAAGCCGGGCTGGGTCGAGCACGACGCCAACGAGATCTGGACCAACGTCCAGGAGGTCGTCGCCGGCGCCGTCGAGAAGGCCGGCATCACGCGCGACGACATCAAGGCCATCGGCATCACCAACCAGCGCGAGACCACCGTGCTGTGGGACAAGAACACCGGTGAGCCCGTCCACAACGCCATCGTCTGGCAGGACACCCGCACCGACGCCCTGTGCAAGGAGCTGGGCCGCAACGTCGGCCAGGACCGCTTCCGCCGCGAGACCGGCCTCCCGCTGGCCTCCTACTTCGCCGGACCCAAGGCCCGCTGGCTGCTCGACAACGTCGAGGGCCTGCGCGAGCGCGCCGAGGCGGGCGACATCCTGTTCGGCACCATGGACACCTGGGTCATCTGGAACCTGACCGGCGGTGTCGACGGCGGCCACCACGTCACCGACGTCACCAACGCCTCCCGCACCCTGCTGATGAACCTGCACACGATGCAGTGGGACGACAAGATCTGCTCCTCGATCGGCGTCCCGATGGAGATGCTCCCTCAGATCCGCTCCTCCGCCGAGGTCTACGGCGAGATCACCGGCGGCCGCCTCGGCGACCTGCTCGGCGGCATCCCGGTGGCGTCCGCGCTCGGCGACCAGCAGGCGGCCCTGTTCGGCCAGACCTGCTTCTCCGAGGGCGAGACCAAGTCGACGTACGGCACCGGCACGTTCATGGTGATGAACACCGGCGAGAAGATCATCAACTCCTACTCGGGCCTGCTGACCACGGTCGGCTACCAGATCGGCGACCAGAAGCCGGTCTACGCCCTGGAGGGTTCGATCGCCGTCACCGGCTCCCTGGTGCAGTGGATGCGCGACCAGATGGGCCTGATCTCCACCGCCGCCGAGATCGAGACCCTCGCGCTCTCCGTCGAGGACAACGGCGGCGCCTACTTCGTCCCGGCCTTCTCCGGCCTGTTCGCCCCGCACTGGCGCTCCGACGCGCGCGGTGTGATCGCCGGTCTGACGCGGTACGTCACCAAGGCGCACCTCGCCCGTGCCGTCCTGGAGGCCACCGCCTGGCAGACCCGTGAGGTCGCCGACGCCATGACCAAGGACTCGGGCGTCGAGCTGTCCACGCTCAAGGTCGACGGCGGCATGACCGCCAACAACCTGCTGATGCAGACGCTCTCGGACGTCCTGGAGGCGCCGGTGGTGCGCCCGATGGTCGCCGAGACCACCTGCCTGGGCGCCGCGTACGCCGCCGGTCTCGCGGTCGGCTTCTGGACCAGCACCGACGACCTGCGCGCCAACTGGCGCCGGGCCGCCGAGTGGACCCCCCGCATGGACGCGGAGACCCGCGACCGTGAATACAAGAACTGGCTCAAGGCCGTCGAGCGGACCATGGGCTGGATCGAGCACGAGGAGTAGTCACCCCACATGACCAGTCAGCCCACCCTGCAGTCCGTGCCTGCCCTGGGGACGCGCCCGGCCTCCGGCTCGAACCCGAGCCGCGCCGAGACCCGGGAGCAGCTCGCATGCGCGTCGTACGACCTTCTCGTGATCGGCGGCGGCATCCTGGGCATCTCCACCGCCTGGCACGCCGCGCAGTCCGGCCTCAGGGTGGCTCTGGTCGACGCCGGTGACTTCGCCGGCGCCACCTCGTCCGCCTCCTCCAAGCTGCTCCACGGCGGTCTGCGCTACCTGCAGACCGGGGCGGTGAAGCTGGTGGCGGAGAACCACTTCGAGCGCCGTGCGGTCTCCCGCCAGGTGGCCCCCCATCTGGCGAATCCGCTCACGTTCTACCTCCCCGTGTACAAGGGCGGGCCGCACGGCGCTGCGAAGCTCGGAGCGGGCGTCTTCGCCTACTCCGCGCTGTCCGCGTTCGGTGACGGCGTGGGCCACCTGCTCTCCCCCGCGAAGGCGGCGCAGGACGTGCCCGAGCTGCGCACCGAGAACCTCAAGGCCGTGGCCGTGTACGGCGACGACCAGATGAACGACGCGCGCATGGCGCTGATGACGGTCCGCGCGGCCGTCGAGTCCGGCGCGGCCGTGCTCAACCACGCCGAGGTCACCGGCCTGCGCTTCACGCGGGGCCGGGTGACGGGTGCGGAGCTGAGGGACCGGCTGTCCGGTGACGAGTTCGGGGTGAACGCCCGCCTCGTGCTGAACGCGACCGGCCCGTGGGTCGACCACCTGCGCAGGATGGAGGACCCGCACGCCGCGCCGTCGATCCGGCTGTCGAAGGGCGCACACCTGGTCCTGAAGCGCACCGCGCCGTGGAAGGCCGCGCTCGCCACACCGATCGACAAGTACCGCATCACCTTCGCCCTCCCCTGGGAGGACATGCTTCTGCTGGGCACCACCGACGAGATGTACGAGGGCGACCCGGCGGACGTCGCGGTGGGCGACAAGGACATCACCCAGATCCTCGACGAGGCCGCGTTCTCCATACGCGACCAGCAGCTCGACCGTGACCTGATCACCTACGCCTTCGCGGGTCTGCGGGTGCTGCCGGGCGGCCCGGGTGACACGGCGAAGGCCAAGCGCGAGACCGTGGTGACCGAGGGCAGGGGCGGCATGCTGTCCGTCGCCGGCGGCAAGTGGACCACCTTCCGGCACATCGGCCGTACGGTCATGAAGAAGCTCCAGGCGCTTCCGGGCCACCCGCTGGGCGACGACTTCGAACCGGTCTCCTCCCTCCCGAAGCGGCTGCCGCTGCCCGGCGTCGCCAACCCCCGCGCCGTGGCTCACCGCCTCCTGGTGGACCGCCCGGCGCCCGGCCCGCGCATGGCCCCCGACACCGCCAGGCATCTGGCCACCCACTACGGTTCGCTGGCCTTCGACATCGCCCGGCTCGCCAACGACAATCCGGAACTGGCCGAGCGCGTCCACCCGGACGCGCCGGAGATCTGGGCGCAGGTCGTCTGGGCGCGCGACCACGAGTGGGCCGAGACGACGGACGACGTGCTGCGCCGCCGTACGACGCTGACCATCCGCGGCCTGGCCACGGACGAGGTCCGGGCGAAGGTCGAGTACCTGCTCGACGGGAAGTGACCACCGGTCAGTACCGAGGGCGGCTCCCTTCGCAGGGGGACCGAGGGGCGGCTCCCCGCCGATGGGGCCGCCCCTCTCTCCTGACCCGGTGTCAGTGCCGGCCGCTGGCCATGGCCGTATGCGCAGGGACATCGATCAGGCGGACCCTGGCGAACTTGCCGGCCTCCGGCGATCGGTGGTGGGGTACGGGACGCCACGGTGGGCCGGGGTGTCCGGGGTTCGCGAACGGGGCAGTGATCCGTTCACTCCCCCGTGCAAGGGGGCTGCGGACGCCCCCGCCGGACGCCGTAAGGTTGAGGCGTACGTGAGGGCATGTCGGAAGGAGGCACTGGGTGATCGAGCTCGAGGGGGTTCCCGAGCTGATCGACCCGGTCATGGTGGCCGCGTTCGAGGGCTGGAACGATGCCGGCGACGCCGCCTCCACCGCGGTCGCGCATCTGGAACGGGAGTGGAAGGGCGAGGTGTTCGCGGCGCTGGACGCCGAGGACTACTACGACTTCCAGGTCAACCGCCCCACGGTCTTCATGGACGGCGGTGTACGCAAGATCACCTGGCCGACCACGCGCCTGTCGGTGGTCCGGGTCGGCGGCGAGACGCCGCGCGACCTGGTGCTGGTCCGCGGCATCGAACCGTCCATGCGCTGGCGGTCGTTCTGCAACGAGCTGCTCGGCTTCGCGCACGAGCTGGGCATCGAGCTGGTCGTCATCCTGGGCGCCCTGCTCGGTGACACCCCGCACACGCGTCCCGTGCCGGTCAGCGGCGTCACGTCCGACGCGGACCTGGCCCGCCGCATGGACCTGGAGGAGACCAAGTACGAGGGTCCGACGGGCATCGTCGGCGTCCTGCAGGAGGCCTGCACGCACGCGGGCGTCCCGGCGGTGTCGCTGTGGGCCGCCGTACCGCACTACGTGTCGCAGCCGCCCAACCCGAAGGCGACGCTGGCCCTGCTCAACCGCCTGGAGGACCTGCTCGACCTGCGCATCCCGCTGGGTGAGCTGGCCGAGGACGCGCGTGCCTGGCAGGTCGGCGTGGACCAGCTGGCCGCCGAGGACAGCGAGGTCGCCGAGTACGTCCAGACGCTGGAGGAGGCCCGGGACACCGCGGAGCTGCCGGAGGCGTCGGGCGAGGCCATCGCCCGCGAGTTCGAGCGCTACCTGCGCAGACGGGACGTCGGCCCGCCCGGCGGGCACGCCACGGCGGACGGCGGGGACGGGACGTCGCCCACCTCGTACCTGCGGGACAACCCGAGCGGCAGGACCCGTCCCCCGAAGCCGCCGAAGCCCGGCAGCCCGGGACGCCCTGGAACGCCCGGGAATCCGGGATCCGAGAACCCGGAGAAGGGCGACAAGGGGGACAGGGGCGACGAGGACTCGTCCGAGGACTGACCCCACGCAGCGGGAAGGGGCGGTACGCAACTCGCGTACCGCCCCTTCCCCTTGCTCAGAGCGCCACGCCCAGCAGGGCGTCCACGGCACGCGAGACGACGCCGGGGGCGCCGGTGTCCGTGCCGCCCCGCTCGTCCTGCAGCGCCACCCACCGGTCCACCGCGGCGAGCGCGGCCGGGGCGTCGAGGTCGTGGGCGAGGGCCTCGCGGATCTCGTCGACGAGCGCGTCGGCGGATGGCCCGTCGGGACGGGAGACGGCGGCACGCCAGCGGCCGAGCCGGGCCACCGCGTCGGCCAGCACCTGGTCGGTCCACTCCCAGTCGGAGCGGTAGTGGTGGGCGAGCAGGGTGAGCCGGATGGCGGCGGGGTCGACGCCGTCGCGGCGCAGCTGCGAGACGAAGACGAGGTTGCCCTTGGACTTGGACATCTTCTCCCCGTCCAGGGCGACCATGCCGGCGTGGACGTACGCCTTGGCCATGGGGAACTCACCGGTCAGCACCTGGGCGTGCGAGGCGCCCATCTCGTGGTGCGGGAAGGCGAGGTCGGAGCCGCCGCCCTGGACGTCGAAGCCCATGCCGAGGTGGTCGAGGGCGATGGCCACGCACTCGATGTGCCAGCCGGGCCGGCCGCGGCCGAGCGAGCCGCCGTCCCAGCTGGGCTCGCCGTCACGGGCGGCCATCCACAGCATCGGGTCGAGCGGGTTCTTCTTGCCCGCGCGGTCCGGGTCGCCGCCGCGCTCGGCGGACAGCAGCCGCATGGCGGCGGCGTCGAGGTTCGAGACCTGGCCGAAGTGCGGGTCCGACTCGACGGAAAAGTAAATGTCGCCCTCGAGTTCGTAGGCGGCGCCCAGGTCGCGCAGCCGCTCCACGAGCGGGACGATGCCGGGTATGGCCTCGACGGCGCCTATGTAGTGCTGCGGCGGGAGCATCCGCAGGGCGGTCATGTCCTCGCGGAACAGGGTCGTTTCCTGCTCGGCGAGGGCGACCCAGTCGACGCCGTCGCGCTCCGCGCGCTCCAGGAGAGGATCGTCGACGTCGGTGACGTTCTGGACGTAGTGAACCTGCCGCTTGGTGTCGAGCCACACGCGCTGCACGAGGTCGAACGCGTTGTAGGTCGCCGCGTGCCCTATGTGGGTCGCGTCGTACGGCGTGATGCCGCAGACGTAGATACGGGCGACGGGACCGGGGTCGAGGGTGACCGGACCACCGGTCGCGGTGTCGTGGATCCGAAGGTCGCGGCCCTTGCCGGGAAGGGCGGGGACCTCAGAAGCGGGCCAGGCATGCATGTACATGAGCCTAACCGGCCGGAAGTTCCGTATACGAACCGGACCGGCCGGACGACCGGAAAGGCGATCTTGCGCATCCGCGCCGGATGTGCCGCGACGCCGGGACCGGCCGCGGGCCCGTCCCGGCCGCTACACGGGTGGCCAGGGAATCGGCGGCCACTCACCGCTCGGCTCGGGGTGCCTGCCGGAGGTGAGCAGCGCTTCGATGCGCGCGCGGGTGGCCTTCAGTTCCGCCCCGGTGATCAGCTCGGCCAGCCGGGCGCCCAGCGCGCCGGTGTCGCCCAGGGCCTCCTTCAGCCCCTTCAGGACCTCGACGGCATCGGGCGTGAGGGGCTCGCCCGCCCAGCCCCACAGCAGGGTCCGCAGCTTGTTCTCGACATTGAAGGTGACCCCGTGGTCGATGCCGTACAGGCGGTCGCCGGCGGCGGGGAGCAGATGGCCGCCCTTGCGGTCCGCGTTGTTGATCACCGCGTCGAGGACGGCGAGCCGTCGCAGCCGCTCGTCGTCGGCGTGCACGAGCAGCGCGGTCCTGCCGTCGCCGACCTCGGCGAAGCCGATCGCCTTCCAGCCCGGCTCGGGCTCCTCGCCGTCCACCAGGGCGAGGAGCTCGCCGTCGGGGACCGGGTCGATCCACAGCTGGCACATGCCCTCGCCGTAGGGGCCGTCGCGCAGCACCGTGGGCGGCACCAGCCCCCAGCCGGTGGCCTCGGAGAGCTCGTACGTGGCGACCTCGCGCTCGGCCAGGGTGCCCTCGGGGAAGTCCCACAGCGGGCGCTCCCCGGCGACGGGCTTGTAGATGCAGGAAGCTTCCCGCCCGTCGTGGGCGACCGTGCAGAACAGCGCCGCGTTGGACGCCTCGCGGATACGGCCGCGCACGGTCAGCTCACCCTCGGTGAGCAGCTCGGCGGCCTCGCCGTGGGGCGTCACGCCCCGCGGCGGTATCCGTTCTGGCGCGGACATACGTGTCCCTCCGGGTCGAGCGGCAGGCTGCACAGGGGGCACGGCGGCCTTCCGGCGTTGACGACGTCGAGGGCGCGCTTGGCGAAGGCTCTGGCCTGCGCGCCGGTGAGCCGGACCCGGAGCATCGGGGGGCCGTTCTCCTCGTCCTGGAGCAGCCGCTCCTCGGCCTCCGCGAGGTCCTCCTCGGACTCGGCGTCCAGTTCCACCAGCGCCTGGGCCTCGACGATCATGCGCTGTTCCTCGCCGTCCCAGGCCAGGGCCATGGTGCCGACGCGGAACTCCTCCTCGACGGGGGTCTCCAGCGGGGCGGTGTCCGAAATCTCGTTCGGGGCCATGGCGGGCACCGGCGCGCTGCCGCCGCTGCGGCGTACGACCTCGTCGAGAAGCTCGTCCATCCGCTCCGCGAGTGCGGCGACCTGGGTCTTCTCCAGGACCACGCTGGTCACCCGGGGGCCGGCGGAGGCCTGGAGGAAGAACGTACGGCGCCCGGGCAGCCCGACCGTACCGGCCACGAAGCGGTCCGGGGGGTCGTAGAGGAACACCTGACGGGACACGTCCTGTCTCCATGGGGATCTAGAGTGCGTGAGGATCCATGCCTGTAAGCGGCAATGTCAACCGCTTCACCCTACTGCGGCCGTCGATCACGGTGCGCCCGCACCGCCCCCCACCGGTGCGTCTTCGCCGGGCGGCTCCTCGCGGGGCGTCAGGGAGGCGAAGTCCCCGGTGTCGCCGAGACGGACCAGGAACGGCCTGAGACGGGTGTAGCGGATCGCGGTGACGGAGCAGGGTTCGACGGAGATCCTCTGGAAGAGGTCCAGGTGAAGACCGAGCGCGTCCGCCACGAGGGACTTGATGATGTCGCCGTGCGAGCACATCAGGTAGACCGCGTCGGCGCCGTGGTCGCGCTCCACGCGCGCGTTCCACTCGCGTACCGCCTCGACGGCCCGGGTCTGCATGGCCCGCATGGACTCGCCGCCGGGGAACTCCGCCGCCGAGGGGTGCGCCTGCACCACCTCCATCAGCGGCTCGTCCTTCAGCTCGGCGAGCTTGCGCCCGGACCAGTCGCCGTAGTGGGCCTCCCCGATGCGCTCGTCGGTGTGCACGCGCAGGGAGGGCCGGTCGTCGAGCAGTGGTTGGACGGTCTCCCGGCAGCGCTGCAGGGGGCTGGTGACGACCTCCGAGAGCGGCAGTTCGGCGAGCCTTCCGGGCAGCGCCGCGGCCTGCTGGGCGCCGCGCTCGTCGAGGCCGACGCCGGGCGTCCAGCCGGCGAGCAGGCCCGCGGTGTTGGCGGTGGAGCGTCCGTGCCGGACGAGGATCAGGGTGGGCATGCGGCCCAGCGTAGACGGGCGCTGCGAGGCCTTGGTTCGGCCCATGGAAGTCCGAGTCCGGCAGGAGCCGGCGGTCCCCGAGGGGTCCGGCCGCGAACGCAATCGCCCGAGCGGGTGCACAACGGCTCGTATGGCGGAAGAATGCACCCGTGATCTTCGACTGTGCCAGCTACCGCGACGGGCGTCGCACCGAGGGCCCCACGGACCCCGCCGAGGCCCTGGAGCAGGCGCGCGCCGCGGACGACGCGTTCGTGTGGCTCGCGCTGCACGATCCGACGCCGGAGGAGTTCGACCGCGTCAAGAAGGTGTTCGCGCTGCACCCGCTGGCGGTCGAGGACGCTCTGAAGGCCCACCAGCGGCCGAAGCTGGAGGTGTACGACGATTCGCTGTTCACGGTCTTCAAGCCGGTCTTCTACGAGGCGGAGAACGACCGCGTCGCCACCGGCGAGGTCATGGTCTTCATCGGCGACTCGTTCGTGGTGTCCGTCCGGCACGGCAAGATCTCGCCGCTCAAGGGCGTACGGCAGCGGCTGGAGGCGGACTCCGCGAAGCTGCGGCACGGGCCGACGTCGGTGCTGCACGCGATCGCGGACGCCACGGTCGACGCCTACATGGAGGTGGCGACCGAGCTGGGGATCGACCTGGAGGAGCTGGAGGCCGAGGTCTTCTCTCCGGCCACCACCGGCTCCCGCGACATCGCGTCCAGGATCTACATGTTCAAGCGCCAGGTCCTGAAGTTCCGCCGGGCGACGGTGCCGCTGCAGATGCCGCTGACCAGGCTGGCCGGCGGGGAGGCGGCCGGTTCGTCGGTGCCCTTCGTGGACGACGGGGCGCGGCCCTTCTTCCGTGACGTAAACGACCATCTCACGCGCGTGAACGATTCCGTGGACGGCCTGGACCGGCTGGTCTCCGACATCCTCTCGGCGCACCTCGCGCAGATGAGCGTGCAACAGAACGACGACATGCGGAGGATCTCCGCGTGGGCGGCGATGGCCGCGATCCCCACGCTGCTCGCGGGGATCTACGGCATGAACTTCACGAACATGCCCGAGCTGCACTGGTACTGGGGCTATCCGGCGGTGCTGTGCGTGATGGCGGTGCTGGAGATCCTGCTGTTCCGGGGCTTCAAGCGGCGGGGCTGGCTGTAGGCGGCCGACCTCGCTTCAGGCGTACTCGTGCGCGGCCGGTGCGGGACCGCCCAGCGCGTTGCGCCGCCGCGGCGGCTTCAGGGAGACCATCCGGCGCCAGCCGGCCGCCCGTTCGTAGGTGTAGACGGTGTGGATGGCCGCGGCGAGGAGCGCCGACCTGGCCCTCGACCAGCCGAGGATGCGTCCCATGTGGGCCATCACCGCGAGGCTGACGTCGCGGTGGACGCGGATCTCGGCGAGGGCGCACTCGCGCAGCACCCGCAGAATGGTCCGGCCGTGTCCGGCGTACGCGAGGCGCAGCAGTTCCTCGTGGCAGTAGGCGAGGTGGTTGTCCTCGTCGTTGGAGATCATCCTGACCGCGCGGCCGATGTCGGGGTGGTCCGCGAAGTACCGGCGCAGCAGCTCCATCTGCTCGGAGGCGCGCTGCTCGGTGACCCGGCTGTGGGCGAGATAGACGACGATGTCCTCCACGGTGAGCGGCCGGTCGCCCTTGAGCTTCTCGTGCGCGAGACCGATGCCGGCCCGCTCCAGGAGCATCGTGTAGTCGGTTTCGGGCGGCACGGGTACGGGTTCGAGGCCGCGCTTCCTCATCAGGGCGGTGAAGATCCGACCGTGCTTGTCCTCGTCGGCGCCGTGCCGGGCGATCTTGGGGGCGAGCGCGCGCTCGCTCTGCGGCACGCGCGCCGCGATCCGCCCGTTCTCCCAGCCTCCCTGCGCCTCGCCGCCGGCCGCGATGGAGCAGAAGAGCCGGAAGGACTCGTCGTCGTCGAGGATCTCCTGGAACAGGCTCTTGGCCGACAGCATGATGAGCACCTCTCCGCATGATTCCGCACGGTTTCGCAGGGCCCGCAAAGAACGAGTCAAATGCCCGGTGAGAGGTGCCGCAACAGCTGTGTCGGACGGCTCCGCCGAAAGGAGGACCCGCGTGGTCACGGTCCGCGGCTGCGGCGCGGGCGTAACTGCTCGGGCCCGCGCGCGTTGTTCTGCGTGACGGCCGTGGCGGGGAAGACCCCCCCGAGCCCCCACCACGGCCGCAGAAACTCCCTCGAATTCGTGTCACGCCGGTCCGGCGTGGGTCATGCCAGTCCGGCACGCTCCAGGGCATCGGTACCGGCACGCAGGGACGCGAGCCGCTCGTCGAGCGTGAAGCCCGCCGGGGCCAGGGTCAGGGTGGTGACACCGGCCGCCGCGTACGCCTTCATCCGGTCGGCGATGCGGTCGACGGAGCCGAGCAGGGTGGTCTTGTCGATCAGGTCCTGGGGCACGGCGGCCGCGGCGCCCTCCTTGTCCCCGGACAGGTACTTGTCCTGGATCTCGGCGGCCGCCTTCTCGTACCCCATGCGCTGGGCGAGCTGGTTGTAGAAGTTCTGCTTGCGGCTGCCCATGCCGCCGACGTACAGCGCGGTGTAGGGGCGGAAGGTGTCGGCGAGCCGGGCCACGTCCTTGTCGTCGCCGACGGCCAGCGGGAGGGTCGGGCAGATGTCGAACCCGTCGAGGGTCTTGCCGGCCTTCTCGCGGCCCGCGCGCAGGTACTTGACGGCGGTCTCCTCCAGGTGCTCGGCCGCGGGGAAGATGAGCAGCGCGCCGTCGGCGATCTCGCCGGTCTGCTCCAGGTTCTTGGGGCCGATCGCGGCGATGTAGAGCGGGATGTGCTCGCGCTGCGGGTGCACGGTCAGCTTGATCGGCTTGCCGGGGCCGCCGGGCAGCGGCAGCGTCCAGTGCTCGCCGTCGTACGACAGCCGCTCGCGGGTCATCGCCTTGCGTACGATCTCGACGTACTCGCGCGTGCGTGCCAGCGGCTTGTCGAACTTGACGCCGTACCAGCCCTCGGAGACCTGCGGGCCGGAGACGCCGAGCCCGAGCCGGAAGCGGCCTCCGGACAGCGAGTCGAGGGTCGCGGCGGTCATCGCGGTCATCGCGGGCTGGCGGGCCGGGATCTGGAAGATGGCCGAGCCGACGTCGATGCGCTCGGTCTGGGCGGCGACCCAGGTGAGCACGGTGGCCGCGTCCGATCCGTACGCCTCGGCGGCCCAGCACACGGCGTACCCGAGCCGGTCCGCCTCCTGCGCCACGGCGAGATTGTCCGCGTCCATCCCGCCACCCCAGTAACCGAGGTTGATCCCGAGCTGCATGGCCGAATCCCCTTACCCGTGAGTAACGTCGTTGTGCCGCAGACACTAGCGCGCGGGCGGCCGCGTCGGCAGGTCCCCCCGCCCGCGAACATGGGGCCCTTGTCCGCGGGGACATCCTGTGGACGCCGGGAGTTCGGTTGTCCACAGGCAACCCACGGCACCAGCTCTGGCCAGTAATCTCGGCGTTCATGGAGCAGAGGCATCTCGGCCGCACCGGCCTGCGCGTGTCCCGGATCGGACTCGGCACCCTCACCTGGGGCCGGGACACCGACGAGCACGACGCCGCGGACATGCTGAAGACGTTCTGGGAGGCGGGCGGGAACCTCCTCGACACCGCGGACGTGTACGGCGGCGGGGAGGCCGAGTATCTGCTCGGGCAGCTCGTGGAAGGGCTCGTGCCGCGCCGGGAACTGGTCATCTCGACGAAGGCGGGGAGCGTTCCGGATCCCGACCGGCGGTTCGACGGCTCGCGCGGCCATCTGCTCGCCGCGCTCGACGCCTCTCTCGCCCGCCTCGGCACGGACTACGTCGACATCTGGCACATCCACGCCTACGATCCGGACACCCCGCTGGAGGAGACCCTCCAGGCGCTCGACCTCGCCGTCAGCAGCGGCCGCGCCCGCTATGCCGGCGTCTCCAACTTCTGCGGCTGGCAGCTGGCCAAGGCGGCGACGTGGCAGCTCGCGGCGCCGGGCACGCGGACCCGGCTGGCGAGCATGCAGATGGAGTACTCGCTGCTCCAGCGCGGCATCGAGCGCGAGGTGCTGCCCGCCGCCCTGGACCTGGGCGTCGGCCTGCTGCCCTCCTCTCCGCTCGGCCGCGGCGTCCTCAGCGGCAAGTACCGCAACTCCACTCCCCCCGACTCGCGGGGCGCCTCGCAGCACCTGGCGCCGTTCGTCGCGCCGTACCTCGACGACACCGCCAGCCATATCGTGGACGCGGTGACGACCGCGGCGGACGGGCTCGCGGTGACGCCGCTTCAGGTGGCCCTGGCCTGGGTCAGGGACCGGCCGGGCGTGGTCGCCCCGATCGTCGGAGCGCGCAACGCTCAGCAGCTGGCGGCGGCGTTGTCAGTGGAGGCGCTTAGTCTTCCTGACGAGATCTGCCGGGCGCTCGACGATGTGTCGGCGCCCGTGCACCGCTATCCCGATCACGACTGGAGCACGCTGTGAGCCCGGAGCCGGAGACCACGGAGGAAGCCGAGCCGGGGACCCCGGACGCGCCGGAGACCCCGCACGATTCCGAGACGGGTGCCGCCGCTGATTCCGGTGCCGGTGACACTGCCGACACCACGGCCGGTGACGGTGACGCCGAGGCCGCGGCCCAGCCGTCCGAGGCCGAGGCCGAGCTTGCCGCTCAGCAGGTCGAGCGGGAGCGGATCGCGCGGCGCAAGGCCGAGAAGAAGGCGCCCATCGCGAGCGGGGGGAAGCTCAGCGGCACGGCGGCCGATCTGCTCGCGGCCGTACGGGCGGTGGAGAGCGGTGACAAAGCCGCGGGCGCGGTGTTCGGCGAACCGGCTCCGGCACCGGGCCGGCCTGCCCCGGAGCCCGCGCGCCGTCCGCAGCCCGCCCCGGTCGCGGCGTCGGCCGCGCCCGCTCCCGCGCCGGAGACCGTCGAGGCCGTACGGCACGTGCTGGCCGGCGGCGGCGCTCCGGATGCCCTCGCGCCCCAGGCCGCCGCGGTCCTCGGCGAGGGCGCGGAGGCCCGACTGCGGGAGGATCCCTGGCAGTTGCTGCGGCTCGGCGGTGTGCGGCCGGATCAGGCCGACGGGTTCGCGCGGGCGCTGCTCGGCGCCGGGTGCGGTCCGGACGACGAGCGCCGGGGCCGGGCGCTGACGGTCTGGCTGCTGGAGCAGGCGGCGCTGGCGGGACACACCGCGCTGGAGATGCCGATGCTCGGCGCCGCGCTGGAACAGCGGGGCGTGCCGGATCCGAACGCGGCCGTGCAGAGCACGATCGCCGAGGGCGAGGCCCTGGTCTTCCAGGACGCCCTGGAGGAACCGGGAGCCCCGGCGCGGCAGGAGACCCGGCCTGCCGAGGACGCCGAGGGCGACCAGGAGGACGACGAGGAGCGGCCGGTGCGCGTCCTCGTCGGTCTGGAGCGGTACGCGCTCGCCGAGGAGAGCCTCGCCGACGGCCTGGCCCGGCTCCTCAACTCCGAGTCCAAGGAAGCTTCACAGCCGTGGGAGTCGGCCGCCGCGGCGGCCGGCAGCGCGGCCGAGCTGGTGCGTGCCGTCGCCGGTCACGGTCTCGTGCTGCACACCGGCGGCGAGGCGGCCCGCGCCGAACCGGCCGCCCTGCTCTCCGCGGCCCGCGCCGCGGGCCTGCGGGCCGTCGCCGCCTGCCACACCCCGGACGGGCGCCGCCGCTTCGCGGGGCTGTCGCAGACCGAAAAGACCACAGAGACCGCAGACGGTGCGGAAGACGATGACTCCGTGGTCACCGTCCCGGGGCTGCTCTCCGGCGCCGAGGGGCCCGGCCGGGACGCGGAGGGTGCCCTGGACCTCGATCTGCTGATCGTGCCGGACGCGCCGCAGCTCGACGTGGAGAGCGCCGCGATGCTCGTGGAGTCGCTGCCCGACGGGGCCCGGCTCGTGCTGAGCGGGGACCCGGCGGTGCTGTGGTCGGCCGGGCCCGGCCGGGTCTTCGCCGACCTCCTCGCGGCCCGCGTCTGCCCGCAGATCGCCTCGCGCACCCCCGACCCGGGCCCCCTCGGCGAACTCGTCTCCGGCATCGGCGTCGGCGAGCTGTCCCAGGTCGAGGCGCCCGGCAAGGAGATCGTGATCGTGCCGGTGCGGGACGCGGGCGAGGCCGTGCACCGGACCGTGCAGCTGGTCGCGGACTCCGTACCCCGGGCCATCGGCATCCCGGCCGAACAGACCGCGGTGATCACCCCGGGCCACGGCGGCGCCGCGGGCACCCGCGCCCTCAACGCGGCTCTCAAGGAGCGCCTGAACCCGGGACCCGGCCGCTTCGGCGGTTTCGACCCCGGCGACCGGATCGCCTACTCGCCCGCGCCGGGTCGTACGCTCCCCGGTCACGTGGTGAAGGCCGACGCCGAGGGACTGCACCTGTCGTGCTCGGGCACCCCCGTCGTCGTACCGAGGGAGCGGGTGGAGCAGTCCGTGCGGCACGGGTGGGCGCTGACCGGACACCAGGCGGCGGGCGGCCGCTGGCCCGCGGTGGTCGTGGTGCTGCCCGGCGACGCGGCGCAGGCCCTCAACCGGCCGTGGGTGTACACGGCGTTCGGCCGGGCCGAGCGTCATCTCTCCGTGGTGCACGGCGTCGAACAGGCGCTGCCGAGGGCGGTCTCCGAGGGTACGGCCAAGCCGCGCACGACGCGCCTCGCGGTGCTGCTGAGAACGCAGGTCCCGACGACGTCCGACTGATCGGTTTCGCGGGGTGTCGTGCGGGTTCCTCGACCCGCACGACACCCTCGCACCGACACGCGTCAGCAAACCAGGTCACCGACACGCGTCAGCGCACGGCGTCAGCGATCCATCCGCGTCAGCGATCCGAGTCCAACCGCTCCAAGTCCTCGTCCCCGTCCAGATCCAGGTCGTCCTCGAGATCGCCGGACTCGTCGTCCTGATCCTCGTCGAGATCGTCCTCGTCCTCGTCGAAGACCGCGCTGACATCGAAGCGGCAGACCACGTGCTCCGGATCGATCAGGTCGAACGGCGCCTCCAGCCACTCGCCGGGGTCGGCCGGCTCCTCGGCGGCGGTGACCCAGAGCGTGGAGTCGCCTTCCTCCAGGCCGAACTCCTTGTGCCGGGAGGCGATCTCGTCCGGTTCGAACTCGCCGAACAGGACGCCCAGCGCGCCGTGCACCGTGCTCGCGGTGTCCGCGCCCGTGCCCGCACTGTCGTCGTACTCCACCGCCTCGACCCGCTGGGCCTGCGCCAGCAGCCGCTGCGGCTCCGCCACGGCGTAGTCCCGGCGGATCAGCACGCTGAGGGCATGCGGCTCCTCGGGGCCCGCGTACGGCGGCAGCGCGTCTTCCGCTGCGGGGATCTCGAAGGGCGTGACCTCGTCGTAGCGGTCGTAGAGCAGCTCGTCGTAGGCCTCGGCGGCCGCGGCGAGCTCGTTGAACGCCTCGTAGACGGCCGGGTCGTCCTCCCCCGACCTGCGTTCGACCGCGGCCAGGTGGCGGTCGAGCGCGGTCTTGACCGCCTCGGCGGCGGCACGTACCTCGGCAGCGGTGGGCTGCGCAGCATCAGACATAGTGCAGACGCTATCCGTACCGGCACCGTGCCCGCACAATAGATGCGATGCCGGAATACGAATTTGTCGACGTGTACGTCCCGCGCGGGGTGTCCCGCAAGGACGCCACACGCCTGCTGACGGACCATGCCGAGTACGGACACTGGGAGTTGGACCGACTGAGCCTGCTGCGCGACGGCAGCCGCAAGGTGCGGTTGCGTCGGCGGATCATCCGCCAGGTGCGTGCCACGTGGTGAGGCAGGACGCATGAGGCAAGGCGCGTGAGGCAAGGCGCATGAACGCATAAAAGGCACATGAACGCACAAACGGAGCGGGCCCCGTGTCGGCGGGGCCCGCTCCGTTGTGCGCATCGGCGCCGTTCACGCCTCAGCGCTGGTCTGCCACCGTTCGCGCGCTACGCCGAGGCCCGCGCCTTGCGGTACAGCACCGCGCCCGCCAGCAGCGTCCCGGCGCTCACCGGCAGCACGACGCCCAGCGGCAGCTCGCTGCCGGTGTGGGCGAGCTGCGTCCCGGGCCGGAGCTGGGTACCGGCGCGGTTGCCCGTGTAGGGCAGGTTGCCCGGCGTAGCGGGGTGGGCCGGCGTGCCCGGCTGGTGCGGGTGCCCGGGATGACCAGGCTTGCCCGGCGTCCGGGGCGGCGGAGTGCTGTGGCCGCCGCCCGGAGGCTTCTGGTGTCCACCGCCGGGCGGGGTGCGGTGGCCGCCCCCGGTGGAGCCGCCGCCGTTGGTGCACTCGTCACCCAGCGCGGCGTTGCCGATCCCGATGACGTTGACGCTGTTGCCGCACACGTTGACCGGCGCGTCGATCGGTACCTGCACCGTGTTGCCGGAGCCCACGCCGGACGAGCCGCCCGTGTGTCCACCGGCGTGCGAGCCGCCGTGCCCACCGGATCCGCCCGCGGAGCTGCCGCCGCCGTGGTTGCCACAGCTGTTGCCCACCGACGGGTTGAGAAGCCCGACGACGTTGACGCTGTTGCCGCACACGTTCACCGGCGCGTGCACCGGTACCTGCACCGTGTTGCCGGAGCCCACGCCGGACGAGCCGCCCGTGTGTCCACCGGCGTGCGAGCCGCCGTGTCCGCCCGCGGAGCTGCCGCCGCCATGGTTGTCACAGCGGTTCCCCGCCGACGGGTTGAGAAGCCCGACGACGTTCACGGTGTTGCCGCACACGTTCACCGGCGCGTGCACCGGCGCCTGCACCGTGTTGCCGGACAGCACGCCTGGCGAGCCGGAGGCGGAGCCGCTCGCTCCCGAGTCGGCCTGGGCGTAGCCGGCCGCGGTCGCGACGACACCGGTCGCCGCCACCAAGGTCATGAGTCCCTTGCGGGTGCCCTGTCGCATGTGTTGTGTCCCCCCTGCCTTCGAAGTCGGCCGATTCTGCTGCGAATTCGGCCCTGCTCGGATTCCTGTCGTTCCGATTCCTGTTGTTCCGAGAGCCCCCCTCGACCCCGGAGCGCATGGTGTACGCCCCGAGGCCGAACGGAAGACGCCCCTCAGGGAGTCGGCGTCACTTGTTGACGCAGGAGTTGCCGAAGGCGGGGTTCAGCAGGCCGATCACAGAGATCGTGTTGCCGCAGGCGTTCACCGGGACGTGCACGGGGACCTGGACGACGTTGCCGGAGACGACACCCGGGGAGTTCACGGCGGCACCCTGAGCACCCGAGTCGGCGACGGCCAGGCCAGCACCCGCGAGAACGAGACCACCGGTGGCAGCCGCGGCGGCGACGACCTTCTTGAGCATTGTTCCTCCTCATTGGCAAAGGCGATCGCCAGCCGGCGGATCGCATCATCTGTAACGAGGAGGGAGTAATCAAGATACGAGCGTATCGTCGCATTCACTCTTCTCAGTGCCGCCCGTACGGGTAAGCGAATTACCCCGCACGGGCCGCCTTTTGCGGAACGCGCCTCAGGACGCGTCGATGAAGCGGTCGAGCACCCGCACGCCGAACTTGAGCCCGTCCACCGGGACCCGCTCGTCGACGCCGTGGAACATGCCCGCGAAGTCCAGCTCCGGCGGCAGCTTCAGCGGCGCGAAGCCGAAGCCCCGGATGCCCAGGTCGTCGAAGGACTTGGCGTCCGTGCCGCCGGAGAGCATGTACGGGATGGCCTTCGCGGCCGGGTCCTCGGCCAGCAGCGCGGACTGCATGGCCGCCACGAGCGGCCCGTCGAAGCCGGTCTCGACGGCCTTGTCGGCGTGGACGTCCTCGCGCCGCACGTTCGGCCCGAGGAGCCGGTCGAGGTCGGCGAGGAACTCCTTCTCGTATCCCGGCAGGAACCGCCCGTCGATGTGCGCGGTGGCCTCGCCGGGGATGACGTTGACCTTGTAACCGGCGTTCAGCTGCGTGGGGTTGGCCGTGTTGCTCAGGGTGGCGCCGATGAGCTTGGCGATGCCGCCGAGCTTGGCGAGGGTGGACTCCATGTCCTCCGGGTCCAGCTCGACGCCGAGCGCATCGCCCAGTTCGTCGAGGAAGGCCCGCGTGGTCTTGGTGACCCGCACCGGGAACTTGTGCCGGCCCACGCGGGCGACCGCCTCCGACAGCTCGGTGATGGCGTTGTCGCGGTGGATCATCGACCCGTGCCCGGCCGTGCCGGCCACGGTCAGCTTCATCCAGTGCATGCCCTTCTCGGCCGTCTGGATCAGATAGAGCCGCCGCTGCTCGTCCACCGTGAACGAGAAGCCGCCCACCTCGCTGATCGCCTCGGTGACACCCTCGAAGAGGTCCGGGTGGTTGTCGACCAGCCATCGGGCGCCGTACGTGCCTCCGGCCTCCTCGTCGGCGAGGAAGGCGAGCACGATGTCCCGCGGCGGCCTGCGCCCGCTGCGCAGCCGGTCGCGCACGACGGCCAGAGTCATCGCGTCCATGTCCTTCATGTCGACGGCCCCGCGCCCCCACACGCATCCGTCCGCGACCTCGCCCGAGAACGGGTGGTGGGTCCAGTCGTCGGCGTTGGCGGGTACGACGTCCAGGTGCCCGTGGATCAGCAGCGCGGGCCGGGACGGGTCCTCGCCCTCGATGCGGGCCACCGTGGAGGCGCGCCCCGGATGCGACTCGAAGATCCGGGGTTCGAGCCCCACCTCGGCGAGCTTGCCGGCGACGTACTCGGCCGCCTCGCGCTCGCCGGGCCCCGAGTGGTCGCCGTAGTTGCTGGTGTCGAACCGGATCAGATCGCGGCAGAGGTCCACGACCTCGTCCTCGCCGGTGACGCCCCTGGCCGTGTCCTTCTCGCTCACGCTGCTTCCTCCCACGGTCACTGCTGGTGGTCCCCCTCATCCTCTCTCTCCCCCGCCCCACTCCCAAGGGGGCCGCGGGAGCCGGCACCGAGGAGGGGCGTGATCGGACACCCCCGAAAGCCTGGTAATGTTCTCTTCGTCGCCGCGAGGGAAACCCCGCACGACAGACACCTGGTCCGGGTGGCGGAATGGCAGACGCGCTAGCTTGAGGTGCTAGTGCCCTTTATCGGGCGTGGGGGTTCAAGTCCCCCCTCGGACACATCAGAGAAGTGAGGGCCGCGACCGTTTGGTCGCGGCCCTCACTCGTTGCACTGCACGATGCGCCGCGCCGCCCGCCGGTGCACGGGTGGCTCTCCGGGAGGAGTCCCGGTGACGTCCGGGACAATGGCCGTATGACCACGCGTTCCTGCCCCTGCGGCCTGGCCGAGCCGTACGAGAAGTGCTGCGGCCGTTTCCACTCCGGCGTCCTCGCGGCGTCCACCGCCGAGGCGCTGATGCGGTCGCGGTACAGCGCTTTCGTGAAGGGGGACGTGGCGTACCTGCTGCGGACCTGGCATCCACGGACCCGGCCCTCGCGGCTGGACCTGGACCCGGGCATGCGCTGGACCGGTCTCGAGGTGCTCGACGCGAGCGACGGGTCGGCCTTCCACGCCACCGGCACCGTGACGTTCCGGGCCTCCTACCGGGGTGGCTCGCTGCAGGAGCGGAGCCGGTTCGAGCGGGTCGACGGGGCGTGGGTGTACGTCGACGGTGACTTCCTCGACGCGTAGACGCGTAGACGCGTAGACGCGTAGACGCGCAGGCGCACGCGGGCCGCCGGGACGGCTGCGACAGGCCTTCGCCAGGCCTACGGCGCCAGGATGTCCAGCTCCTGCAGGGCGCCCACGGTGATCTCACGGGTCAGCTCCTCGGCGCGCACCGCGTCGCCGGCGCGCACCGCCTCCGCGACCTGGACGTGCAGGGTGACGGCGGCCGGGTCGGGGTCCTCGAACATGACCTCGTGATGGGTGCGGCCCGCGAGGACCTCCGCGACGACGTCGCCGAGGCGGGCGAACATCTCGTTGCCGGAGGCGGTGAGGATGACCCGGTGGAAGGCGACGTCGTGGATCAGGTACTCCTCCAGCTTGTGGCCGCTGGAGTTGGCCACCATGCCGAGTGCGCACTCGGTGAGTGCGGCGCACTGCTCGGTCGTGGCGTTCCGCGCGGCCAGGCCCGCCGCCACGGGCTCTATCGCGGACCGCAGCACGGTCAGTGAGCGCAGCTGGTGCGGGCGGTCGGCGCCGGCCAGCCGCCAGCGGATGACCTGCGGGTCGTAGACGTTCCACTCGCACTTGGGGAGCACCGTCACGCCCACCCGGCGGCGGGACTCGACCAGGTGCATGGACTCGAGGACGCGCACCGCCTCACGCATGACGGAGCGCGACACCTCGAAGTGCTGGGCCAGCTCGTCCGTGCGCAGGACGCTGCCCGGTGGATACTCGCCCGCCGTGATCGCGGGGCCGAGGGTGTCCAGTACGCGGCCGTGCAGCCCTCGGCCCGGTGTGCTCATGCACTCAGCGTACAGAGCGGATCACCCAGCAAAAAGTCAGACTTATATGTCACAGACACTTGAATTTGTCGTACCTAATAGGTTTCAGTATGGCCGACGTCAGTTAGCGACGTCTGGTGTCGAGGAAGACAGCGAGGCAGTAATGCGTACCCCCCACGTCGTCGTGGTGATGGGCGTCGCCGGCACGGGCAAGACCACCATCGGTCCTCTGCTCGCGGACCGGCTCGGCGTCCCGTATGCCGAAGGCGACGACTTCCACCCGCAGGCCAACATCGCCAAGATGTCGGCCGGGATCCCGCTCGACGACGCGGACAGGTGGCCGTGGCTCGACGCCATCGGCGCCTGGGCGCACGGCCGGGCCGGGCTCGGCGGGGTGGTCAGCAGCTCGGCGCTGAAGCGCGCGTACCGAGACCGCCTCAGGGTGGCGGCCCCCGGCGTCGTGTTCGTGCACCTCACGGGCGACCGCAAGCTCATCGAGGACCGGATGTCCCACCGGCAGGGGCACTTCATGCCGACCGCACTGCTGGACTCCCAGTTCGCCACGCTCCAGCCGCTCGAGGTGGACGAGGCGGGAGTCGCCGTGGACGTCTCCGGCGGTCCCGAGGAGATCACCGAACGGGCCGTCCTGGCGCTGGCCGAACTTCCCGACACCCCCGCGGTAACCCGCTCCACCCCGCGGTAGCGCTCCACACCGTGGGTCCGCGGTAACGCTCCACACCGCAGTGACGCTGCACATCGCAGCGACGAACCCCCCACTGCACCTCCTTTCCCAGTCCCCGTATCTGCAAGGGAACCCCCGTGACCAGACTCAGCGTCGAGATGCTGGCAGCGGACGCCGTCGAGCCGATCACGTCGGCCGGCAACGCCCAGCTGGGCATAGCCGTGCTGGCGGGCATCGCCGTCATCGTCCTGCTCATCACGAAGTTCAAGCTCCACGCCTTCCTGGCGCTCACCATCGGCTCGCTCGCGCTCGGCGCGTTCGCCGGTGCACCGCTCGACAAGGTGATCCTCAGCTTCACCACCGGCCTCGGCACCACCGTCTCCGGCGTCGGCGTGCTGATCGCGCTGGGCGCGATCCTCGGCAAGCTGCTCGCCGACTCCGGCGGCGCCGACCAGGTCGTGGACACGATCCTCGCCAAGGCGGGCGGCCGGGCGATGCCGTGGGCGATGGTGCTGATCGCCTCCGTGATCGGTCTGCCACTGTTCTTCGAGGTCGGCATCGTGCTGCTGATCCCGGTGGTGCTGATGGTGGCCAAGCGCGGCAACTACTCACTGATGCGCATCGGCATCCCGGCGCTGGCCGGTCTGTCCGTGATGCACGGCCTGGTGCCCCCGCACCCCGGCCCGCTGGTGGCCATCGACGCCGTCAAGGCCAACCTGGGCGTCACCCTGGCCCTCGGCCTCCTCGTCGCCATCCCCACGGTGATCATCGCCGGCCCGCTGTTCTCCAAGGTCGCGGCCCGCTGGGTGGACGTTCAGGCCCCGGAGCGCATGCTCCCGCAGCGCGCCTCCGACGACCTGGCGAAGCGCCCCAGCTTCGGCGCCACCCTCTCCACCATCCTGCTGCCGGTCGTCCTGATGCTGGCCAAGGCGCTGGTGGACCTCGCGGTCGACGACCCGACGAAGCCGCTCCAGCGCGTCTTCGACGTCATCGGCTCCCCGCTCATCGCCCTGCTCGCGGCCGTCATCGTCGGCATGTTCACGCTGGGCCGGGCGGCCGGCTTCACCAAGGGGCGGATCTCGCAGACCGTCGAGAAGGGCCTCGTGCCCATCGTCGGCGTGCTGCTGATCGTCGGCGCGGGCGGCGGCTTCAAGCAGACGCTGATCGACTGCGGCGTCGGCCAGATGATCCTGGACATGTCCAAGAACTGGTCCATCCCGGCCCTGCTGCTCGCCTGGCTGATCGCGGTGGCGATCCGGCTGGCGACGGGTTCGGCGACGGTCGCGACCGTCTCGGCGGCGGGTCTCGTCGCCCCGCTGGCCGCCGACATGTCGACGGCCCACACGGCCCTGCTGGTCCTCGCCATCGGCGCCGGCTCGCTGTTCTTCAGCCACGTCAACGACGCCGGCTTCTGGCTGGTCAAGGAGTACTTCGGGCTGGAGGTCGGCCAGACCGTCAAGACCTGGTCCGTCATGGAGACGATCATCTCGGTCGTCGCGGGCGGTCTGGTGCTCGTGTTGTCCCTCGTGGTCTAGGAGCGCTACGGCGATGACGGCCCACCCCCTCTTCGACATCAGCGGCCGTACGGCCCTGGTCACCGGCTCCAGCCGTGGCATCGGGTTCGCTCTGGCCCGCGGCCTGCTGGAGGCGGGCTGCACGGTGGTCCTCAACGGGCGGGACGGCGAGCGCCTCACCGAGGCGGCCGCCGCCCTGCCCGGGGACGTCCACACGGCGGTGTTCGACGTGACCGACGGCCCCTCCGTGGCCGCCGGGATCGCCGACGTCGAGGAGCGGGTGGGCCCGCTCGACATCCTGGTCAACAACGCGGGCGTGCAACTGCGCGCCCCGCTGCTGGAGTTCACGGACGCGGACTGGCACCGCGTCCTGGACACCAACCTCACCAGCGCGTTCCTGGTCGGCCGTGCGGCGGCCCGCCGGATGACGGAGCGCGGACACGGCAAGATCATCAACATCTGCTCGCTGCAGAGCGAGGTGGTCCGCCCCGGCATCGCCCCGTACGCGGCGGCCAAGGGCGCGCTGAAGATGCTCACCAAGGGCATGTGCGCGGACTGGGGCCCCTACGGCGTGCAGGTCAACGGGCTCGGCCCCGGCTACATCGAGACCGAGCTGACCCGGCCCCTCGTCGAGGACGAGGAGTTCAGCGCCTGGGTGCGCCGCCGCACCCCGGCCGGCCGCTGGGGCCGTACCGAGGACCTGGTGGGCGGGGTGCTGTTCCTCGCCTCCCCCGCCGCGGACTTCGTCAGCGGCCAGGTGCTGTACGTCGACGGCGGCATGACCAGCGTGCTGTGAACGGGCCCGCCGGGCGCACGTCCCCCGGCGCTCACGGCCGCCACAGCGGATGCTCCCGCTGCGCCCACTCCCGGCTCACCGTCCCGGTGCGCAGCCCGCGCCGGGCCTCCGGGTCGCCCAGGGCCATCCCGATGTGGCCGGCCAGGACGACGCCGATGGTCAGCGCCAGCCAGTCGTGGACGAAGGTCGCGCCGGTGCGCCACTGAAGCGGCGCGAGGTGGGTGAACCACATCAGCACGCCCGTCCCGAGCATCACCAGCGAGGCCCCGGCGATCCAGGCGGCGTAGACCTTCTGCCCGGCGTTGAACTTGCCCGCGGGACGCGACGAGCGCCGCTTGTCGCGGTGCAGGGCCGCGCGGAGCCAGACGCGGTCGTGCGGGCCGAACCGGTTGAGGAAGCCCAGGTCCGCACGGAAGGCGCGGGACGCGAGGCCGGCCAGGACCGGTACGGGCAGGGCGACGCCCGCCCACTCGTGCACACGGACCACCAGCTCGCGGCGCCCGACGAGCACGGCGAGCTCGGGAACGTAGAGGCAGGCCGCGGTCAGCACGCACACGCCCATCAGCGCGGCCGTCGTACGGTGCACCCACCGCTCGGCGGCCGTGAAGCGGTGCAGTCGCCCGGTGTCGGCCCGGACCTCAGCTCGTAGGCTCATCGGTCCGTCCGTTCGAGCGGCCGACCCAGGCGTCGACGTCGTAGCCCAGCTTCTCCCAGTACCCCGGCTCGACCCGGTCGGTGACCGTGATGCCGGAGAGCCACTTGGCGGACTTGTAGAAGTACATGGGGCCGACGTAGAGGCGGACGGGACCGCCGTGGTCGTGGCCGATGTCCTTGTCCTGCATGCGCAGGGCGACCAGGACATCGCGACGGCGGGCCTGGTCGAGGGTGAGGCTCTCGCTGTACGTGCCGTCGAAGCAGGTGAAGCGGATCGCCCTGGCAGTGGTGCGCACGCCCGCGAGGTCCAGCAGGTGCGCCAGCCGGACGCCCTCGAACGGGGTGTCCGGGACACGCCAGCCGGTGACGCACTGGACGTCCCGGACCAGCCGGGTCCGGGGCAGCGCGCGCAGCTCGGCGAGGGTGTAGGCGCGCGGGTGGTCCACGAGCCCGTCGACGCTGAGCCGGTAGTTCACGGGGCCCTTGTACGGTACGGACGCGGCGACCGAGTAGTAGCGGAAGCCGCCGCCGTTCGGGAGCAGGCCGGTCAGGCCCGTGGGGTCCTTGCCGGACACGGTGCCGAGGACGGCCTCCATGCCGCGCTGCACGGTGGGCGCGGCGACCACGCCGAGGGCGCCCAGGCCGAGGGTGCCGAGGAAGACACGCCGGCCGACGGGACGGCCGCCCTCCGACGGGGGCCGCTGTGCGGGTTGTTCGGGGTTCACGGATTCATTCGAGCACCGACGGCGCCCACGAGGCCAGGGGTCGGGGGGACCGGTCAGCGTTCCGTAATGACTTCGGGCGTGAGAGGTCCTCGCCGTACGTCATTGGAGGGCTTCTCGCGCGCGTCGCCGAATTCTCTGTGGCGTACGCCATGGCGTCATGCGCCCGGTCGTCGGAGCATGGCCGTACGGTCCCGCTTCCGCCCCGTTTGCCCTCCCGCGGCTGCCTGGGGCATCGTGACCGCTTCAACTTGCCCGGTTCCGGGTACTCCCGGGGCACGCCGGGTCCTGGAACGCTACAGTCGGCCATTACGCACCCCGTGGCCCGGCCGGATGATCGAGGTACGCAGCGTGTCGGTTCTGATTGTGATTCTCGCCGTGAGCGCGGCCTGTTGTCTGGGTTTCGGGTTCGTGCTCCAGCAGAACGTCGCCCAGAAGGCACCCCTCAGCGACTTCCTCACCCCCCGGCTGCTGCTCGACCTGATGAAGGTGCCGCGCTGGCTGTTCGGCACCGCGCTGATGGTGATCGGCATGGTCCTGGGCGCGATCGCCCTGGGGCAGGGCGAGATCTCCATGGTCGAGCCGCTGCTCGCCACCAACCTGCTGTTCGCGCTCGCCCTCTCCCGGCACCAGACGAAGCAGCCGCTGGGCCGCCAGGGCTGGGCGGGGCTCGTACTGCTGGCAGGGGGCGTCAGCGCGTTCATCGTGGCGGGCCAGCCGCGCGGCGGGAACGCCGTCACGGACCCCCTGCGCCACTGGCTGATCATCGGCCTGACGATCGGCGCGGCCCTGCTGCTCACGGCCTTCGCCAAGCACGCCCGGCTGAACACGGCCGCCCCGCTGCTGCTGGCCCTCGCCGCCGGACTGCTGTACGGCGTGCAGGACTCGCTGACCCGGGTGAGCGGGGAGCGCTTCTCCGAGGGCGGCCTGACCGAGGTGCTCAGCGGCTGGCAGCCGTACGGCGTGCTCGTGCTCGGCGTCAGCGGGCTGATCCTGGTGCAGAGCGCGTTCGAGACCGCGCCGCTGCGCATGTCGCTGCCCGCGCTCACCGCGGCCCAGCCGCTCGCCGGCATCCTCTGCGGGGTGGGCTTCCTCGGCGACCGGCTGCGCACCGACGCGGGGGCGCTGGCCTGGCAGGCGGCGGGGCTCGCGGGCGTGATCCTGGGCATCGTGCTCCTGGGACTGCACCCGGCGATGCCGACCGGCGCGGCGCAGGAGGAGCCGGCGCGGGATCTCCAGCCACACTGACCTCCCGCCGCATGTCACGGCCCTGCTTGGATGGGCCGCATGAACCCTGCTGACGAGATCCTCGACATCGTCGACGAGCACGACCGGGTCGTCGCCCAGCGCCCACGCGGTGAGGCGTACGCCCAAGGGGCTGCGCCACCGTTGTGCCTTCATCCTGGCCCGGGACGCGGCCAGCCGGGTCTTCGTCCACCGCCGCACCGCCACCAAGCTCGTCTTCCCGTCCCTGTACGACATGTTCGTCGGCGGCGTCGTGGGCGCGGGCGAGTCCTACGACGAGACGGCGCTGCGCGAGGCGGAGGAGGAGCTGGGGGTGTCCGGCCTCCCCCAGCCGGAGTTCCGCTTCAAGTTCCTGTACGACGACGGCGCCGGGCACGGCTGGTGGTCCGCGGTGTACGAGGTGCGCTGCGACCTTCCGGTACGTCCGCAGGTGGAGGAGATCCAGTGGCACGACTTCCTGACCGAGGAGGAGCTGCAGCGGCGGCTCACCGAGTGGGAGTGGACGCCGGACGGCCTGACGGCGTACGAGAGGCTGAGGGCGTTCGAGGCAGGCCGGTGAGGCCCCGGTAGGGTCCAGCACGTGATCGAACTCGTGCGGAACGTCCGGCTGTGGTTCGCTCCCGCGGCCGTCCGGGAGGAGGGAACCACCCCCGACTACCGGTTCTCGCTGGCGAACGAGCGGACGTTCCTGGCCTGGCTGCGCACCGCTCTCGCGCTGATCGGCGGGGGCTTCGCGGTGGACCAGTTCCTGCCGGACCTGCCCTGGGGGTGGCGCGTGGGGCTGGCGCTCGCCCTGCTCGGGGCCGGTGTGCTGTGCTCGTTGCGCGCGGTCAACCACTGGGTGCGCTGCGAGCGGGCGATGCGCAAGGGCGAGGACCTGCCGGTGTCCCGGTTCCCGGTGCTGCTGAGCCTCGTCGTCGCGGTGGTGGCCGTCGCGATGGTCGTCGTCGTGCTGGCCGGATGGGACGGATGACCGCCGAGCGGGACCGGGACCCGGGGCTGCAACCGGAGCGGACCCGGCTCGCGTGGCGCCGTACGACGCTGTCGTACGCCGTCGTCACCGTGCTCGCCCTGCGCGGGGCCCTGCGGGGCGGGGTGTCCGCCACCGGGATCGTCGTCTTCGCGCTCGGCTGTCTGTTCTGGCTGGGCTTCCTGTGGACCGCCCACCACCGTATTCGCGCGCTGACCGCGACCGGCCGTCCGCCCGCCCTCGCCCCCCGGCACGCCGCCGCGGCGGTGCTGTGCGCGGTGGCGATGGCGGCGTGCGCGATGGCATTCGTCGTCTAGAGGGTGCGGGCCGTGCCGCGCCGGCAGACGGGCTCCGCCCCCCGGTCCGCTTCCCCTCCAGCGCCTTGCGAAGCACCCGGTAGCCGGACGCCACGCAACCGACAGGGGAGCGGTCGGCATATCGTGGCGCCGATCACGTTCGGCACGCCCACTGGACGGCATACCGACCGGTCGGCATCATGAGTCGCGTCCTGTTCTCCCCTTCGTAGGAGCAACGCATGAGCCCCGACCACCCGCCCGGACTCGACCTCGACCGGCTGCGCGGCCTGCTCGACCGTGAGCGGCCAGGTCTGGTCAGCGGCCCCCTGACGGGACGGCTGATCGAGGGCGGACGGTCCAACCTCACGTACGCGCTCTCGGACGGCACGTCGCGGTGGGTCGTACGGCGGCCCCCGCTCGGCCATGTCCTGGCCACCGCGCACGACATGAAGCGCGAGCACCGGGTGATCAGCGCGCTGCACCCGACGGACGTGCCCGTGCCGCGTCCCGTGCTGCTGTGCGAGGACGAGGAGGTGCTCGGGGCGCCCTTCTACGTCATGGAGTTCGTCGAGGGCACGCCGTACCGCACCGCCGACCAGCTCGCCCCGCTCGGCCCGGAGCGCACCCGCGACGCGGTGCTGTCCCTCGTCGACACCCTCGTCGAGCTGCACGCCGTGGACCCCGCCGAGGTGGGCCTCGCGGACTTCGGCCGCCCGGAGGGCTTCCTGGACCGCCAGCTGCGTCGCTGGGGCAAGCAGCTGGACGCCTCCCGCAACCGCGAACTGGCCGGCGTCGAAGAGCTGCACGCCGCCCTCGGCCGTGCCCTGCCCGACTCCCCCGCGCCCGCCGTCGTACACGGCGACTACCGGCTGGACAACGTTCTGATCGGCGGCGACGACAAGATCGAGGCGATCCTCGACTGGGAGATGTCGACGCTCGGCGATCCGCTGACCGACCTGGGCCTGCTGGTGATGTACAGCATGCCGCTGGGCATGCCCGACTCGCCCGTCTCCACCACCGCCGAGGCCCCCGGGCACCCGACTCCGGCCGAGCTGATCGAGCGGTACGCCACGCGCTCGGGGCGCGACGTCTCGGGCGTCAACTGGTACACGGCGTTCGCCTGGTTCAAGCTCGCCGTGATCCTGGAGGGCATCCACTACCGGTACACGCTGGGCCAGACGGTCGGGCGCGGCTTCGACCGCATCGGCGACCTCGTCCCCGTCTTCATCGAGCACGGACTGACCACACTTCAGGAAGGCTGACCGGTCATGGACTTCGCGTACGACGCGCGCACCGAGGAACTGCGGGCCAAGCTGCTCGCTTTCATGGACGAGTACGTGTACCCGGCCGAGGCGGTCGCCGAGGAGCAGCGGGCCGCACTGGCCTCGCCCTGGGACACCCCGGCCGTGGTCGAGGAGTTGAAGGCCGAGGCGCGCAGGCAGGGCCTGTGGAACCTCTTCCTGCCGGACTCCGAGTACGGTGCCGGGCTCACCAACCTCCAGTACGCCCCGCTCGCCGAGATCACCGGCCGCTCCCCGCAGTTGGCGCCGACCGCGCTGAACTGCGCGGCGCCGGACACCGGCAACATGGAGGTGCTGGCGCAGTTCGGCACCGACGAGCAGAAGAAGCAGTGGCTGGAGCCGCTGCTGGCCGGTGAGATCCGTTCCGCGTTCGCGATGACGGAGCCGGAGGTGGCCTCCTCCGACGCCACCAACATCACCACGCACATCGAGCGAGCCCCCGAGGGCACGGACGAGTACGTCATCACCGGCCGCAAGTGGTACATCTCCGGTGCCATGAACCCGGACTGCAAGATCTTCATCGTGATGGGGAAGACCGACCCGGACGGGGCGGACAGCCGGCGTCAGCAGTCCATGGTCCTGGTCCCGCGTGACACCCCGGGCGTCACGGTCAAGCGCGCGATGCAGGTCTTCGGCTACGAGGACCACTACCACGGCGGCCACGCCGAGGTGATCTTCGACCACGCGCGCGTGCCGGCGTCGAACCTCATCGGCGAGGAGGGCGGCGGCTTCGCCATCGCCCAGGCCCGCCTCGGCCCCGGCCGCATCCACCACTGCATGCGGCTGATCGGCATGGCCGAGCGCGCGATCGAGCTGATGTGCCGCCGGGCGGTGTCCCGTACGGCCTTCGGCAAGGCGCTGGCCCAGCAGGGCGTGGTGCAGAACTGGATCGCCGACGCGCGCGTGACGGTCGAGCAGCTGCGGCTGCTGGTGCTGAAGACGGCCTGGCTGATGGACACGGTCGGCAACCGGGGCGCCCACACGGAGATCCAGGCCATCAAGATCGCCACGCCTCGTGCGGTGGTCGACATCCTCGACCGCGCGATCCAGCTGCACGGCGCGGGCGGTGTGAGCCAGGACTTCCCGCTGGCCGAGCTGTACGCCGGCGCCCGGACCCTGATGCTCGCCGACGGACCGGACGAGGTGCACCAGCGGTCGCTGGCGCGGCGGGAGTTGAAGCAGTACCTGTGAGTGTGAGCAGGCATGTGTAAGGGGCGGTCGTCCAGGGCGACCGCCCCTTACACGTATGACCTCAGGGCCTCAGCACTTCAGGACCTCAGGGCCGCAGTGCCCGCAGCAGCAGGTCGGCCAGGTGGTCGGCGACCTGCTGGGGAGTCAGCGGGCCGTCGGGCCGGTACCAGGTGGACAGGTGGTGGACGGAGCCGAAGTGGTAGTCCACGACCAGGTCGGCGGGGGTCGCCGTGGAGAAGACGCCCGCCTTCTGGCCCTCCTCGATCAGCGCGCGGAAGCGTTCGTGATAGCGCCGGCGCTCGGCGCGCACCTGCTTGTTCTTCTCGGGGCTCAGATGGTGCATGGAGCGGAAGAAGATCGACGCGTCGTCGAGGTTCTCGATCGTGGTGACCACGACGTCGGCCGCCGCGGCCCTGAGCCGCTTCTCGACCGGCTCGTCGGCATCCGCGACGGCGTCCAGCCGCTCCTGCTGGACGCGCAGCATGCGCGCGTACACCTCGTGCAGGAGGTCGTCCTTGGAGCCGAAGTAGTGGTAGAGCGCGCCCTTGGTGACGCCGGCCGCCTCGACGATCTCCTGCACGGAGGTGCGGTCGTAGCCCTGCTCGGCGAAGAGCCGGGTGGCGGCGGCGAGCAGCCGCTGCGGAACGGGCGTCGCGTCTCCGTCCGTGGTCCTGGGCACTGCCGCCACCTGCCTTTCCGTGTTGCTCACTCGCTGCTCTGTGCTCGGGAACGGAGTTCCCGACGCAGGATCTTCCCACTTGCCGTCTTGGGCAGGTCGGGCAGGATCTCCACCTGACGCGGGTATTTGTAGGCGGCCAGTCTCTCCTTGCAGTACGCGGCGAGTGCGCCCGGGTCGGTTTCGGCACCCGGACGGAGGCTGATGTACGCCTTGACGGTCTCGCCGCGATACCCGTCGGGCACCCCGACGACGGCCGCCTCGCGCACCGCGGGATGGGTGTAGAGCACGTCCTCGACCTCACGCGGCCACACCTTGAAGCCGGACGCGTTGATCATGTCCTTCTTGCGGTCGACGACGTACACCCAGCCCTGCGCGTCCATGAAACCGATGTCCCCGGTGCGCAGTTCGCCGTCCGGGAAGGTCTCGGCGGTGGCCTCGGGACGGCGCCAGTATCCGGGCACGACCTGCGGGCCGCGTACGACGATCTCGCCCTGCTCCCCGACGGGGAGCTCCTCGCCCCGGTCGTCGAGGATGCGGATGACCGTGTCGGCGCCGGGCAGGCCGACGGCCAGGGTCCCGGAGGCCGGGTCGACGGGCGCCTCCAGGCCGGACGGGGTGGAGGTGCAGGGGCCGGTGCACTCGGTGAGCCCGTAGCCGTTGTGAAGGTACGGCCCGAAGCCCGCGCGGAACTTCTCCACGAGGGCGGGCGGCACGGGGGCACCTCCCGAAGAGATGTTCACGAAGGAGGAGAAGTGCTCCGGGCTGACGTCCGGGTGCGCCGCGAGCGCCATGAAGGCGGTGGACGGGCCGACCGTGAAGTGCGGGCGGTGCTCGGCGAACGCGTCGAGGACGACGCCGGTTTCGAAGCGGTAGGTCAGCAGTAGCGTGCCGACGCTGTTGAGGCAGGCGGCGAACTGGACGACCATCCCCGTGATGTGGAACAGCGGCGCGAGGCCGTAGTAGACGGGGGCCTCGGGCAGCTCCATCCCCGTCCGCTGCCGCTCGGCGATGTACATGATGTTGCCGTGCGTGTTGGTGGCGCCCTTGGGCGTGCCGCTGGTGCCCGAGGTGTAGCTGATCAGGGCGATGTCGGTGGGGCCCGCGTCGCGGCCTTCCGGTGCCGTGCCGCCCTGCCGGGCCACGGCCACGAGGTCGTCGGCGTCGGGGGCCTGCGGCAGCCGCTCGAAGCCGAGGACGCGCGCGTCGTCGCGGGTCTGGAAGTCCAGCTCGCAGGCGGTGAGCACGATCCGCACCGGAGAGTCGGCGGCCGTCTTGCGCAGATACGACTCCCACGCCCGGTCGGAGCAGATGAGCGCGGCCACCTCGCCGTCGCGCAGGACGTGGGCGGCCTCCGCCGACTTGTACATGGGGTTGACGGGGACGACGGTCGCACCCGCCTTCCAGGCGCCGAGGACGGCCAGCACGAAGTGCGGGGAGTTCTGGAGCAGGACGGCGACCCGGTCGCCGCGCTCCAGTCCGCGTGCGGCGAGGTGCGCGGCGACGGAGTCGCTCAGCTCGTCGACCTCGCGATAACTCAGCCGGGCGTCGAAGTAGGCGAGGAAGGTACGGTCCGGGGCCTCGGCGGCCGCACGGCGCAGCGCGTGCACGAGCGAGTCGTCGGGGTCGACCGGGGCGCGCTGGGCGTCGGTGAGGAGGGCCAGCCAGGGGCGGGCCGCGTAGGGGGATCCGGGCGCGGTCACTGGATGGCCTCCCACTTCTGCTGGAGGTGGTTCATGCTCGTCAGCCAGCTGTCGGGGGTGGCGGCCCGGGCCTGGTAGTAGTCGGTGACCTCGGGGTGCGGCAGGATCAGGAAGCGGTCCTCCTCGATGCCCTTGAAGAGGGCGTCCGCGACGTCTTCGGGCTCGATCGCGTTGGGCTTGAGGACCAGGTCGCCCGCGCTGCCGGTGGCGGCCAGCATGTCGGTGCGCACGCCCTGCGGGCAGATCGCGTGCACCTTCAGGCCGCGGTGGCGGTACGTCAGCGACAGCCACTCGGCGAAGGCGTAGGCGCCGTGCTTGGTGACGGCGTAGGGTGCGGCGCCGATCATGGTGAGCAGGCCGGCGGCGGACACGGTGGAGACGAAGCGCCCGCTGCCGCGTTCCAGCCAGGCGGGAAGCAGCTCGTGGGCCGCGCGCACATGTGCCATGACATTGACGTCCCACGCCTTGGCCCACACCTTCTCCGGGGCCGCCTCCGAACCACCGGAGCCCACGCCCGCGTTGGCGCAGTAGATGTCCACCGTGCCGCCGAGGGCGGCGCGGGCCTCGGCGACGATCGCGGAGGCGTCGCCGACGACAGCGATGCCGCCGATCTCCTCGGCCACCGCCTCGGCCCGTTCGGCGTCCCGGTCGTTGACCACGACCCGGGCACCCTCGGCGGCGAACCGGCGGGCCAGCGCCGCCCCGATGCCCCCTCCCGCTCCGGTGACGACCACTCCCGCATCCCGCACGGCTTCCACCATCGGTCTCCTTCGGCACGACATCGGTACCCGGTACATCGGACATCCGTACCCGGCACACGTCCCCGCCCGGCACATCCGCTCCGCGGCGCCAGACTAACCGGTCGGTATGCGCCGGGGAAGGGGCGCCTGCGGCCAGGCTTGTCGCGTTCGTTCCGTTCTACCCAGACGCACGCTAGCGTGCGTGAGCATGACACCCGCAGCGATCACGGAGGTCACCGCATGAACCTGTCCAGACGAGGCCTGCTCCACGCCACCGCCGTGTCGGTCACGGCGTGTGCGGCACCGCGTGCGGCCGTCGCCCACACCGGAACCGAGCACACCGGGAACGGCCTGCGCACCGGTTTCGAACACCTCGCCGCGGACGGGTACGCGCTGCTCGACGGGCAGAAGGTCGGCATCGTCACCAACCCCACCGGCATCACCCGGGACGTACGGCACATCGTCGACGTCATGCACGCCGACCCGCACATGCGGCTGACCGCCGTCTTCGGCCCCGAGCACGGCTTCCGCGGCACCGCGCAGGCGGGCGGCTCCGAGGGCCGTTACGACGACCCCGCGACCGGACTGCCGGTCTACGACACGTACCTGAAGAGCGGCCGGCCGCTCGCCGACGTCTTCACCGCCTCCGGCGTGGACACGGTCGTCTTCGACATCCAGGACGTGGGCGCGCGCTTCTACACATACATCTGGACGCTGTACGACTGCATGGAGGCGGCGGCGCTCGCGGGCAAGCGGTTCGTCGTGCTGGACCGGCCGAACCCGGTGTCCGGGCGGTCGGCCGACGGGCCGGTGCTGCACAAGGAGTTCGCCACCTTCGTCGGACGCCAACCCATCGCGCAGGCGCACGGGATGACGGTCGCCGAGCTGGCACGGCTGTTCAACGGGGAGTTCCTGAGCACGCCGGTGCCGCTGGAGACGGTGCTGATGACGGGCTGGAAGCGGCCGGACTTCTACGACGCCTCCGGGCTGCCCTGGGTGCCGCCGAGCCCGAACATGCCGACGCCGGACACCGCGCTGGTGTACTCGGGCACGTGCCTCTTCGAGGGGACGAACCTCTCCGAGGGACGGGGCACGACCCGGCCCTTCGAACTGCTGGGCGCCGACGGCATCGACGGCCGCTGGGCCGCGGCCGCGAACGAACTCGGCCTGCCGGGCGTGCGGTTCAGGGAGGCGTACTTCGCACCGACGTTCTCCAAATTCCAGGGCAAGACCGTCGGCGGCGTGCAGATCCATGTGGACGACCGTGCCGCGTACGACCCCGTACGGACCGGGATCGCGCTGCTGGTGACCGCCAAGAAGATCTGGAGCGGCTTCACTTGGCGCTCGGACAACTGGATCGACAAGCTCACGGGCTCCACGCAGGTCCGCACGATGATCGACGCGGGTGCGGGCACCGACGAGGTGGTCGCCGCCTGGCAGGACGAGCTGGCCGCGTTCCGGCGGGTACGCAAGGAATACCTTCACTACAAGTGAGTCATCCTCATCCAGGTAGGTCATGGTGTATGGCCAACCTTGCCCGATGGCGGGACGATTGCGTCCACATCGCACCGCTTGGGGTAGGAGAGGGCCTGGCATGGCGGATCCTGGGACGAGCGTGACTCCCTACTGGGAACTGACCTTCGACGCGGACGGGGACACGGACGGCCGGGAACGCGACCGGCTGCTCCGCCAGGTCGCGGACCACGGCGTCCGCGACCTGATCGTCTTCGCACACGGCTGGAACAACGACCGCTCGGGCGCGACCGCGCTCTACCGCCACTTCTTCGCGCCGATCCCGCAGCTCGCGCCCCGGGCCCGGATCGGCTACGCGGGCGTGATCTGGCCGTCGATGCGGTTCAGCGACGAACCGATCCCGAACTTCCCGAAGTCCGTCGCGGCCGAGACCGCCGAGGCGGCAGAAGCGGGCGGGGCGAGCGGGGTGGGCGGAGCGGCCGTGGCAGGCGGTTCGGTGCCGCGGCCCGTACTGGGCAAGGACACCCGGCACGCGCTCCTCGAGACCTTTCCCGGGCGCGCCACCGTGGTCGACCAGATCGCCCGCATGCTGGACCAGCAGCACCCCGAGGAGGCCGAACTGGCGGAGTTCGGACGGCTGGTGCGGGTGCTGGTGGAGGTCGTACCGGGCGGGCCGCAGCCGCTGTTCGCGGCGGACACCCTGGCGGAGGGGGTCCCGCAGAGCGAGCCGGTCCTGTTCACCGGGGACACGGCCACGCTGTGCGACGAGTTCGCCCAGGCACTGGCCGCCCTCCGGTCGGCGGGTCAGAACGATCAGTTCTCGTTGCCCAACCCCTGGGACGGCGCGCGGGAACTGCTGCGGCAGGCGACGTACTACGCGATGAAGCGCCGGGCCGGCACGGTCGGCGAACGCGGCCTGGGGCCGGTGATCGGACAGTTGGCCGCGGCGGCACCGGACGTGCGCGTGCATCTGGTGGGGCACAGCTTCGGCGGACGGCTGGTGTCGTTCGCGCTGCGCGGGCTGCCCGACGGAGTGCACACGGTGAAGTCCGTGACACTGCTGCAAGGTGCCTTCTCCCACTACGCGTTCGCCGCCCGGCTGCCGCATGACCCGCGCGCGGGCGGTGTCCTCCAGGGCCAGCAGCACCGCGTCGACGGCCCGCTGGTGTGCTGCTACTCCCGCCACGACGCGGCCCTCGGCACGCTGTATCCCCTGGCCTCCCGGATGGCGGACGACGACCGTTCGGCCACGGCTCCGGTCGGCGAGGCGGCGGCCGAGGGCCTGGACCTCGTACGGACGCTGGGCGCCAAGTGGGGCGCCATGGGCCACGACGGGGTGCAGGCGGTGCCGGGCACGCGCGCACTGGACCTCGCCGCGGCCCTCCGCGGACCGCTGCCCGCGTCGGGCTGCGTGAACGTCGACGCGGCGTCGGTCGTCAGGCGCGGCGGCCCACCGACCGGCGCACACAGCGACATCCTGCACCCGGAGCTGGCGCGGGTGGTACTGGCGGCGGGGCGGATCGCTTGACGCCCGGCGGCGGCGAGGCTTGGCCTACGGACGTTGGCCCACAGGTGTGGGGCTACGGACGTTGGCCTACGGCTGTGGGGCTACAGGCGTTGACCTACCGACGTTGGCCCACCGGCGTTGGCCTACCGACGTTGACCCACCACCATGTGCCAACGCCGGTTGGCCCACACCCGTTCACCGATGTGTCGCGTACTCCACGACCTGCTGGTACGTCGGGCGGTTCTGCCAGCCGATCCTGCCGTGCTTGATGCCGCCCAGGGGCCGCTGCACGATCGAGTCGGCGCACCACTGGTCGCCCGCGGAGCACTGGTCGTCGCCCGGGTAGACCTGGGCCGCGGTCAGGGCGGACGCCTGCTTGAGCGTGCCGAGCAGGATGTCCCGGCAGGCGGCGGGGCTGCCGTCGCCGCAGTACGTGTGCGCGAGGCCGCCGCGCACGGGCTCGCCGAGCACGGCCCGGATGTCCTTGTCGACGTAACTCCACCAGCCGTACTGGAAGGAGCTTCCGGCGTGTGAACCGGTGGGGCCGTGTCCGGCCGACGGGGCCTCGTCGACCGGCAGATTGGCGGTGAACGCGGTGTACAGGTCGCTGCCCAGGCCGGGTTCGAACTCGGCCTTCACCAGCAGCGGCCACCACGCGTCGAGGATGCGGATCGCGTCGGCGTCGGCGTACTTCTTCGAACCCGCCGACGTTTCCGTGCGCTTGGCGCCCGCCGTCACCCACGCCCGCAGCTTGCTCACCGCCGCCGCGGTCGTCGGGTCGGTGACCGGCGAGGCGTCGATCACCTTCAGCAGGTCGGGCAGCACGTCCTCGGCTCGCAGGTCGGCGAGTGCCGCGTCCGCCATCGCCTTCACGAGGGAGGCGCGGGTCACGCCGCCGGCCGCGACCAGTTTGCCCACCCGGTCCTCCAGGAGGTTGCCGCGGTGCACCGAGCCGTCGCCCCAGGACGCGGTCGTGTATGCCTCGGCCTGCTTGTTGTTCCAGGAGACGTAGTAGTCCTGGTCGAGGGAGTTGGGATGCTCGGCGGGAGGGGTGTAGTCGGCCGTGTTGGTGTCCGGGTCCCAGTCGCGCCACTCGTACGCCGCCCGCGCCCATACCGGGAACTCGGCGTCGACGCCGCTCGCGCGCACCGGGTTGTCACCGCTGTTGTAGTACGCGGTGTGCCGGGAGTCGGCGTAGAACCAGTTGAAAGTGAAGTTGATGTGCTGTGTCGCGCTCTGGAAGTCCTGCGGGCCCTTGACGTAGTCGGGGTCGTTCAGCATCTGGAAGCCGACGATCGAGTCGGCCTCGTGGAGGTAGGAGGAGCGCAGGGTGGTGTAGGCGACCTTCCTGCCGCCGACGGTCGCGCGGTACTGCACCGGCCCGTACTTCGTGCGCCAGACCCGCATCGTGTACGAGCCCGCCGCGGTCCCGTCGGCCACCGTGGGCTTCCAGGCGTTCTTCTGCTCGACCTTGTCCATGGCCGTGCAGGTGCCGCCGTACAGGTAGTGGTAGTCGTCCTGGCACAGCTCGACGGCGTACGTGTCGATGATGTCCTGGCCCGAGGTGGTCGCGCTCCAGGAGTAGTCCTGGCCGCGGCCCAGTTCGACGTACATGCTCAGGCCGGCGAAGGAGGCGCCGCGGGCGCTGATGCCGGGCCCCTGGATCTCCTGGAGCATGAGCAGCTGCGGGGCGAAGTAGCCGGTCTGCGGTCCGAAGACGGCGACCGGGCGGCCGCTCGCGGTGTGTTCGCCGCTGACCACGAGGGCGTTGGACATGCCGCGCCTGGCCGAGCTCAGGGCCTCGTGGGCGGCGGTTGCGGAGGCGCCGGTCGCGCCGGAGGCGGACGCGCTGCCGGTGCGGTCGTGGACCAGGGGCTCCTGTGTCACCGAGCCGGCGTCGGGCAGGGCCTCGCCCTGCGGGCTGTCCGGCTTGGTGCCGTACGGGAAGCTCTTGCCGTCGTGGACGGTGAGGACGGCCTCGGGATCGTTGCGCTCGCGGAACGACTCCCAGACCCGGGTGCCCTCCTCGACGCCGTACTTGGACTGGGCGGCGAGGAGGGAGCGCGCGTTGTTCACCTCTCCGCCGCCGCCGGAGCCGAACAGCGAGCCGACGACGGAGGCGAGCGCCACCAGGTCGGTGACCTTGAAGTGGTCGATGGTGCCCGCGTTGGTGACCGAGTCCTTGTGACCGGTCAGGACGTACTCGCCGGGGAAGTAACGGCCGCTGTCGGAGGCGTCGATGTAGGCGTTGATGCCGGCGAGGTAGGCGTCGGCGTCGTCGAGGGCCTGCCGGCCGCGGGCGCCGTTGCGGGCCGCCGCGCTGTCGATCTGCGCCTGGAGGTCGGCCTCGGTGTAGGGGGCGCTGCGGTAGAACTCCTGCTCCAGGCCCTGGTTGGCGGCGGCGCCACCGGCGAAGGAGGTCAACTGGCCGCGGCCGACGTGCCGGAAGACGTCCATCAGCCACAGCCGGTCCTCGGCGGCGGCGTATCCGGCGCCGAACTCGGTGCCGTACCGGGTGGTGCCGGTGATGTGCGGCACGCCGGTCTTCCTGTCGCGGACGATCGTCACGTCACCGCGCCCGGCCGGCTTCTCCGTGGAGGCGATCTGGTCGGAGGGGACCCCGAACGAGGCGTCGTCGAAGAACGTGTCGATCTTCGCGTCGGTGAGGGCGGAGTAGCCGGTGGCCAGGTTCGCGTAGGGGCCGAGCTGGTCCTCCGCGTGGTCGGGCTGGATGCCGAGCGCCTGGTTGAGGAGGATCTGGGCGAGGGTCGCGTTGCCGTTCTCGCCGGGCGGCAGGATGTCCGAACACCGGCCGCCGCAGTAGTCGTCGGAGGCGCTCGCCGCGGTCGACGCGGCCGCCGCGTCGGTGGCCACGGCCTGGGTGAGCGGGGAGAGGAGACCGGCGATCAGCACGCACACGGATGCCGTCTTCAGGAACCTGGGGAACCTGCCGGGAGTTCTCGATCTGTCGGGCAACGCGATGTGGGGGGTACGCGGTGGCATGGCGGCTCCTCGCGAAGGGGGGTGAGCCGGACGTTACCGCCGGTACAACGGAGTCGAAAGATGAACATGCGTCAACTTGTCGAGCGGAGGCCCCCGTTCGGTCAACCTGGGACTCCTTATGGGAGGGCATCGGAAATCGGATGGAGCCGAATCCCTTGTCGACACGTCTATTCGGCGACGTCGGTACGACGGCGCCGAAGTGACCGAAGTACAGCTGCAGGTGTGACGGAGGTGCAGGGCGATGGCCGGTTTCCGGAGTCTCGCGAGACAGGCGCGCGATCCGCGGTGCGATCTGGCACTACGGCGCTACTCGCTGCGCAAATGCCTTGAACGGTTCGCCCCTTACGGGCATCGGGCGACGTGGGACCACCTGAGTTCCCGGGCCGGGTTCGGCCCCGAGGACCGCTCCCCCGATCCAGTGCGTCTCGTGGCCGCACTGGATGAGCTGGAGGAGGCACGGGCGGTCTGGCTCGCCTATGAGGTCGAGTTCGCGGAACGCCGCAAGAAGGAGAAGCACGACGGGCTGCGCCGGCCGGGCAGCGTGGACGACTGGCACCGGCTGACCTGGGGCGGCTTCGGGATCGCCTGGTGCGACGACCCGCGTGTCCACCCCCATGAACCACTGGCCGAGGTGCTGCGACGGCTGATCGCCGCCCTGAAGCGCGAACCGGGCACGGCCTGCCCGGCGTGCGGCAGGGAGCGCCTCATCTGGACGTACGACCTGGACCACGAACCCTCGACGGGCCCGGTCTGCGCGGACTGCGGGATTCTCGTACCGCTGCCCGTCCTCACCCCCGAGGCGCTGGCGTTCGCCAGGCGCGGGCGGCTGCTCATGTCGGCCTGAACATCAGGGGGGTGCGCCGGATCTGCGCACCCCCTGTCCTGAACCGGTCTTGACGTTCGGCGACGCACGACGGCGTACGGCGCCGCGGGGCGGGGCGGACGTCAGCGGCGCGGACCGCGTTCCGCCAGCAGCCGGGACCCCGCCTGGCGTTCGCCGAAGACGTCGTCCGGGTTGGAGAGCACACAGCCCTCCAGCGACAGGCAGCCGCAGCCGATGCAGTCCGTGAGGTGGTCGCGCAGGCGGTTCAGCTGCTTGATGCGCTCGTCCAGTTCGGAGCGCCAGGCCTCGGAGAGGCGGGCCCAGTCCTCGCGGGTGGGAGTGCGCTCCTCGGGGAGTTCGACGAGGGCCTCGCGGATCGTGGCCAGGGGGATGCCGACGCGCTGGGCGGCCCGGACGAAGGCGACGCGGCGCAGGGTGTCGCGGCCGTAGCGGCGCTGGTTGCCGCTGGTGCGACGGCTGCTGATCAGACCCTTGGACTCGTAGAAGTGCAGGGCGGAGACGGCGGCGCCGCTGCGCGCGGACAACTGGCCGACGGTCAGCTCGTGGATCTTCTCGGGAATCTGGGGCATCCCTCGGAGCCTACCCACCCGCTCCCCTCGCGGTCCGTTGACATTGCTCTCACCCCCTACCATGCTAAGCAGTTGCTTAGATACGCGAGCGAGAGGCCGGGATCATGGCAGAACCGAGGACCTTCACCTCCCCCGACGAGCTGAAGGCGGCTGTGGGCGAGCAGCTGGGCTACACCGACTGGCTGGAGGTCGACCAGAAGCGGATCGATCTCTTCGCGGACGCCACCGGCGACCACCAGTGGATCCACGTCGACCCGGAGAAGGCGGCCCAGGGACCGTTCGGCACCACGATCGCGCACGGCTATCTGACCCTGTCCCTGCTCCCGCTCTTCGGCCCGCAGCTGATCAGCGTCGAGGGCGTGAAGATGGGCGTCAACTACGGGACGAACAAGGTCCGTTTCCCCTCGCCCGTACCGGTCGGCTCGCGGCTGCGCGCCACCGCGAAGATCGCCGGCGTCGACGAGGTCCCGGGCGGGATCCAGCTGACCCTCGCGTTCAGCGTGGAGCGGCAGGGCGGCGACAAGCCGGTGTGCGTCGCGGAGTCGGTGGCCCGCTACTACCTGTAGGCCGGGCGAGGCCCCTGCGGGTGGGCTACTTCGCGCCCACCATCCGCAGCACGAGGTCGGCGTAGAGCACGCCGACCTCCTCGGGCGTGCGGGGGCCGTCGATGTTGAACCAGCGGGCGACGTCGATGCACAGGGACATCACCGCGAGCGTCGTACCGTGCACGTCCAGCACGTCGAACTCGCCGGACGCCACACCGTCCTCGATGATCCCGCGCACCTCGGCGTCGACCTCGCGGCGCAGCGCGAGGATCTCGGCGCGGGCGTCGGGCCCGAGCGCGTCCAGCTCGTACTGCACGACCCGGGCGGTGGTGCGCTGTCCGGCGTGCCAGCGCACGAAGGAGCTGACGGCGTCGGCGAGCCGCTCGGCCGGGCTGCCGGCGCCGTGTGCGGCGCCCCGCAGGATCTGCAGGGCCTTGTCGTGGCCGATGCGGCTGATCCGGTGGAGCAGCTCTTCCTTGGTCTTGTAGTGGATGTAGAGCGCGGCCGGGCTCATGGCCGCACGGCTCGCGATGTCGCGGGTCGTCGTCGCGTGGTAGCCGCGCTCGGCGAAGGCCTCCACGGCGGCGACCAGCAGCCGCCGGGCCGCGTCAGGGGTGACCTGTTCCCACGGCTCGACCTCGCCGCCGGTCGTCTCCTCCGCCGTACTCATCGCTCGCTCGCCCCTCTCGGTGACAGGAGGTCCCACCATACCGCCGACGGTGAGCGCTCGCTTAGGGCCTCCCTTCCGGATCTTGCCGGGGGCGCGGGGTCTGGCACGCACCTCTGCGGCGTTGTCGTCACTCGCCGACGCTCCCCCACGCTCGGCTTTGCTCGCGCGGGGGACCCCCCCGTCGACCCGGAAGGAAAGGCCCTAGCCGTCCCGCTCGGAGACGGTCCTCTACGGCTTCTCGAAGGGGTCGTACTCGGCGAGGAGCTTCTCCAGCCGGGCCTGGTCCACCCGGCTCACGATCTGTCCGGCCTCCTGGCGGTCCCGGATCACCTTGGCCAGGGTGAACGCGGACGTGACGAGATAGAGGACCGCGATCCCGAGGAAGCCGCGCACCCAGGCGTCGGCGCTCAGGCAATAGATCCCGATGGCGGTCGCCGCCATGGCGATGGAGAAGGACGCGACGGCCTGGCCGTAGAAGGCGCCCGTGTTCTGCTGCTTGACCGGTGTCTCGCTCATGGCCATCAGGGTCGGCGGACCCGGCGCACGCCGCATCCGCCGACGTACTCAAGTGACGTACTCAGAAAGCCGAAACGCCCGTGAGCGCACGCCCGATGACCAGCTTCTGGATCTGGCTGGTGCCCTCGTAGAGGGTCATCACGCGGGCGTCGCGCAGGAGTTTGCCCGCCGGGTACTCGTCGATGTAGCCGTAACCGCCGAAGACCTGCAGGGCGTTGTTCGCGGCGCGGACGGCGGCCTCGGAGGCGAAGAGCTTGGCCTTGGAGGACTCGGTGGCGAAGGGCAGCCCGCGGTCGATCAGGTCGGCGACCCGCCAGGTCAGCAGCCGGGCCGCGTCCACGTCGACCGCGATGTCGCTGAGCAGCTCCTGGACGAGCTGGTGGCGGGCGATGGACTTGCCGAACTGCTCGCGCTCGCCCGCGTACTTGACCGCCGCGTCGAGCGCGGCCTGGGCTATGCCCACGCAGCCCGCCGCCACCGACATCCGCCCCTTGGCGAGAGCGGACATGGCGACCGCGAAGCCCCTGCCCTCCTCGCCGACGAGCGCCGACGCGGGCACCCGCACGTCCTCCAGCACCAGCTCGGCGGTGGCCTGGCCGCGCAGGCCGAGCTTGCCGTGGACGGTGCGGCGGGTCAGGCCGGGGCTGTCCGTGGGGACGAGGAAGGCGGAGACGCCCTTGTGGCCGGGGGCGTCGGTGGAACGGGCGAAGAGGAGGACGACGTCGGCCCAAGTGCCGTTGGTGATGAACATCTTGGTGCCGTTGACGACATAGTGGTCGCCGTCGCGCACCGCGCGGGTGGTGAGGTTGCCCGCGTCGGAGCCGGTGCCCGGTTCGGTGAGGCCGAAGCAGCCGACCTGCGCGCCGGACGTCAGCCCCGGCAGCCAGCGCCGCTTCTGCTCCTCGCTCCCCCACGCGGCGACGGACTTGGCGACGAGGCCGAGGGAGACGGAGACGATCCCGCGGACCGCGGAGTCGCCGCGCCCCAGCTCTTCCGTGACCAGGCAGTACGACAGGTGGTCGCCGCCCGAGCCGCCGTACTGCTCGTCGATGGTGAGCCCCAGGAAGCCGACCTCGCCGAGCTTCTTCACGATGCCCCGGTCCACCTCCTCGGCCCGGTCCCAGGCGGTCACGTGCGGGGCGATCTCGCGCTCCACGAAGTCCCGGGCGAGCTGCCGCACGGCGGCCTGTTCCTCGCTGAGCCCCAGGTTCACCACGAGATCACCCCACACCAGATGGTTCTTGAGAGCCGGACCTTTAAATTAGCACTGCTAGTTTCTGCTCGGCAGCCCTACTATGTGCGCCATGGCCCGACCGCGCAAGCCCCTCCTCAGCACCGACCGGATCGTCGAGACGGCACGGGAACTCGTGGACGCGGAGGGCCTCGCGGCGGTCTCCACGCGCCGGCTCGCCGCCGAGCTGGGCGTGAGCGGGCCCTCGCTCTACAACCACTTCCGCACGAAGGACGAGATCCTGGAGGCGGTCGCCGACTCGGTGAGCGGACAGGTCGACCTGTCGATGTTCGACGGCGGCCGGGACTGGCGGACCGCCCTGCACGACTGGGCCGTCTCCTACCGGGCCGCCCTCCGCGACCACCCGAACATCGTCCCCGTCCTCGCCCGCGGCCCCGGCCGCCGCCCGTCCGCGCTGCGCCTGGCCGACGCGGTGTACGGCGCGATGGTCGACGCGGGCTGGCCGCCGGCGCAGGCCACGTCCATCGGCGCACTGATGCGGTACTTCATCATGGGCTCGGCGCTCGGCTCGTTCGCCGGGGGCTTCGTGGACGACGCCAGCGCGTACGACCCGGCCGACTATCCCCACCTCGGACAGGCCCACCTCCTCGCCGAACAGCAGGAGAAGATCGACGAGCGGGCCTTCGAGACGGGCCTGACGGCCCTGCTGGACGGGCTGGCGCTGCAGTACGAGCGGCTCGCCCGGACCACGTGACGACAGCGCGGCGCACCGCCGCCGCTCACCGGTGCGGTTCGCCGGTCTCCACGTCGCAAATCCGCTAGCCGCCAGTGTCCCTGCACTCCTAGCCTCGGGGTCATGGCCGACATCCTCAGGAGCATGGTGAAGTCCTCCCCGTCCCGCCCCGATCCGCGCGCCACCGCGGCGGCCACCCTCACCGTGGTCCTGTGGGCCTCCGCCTTCGTGTCCATCCGCAGCGCCGGGAGCGCGTACTCGCCGGGCGCGCTGGCGCTCGGGCGGTTGCTGTCCGGGGTCCTCGCGCTGGGGGCCCTCTGGCTCGTACGGCGGGAGGGGCTGCCGCCGAGAGGGGCCTGGCGCGGGATCGCGATATCCGGGCTGCTGTGGTTCGGCTTCTACATGGTGGTGCTCAACTGGGGCGAGCGGCAGGTCGACGCCGGTACGGCGGCCCTGGTCGTGAACGTCGGCCCCCTGCTGATCGCCCTGCTCGGCGCCCGGCTGCTCGGTGACCCGATGCCGCCCCGGCTGCTGGCCGGGATGGCGGTGTCGTTCGCCGGTGCGGTGACCGTGGGACTGTCGATGTCGGCCGGGGGCGGCGGGTCCTCGGTGCTCGGCGTGGCGCTGTGCCTGCTCGCTGCGGTCGCGTACGCGGCCGGGGTGGTCTCGCAGAAGCCCGCCCTCGCCCAGGGCAGCCCGCTCCAGGTGACGACCTTCGGGTGTCTGGTCGGCGCCGTGGCCTGTCTGCCGTTCGCCGGTCAGCTGGTCCACGAGGCCGCCGGCGCGCCGCTCTCCGCGACCCTCAACATGGTGTACCTCGGCGTCTTTCCGACCGCGCTCGCCTTCACCACCTGGGCCTACGCCCTCGCTCGTACGACCGCGAGCCGCATGGGCGCGACGACGTACGCCGTGCCCGCGCTGGTCGTGCTGATGTCGTGGCTGGCGCTCGGCGAGGTGCCGGGGCTGCTCACGCTGGGCGGCGGGATGCTGTGCCTGGCGGGCGTGGCCGTGTCCCGGTCCCGGCCGCGCGCGCCTCGGGCCGCGGCACCGGAGCCGACTCCGGAGCCGCAGCCCGAAGCGGCGTCGGGCTCAGTCTGAACGCCCGCCGTCCGCCACCGTCTTCGCACCCCCGGCCGGGGTCTTGGCCCCGTCCCCACGGGCCTTGGCCCGGTCCGCGAGGATCTTGATGGACACGAGCGCGATGACCGTGAGCCCGATGATGTAGCCGGACACCGCCATCGAGGTGCCCGTCGTCTCCAGCAGCAGCACCATCACGAACGGCGCGAGGCCGCCGCCGAACACGGCCGCGATCTGGTAGCCGAGCGAGGCGCCGGTGTAGCGCATCTCCGGCGTGAACAGCTCGGCGAACAGCGCGGCTTGCGGGCCGTACATGATGCTGAGGAAGCAACTGCCGACGAAGGTGCCGACCGCCAGCCACAGCAGTGAGCCGGTGTCGATCAGCAGGAACATCGGTACGGCCCACAGCCCGATGCCGAGTGCACCGAGCGCGTAGATCCGGATGCGGCCGATGCGGTCGGAGAGCGCGGCCGACGCTGGGATCAGCACCACCTGGGTGAGGCTGACGCAGAGCGAGACGGTGAGGACGGCGCTGCGCTGCATGCCGAGGTCGCGGGTCGTGTAGTCCAGGACGCCGGTGATGAGGATGTAGAAGGTCGCGGTGTTCACGGCGAAGGAGCCGCCGGCGAGGAACACCGTGCCGAGGTGGCCGCGGAGGATCGTGCGCAGCGGGGAGGCGTGTCCGGTCTTCTCCTGCTCGGCCAACGCCCGTTCGGCTTCGCGGAATTCGGGAGTCTCCTCGACACGGGTGTGGATGTACCGGGCGAGGGCGAGCACGAGCAGGCCGACCAGGAACGGGATGCGCCAACCCCAGGCGGCGAACGCGGAGTCCGTGGTGAACGCCCCGGCCAGCAGGAAGACCGTGTTCGCGGTCACCACGCCGATGGGGACGCCGAGTTGGACGAGGCTGCCGTAGATGCCGCGCTTGCCCTCGGGGGCGTACTCGGTGGCCAGCAGCATCGCGCCGCCCCACTGGGCGCCGACCGCGATGCCCTGGACGACGCGGAGGGCGACGAGCAGGATGGGAGCGGCGACGCCGATCGTGTCGTACGTCGGCAGCAGGCCGATGCCCGTGGTGGCCAGGCCCATGAGCGTGAGCGCGAGGACCAGCATGGGCTTGCGGCCGCGTTTGTCGCCGAGATGGCCGGCGATGATGCCGCCGAGCGGACGGGCGAGGAAGCCGACGGCGAAGGTGGCGAAGGAGGCGAGGACTCCGGCGGCGGGGTTTCCGGCCGGGAAGTAGAGGCCGCCGAGGACGAGGGCCGCGGCAATGCCGAAGACGAAGTAGTCGTACCACTCGACGGCCGACGCGAGGGCGGCGGCGGTGGCCACCCTGCGACGGTTTCGAGCAGCGGGAGCGGTGGGGGTGAGCGGCTGGGCGGAAGGTGCCGTGTCCATGCGTGCACACTCCGAGGGGTGCGGGGACGGGGGGCGACTCGGGTTCGGGGAACGTACTGACCGGACGGTATGAGCGTCAACGGGTCGCGCAGCAGCAGTTTTTACCTGTACATGGCACCGAAAACGGCGGGGCGGGCACGCCGAGGACCCCGGCCGCACGGAGCGACCGGGGTGAGGTGAGGAACGGCGCTAGAAGACCACCAGCGCCCGGCCGCCCTTCCCCGCGAGCATGTTCTCGAACGCCGCCGGGATCCCGTCCAGAGCGATCCGCTCGGTCACCATCGCTCCGAGGTCGAGGCGTCCGGCCCGCACGTGGTCGGCCAGGACCGGCAGGTCCCGCGCCGGGTCCGAGTTGCCGTACACGCAGCCGGACAGGGCGCGGCCCCAGTGGAAGATCTCCAGGGCGTTGAAGGTGACCTGCTGATCCTTGCCGCCGATACCGACGACCGTGGTGCGGCCGCCGCGCCGGGTGGACTCCCAGGCCGTGCGGATGGTGACGGCGCGGCCCACGCACTCGATCGCCACGTCGACGCCCTGCTTGCCGGAGAGGGCGCGGATCTCGCGGGCCGTGTTCTCGGTGGCGACCAGGAAGTCGGTGGCACCGGCCCGGCGCGCCAACTCCTCCTTCTCCGGGGAGACGTCGACCGCGACGATCGTCGAGGCGCCCGCGATCCGGGCGGACTGCAGGGCGGCGAGCCCGACTCCGCCGGCCCCGAACACGGCGACCGTCTCCCCCGGCCGGACCTGCGCCGAGTGGTGGACGGCGCCGTATCCGGTGAGGACGGCGCAGCCGAGGAGGGCCGCGTCGGCCAGCGGGACGCCGGACGGGGCGGGCAGGACGCAGGACGCGGAGACGACCGTCTCCTCGGCGAACGCGGCGACGTTCAGGCCGGGGTGGAGCTCGGCGCCGTCGGAGCTACGGTGGGCGTAGACATCCGCGGCGCCATTGAGTGCGTTGGCGCACAGCCAGACCTCACCGAGCTTGCACGCGTGACAACTGCCGCAGGCAGGCGCCCAGTTGAGGACCACGTCCGTGCCCGGCGAGACGTGGGTGACGCCCTCGCCGACGGCGACGACGGTGCCCGCGCCCTCGTGCCCGAGGACGGCCGGGACCGGCACCCGCATGGTGCCGTTGGACAGGGACAGGTCGGAGTGGCAGACCCCGGCGGCGGCGAGGCGCACCCGGACCTGGCCGGGGCCCGGCTCGGGCAGGTCGATCCCGGTGATCTCCAGGGGAGCGCCGATGGCGGGCAGGACGGCGGCACGTACGGCCATGGCTCGACTCCCCTAGAACTGGAAGGACTTGGTCTGAAGGTACTCGGCGAGTCCGTGCGCGCCGAGTTCGCGGCCGACGCCGGACTGCTTGTAACCGCCGAAGGGGGCGACGGGGTTGAAGCGGCCGCCGTTGATGTCGACCTGGCCGGTCTCCATCCGGCGGGCGAAGGCCACGGCCTCCGCGTCGTCGCCGGCCCAGACGGCGCCGGCGAGACCGTAGACGGTGCCGTTGGCGATGCGCAGGGCGTCCTCCTCGTCCTCGTAGCGGAGGATCGTGAGGACCGGGCCGAAGATCTCCTCCTGCGCGATCGTCATCTCCGGTGTCACGTCGGCGAAGACGGTGGGGCTCACGAAGTAGCCCTGCTCACGGGGGGATTCGGAGCCGCCCGCGACCAGGCGCGCACCCTCGGCGACGCCCTTGTCGATGTAACCGCGCACCCGCTCCTGCTGCCGGGCGCTGACCACCGGTCCGATGCGGTCGCCGTACTTCGCGGCGGCAGCGGCGGCCAGCTCCACGGCCTCGTCGTACCGGTCGGTGTGCACCAGCATGCGCGTCCAGGCGCTGCACGTCTGGCCGGAGTTGGACATCACGTTGGCGACACCGACGTTCACCGCCTTGGCGAGGTCGGCGCTCGGCAGGATGACGTTGGCGGACTTGCCGCCGAGTTCGAGGGCGACCCGCTTGACGGCACCGCCGGCGAGGGCACCGATCCGCTTGCCGACGGCGGTGGAGCCGGTGAAGGAGACCAGGTCGACGTCCGGGTGCTCGGCGAGCGCCTGGCCGACGACCGGGCCGAGACCGGTGACGAGGTTGAACACGCCCGCGGGGAGGCCCGCTTCGTGCGCCGCCTCCGCGAACAGCTGGGCCGTGATCGGAGTGTTCTCGGCCGGCTTGAGCACCACCGTGCAGCCCGCGGCCAGCGCCGGGGCGACCTTGGCGACGATCTGGTGGAGCGGGTAGTTCCAGGGGGTGATCGCGCCGACCACTCCGACGGGTTCGTGGTGGACGGTCGAATTGCCGACCTTCTCCTCGAAGGCTTGGGTCGCGGCGAGTTCGGCGTACGAGCCCGCGACGGCGATCGGCACGCCTGCGTGCACCATCTGCGAGAACGGCAGCGGCGAGCCGAGCTCGGCGGTGACCGTCTCGGCGATCTCGTCCTTGCGGGCCGCGAGGACGTCCCGCAGGGCCGCGAGACGGGCGGCCCGCTCGGCGGGCGGGGTCGCGGCCCAGGCCGGCAGGGCGGCTCGGGCGGCACGTACGGCGGCGTCGACGTCCACCGCGTCACCCGCCGGGACATGGCCGACGACCTGCTCGTCGGCCGGGTTCACGACCTCGATCAGGTCCTCGCCGACGGCGGGCCGCCAAGCACCGTCGATGTACAGGCCGTCATGTGCCTTCATGCTGCTTCCTCCCGGCGGGGCTGCGTCTTACGGCTCACAAACTAGCGGCGTTAGTTTTTCGCCGCCAGAGGTCTCCTCGCAGCGTAGGGGGCCGTGTCGGCGAGGGCGGCACGGGCGTCGTGCGCCAGGGCGGCCGCCGGTGCGCCGGACTCCGGGGTCACACCGCTGCCGTGAGCTCGACGGGGACGCCGTTCAGGACCGCGTTGCCCGACAGCGGGTCGAGCAGGCTGCCGTCGAGGAGCTGGTTGACGTTGACGCCGGGGGCGGTGACGGCGTGGCTGAGCCGGGTGCCGGGGCGGTCGTGACCCCAGCCGTGCGGCAGGCTCACCACGCCCCGCCGGACGCTGTCGGTGACCTCGGCGGGCGCGACCACCTCTCCCCCGGCGCCCTTGACCCGCACCTGTCCCCCGTCGCGCACGCCGAGGCGCTCGGCGTCGTCCGGGTGGATCTGCAGGGTGCACCGGTTGGTGCCGCCGGTGAGGGCGGGCACGTTGTGCATCCAGCTGTTGTTGGAGCGCAGGTGACGGCGGCCGACGAGGACCAGCCCGTCCGGGCGCTCCGCCAGCGCGGCCCGCAGCCGGGGCAGGTCGTCGGCGAGGGACTGCGGCAGCAGCTCGACCTTGCCGCTGCGGGTCTTCAGCGGCTGCGGCAGGCGCGGGCGCAGGGGGCCGAGGTCGATGCCGTGCGGGTGGGCGAGCAGCTTCTCCAGGGTCAGGCCGTCCGGTCGTACGCCGAAACCGTCGCCGTAGGGACCGAGGCGCAGCATCATGTCGAGCCGTCGCTCGGGGCCGTTGTCGCCGGTGAGCCGGGCGGCGAGTTCCTTCGGGTCGCGGCGGTGCACCGGGGAGTGCGGTTCCCTGACCGCCTTGCCGAGGGTCTGGTCGATCACCATCGCGTCGACGGCGGCGGGGTCGGCGCCGTGCATGCCGGTGGCGGCCAGGATGAGCCGCGCCAGGATCTCCGACTCGGCCATCCGGCCCGGTTCGAGCGGCACGGCGGGGCGGGTGTAGCGGACCTGGTTGCGCACGGCGAGGGTGTTGAAGGCGAAGTCGTGGTGCGGGCTCTGCGAGGGCGGCGGCGGGGGCAGCACGACATGGGCGTGGCGCGAGGTCTCGTTGAGGTACGGGTCGACGCTGACCATGAAGTCCAGGGAATCCAGGGCCCTGTCGAGCCGGTCGCCGTCGGGGGCGGACAGCACCGGGTTGGCGGCGAGGGCGATGAGGGCGCGCACCGGCTCGCCCTCGTCGGTGAGGGTGTCGATCTCCTCGGCGAGCGCGGAGAGCGGCAACTCGCCCTTGGCCTCGGGGTGCCGGCCGACCCGGGAGTGCCAGCGGCCGAGGGAGAAGCCGTGGCCGGGCCCGGCCGGCCGGGGCGTCCGGTCGGTGGCCGCCTGCGGGAAGAGGGCGCCGCCGGGCCGGTCGAGGTTGCCGGTGAGGATGTTGAGGACGTCCACCAGCCAGCTGGCGAGAGTGCCGTGCGGGACGGTGCAGGTGCCGATGCGGGCGTACACGGCGGCGGTGGGCGCGGCGGCGAGTTCGCGGGCGAGGGTGCGGATCAGGGCGGCGTCCACGTCACAGGCGCCGGCCACGGCTTCGGGAGTGAAGTCCGCTACGGCTTCGCGGAGTTCCGCCATGCCCTGGAGGTGCGGGGCGAGATCCTCCGGGTCGGCCAGGTCCTCCTCGAACAGGACGTTCGCCATCGCCGCGAGCAGCAGCGCGTCGGTGCCGGGGCGGATCGCGATGTGCCGGTCGGCGAGCTGGGCGGTGCGGGTGCGGCGCGGGTCGATGACGGTGAGGGTGCCTCCGCGGGCCTTGAGCGCCTTGAGCTTGCCCGGGAAGTCGGCCGCGGTGCACAGACTCCCGTTGGATTCCAGGGGGTTGGCACCGATGAGCAGCAGATGGTCGGTGTGGTCCAGGTCGGGCACGGGGATGGCGTTCGCGTCCCCGAACAGCAGTCCGCTGGAGACGTGCTTGGGCATCTGGTCGAGCGTGGAGGCGGTGAACAGGCTGCGGCTGCGCAGCGCGCCGAGCAGCACCGTCGGGTAGAGACCCCCGGCCACGGTGTGGACGTTGGGGTTGCCCAGGACGACGCCGACGGAGTCGGGGCCGCAGCGCTCGACGACCGGGCGCAGTCCCGCGGCCACGGCGTCGAAGGCCTCCTCCCAGGTGGCCTCGCGCAGCTCGCCGTCCCTGCGGACGAGCGGGGCGCGCAGCCGGTCCGGGTCGCCGTCGACGGCACCGAAGGCGGCGCCCTTCGGGCAGATGAACCCCTTGCTGAACACGTCGTCGCGGTCGCCGCGGGCGCCGGTGACGCGGGTTCCATCGAGGGTGAGCGTCAGCCCGCAGGTGGCCTCGCACAGGGGGCAGATTCGCAGGGCGGTGCGGGACACGGGTCCTCCCGGAGGGCGGCGGCAGCGGTGACGCACGGATCGAGGGCGAGCATACCGACCGGTATGCACGGAGGGGAGGGGTGCACGGGATCCGGTTCGGAATCCGCGGGTCGGCGCCGGTGCGCTCAGTCCAGCACGCGCGCCAGATACGCCCGCAGCAGTTCCCGGGTCTCCGCGATGATCGCCTCGTCACCCTGCGGGTGCACCCGGAACGCCAGATGGACCAGGGTGTCGGCGGCCTCCACGGCGATCAGGAAGGTGCGCCGCAGGTCGTCGTCGGGGGCGCGGCCGAGGTGGCCGGAGAGCAGGACGGAGAGGCGTTCGGCGACGCGGTGGTTGGGCTCGGCGTGACGGACGCCGACCGGGATCTGGTTGCCGAAGTCCACGAGGGCGAAGCCGGGCACGGTGCGCTTCATGGCCAGGTACTCGTCCAGGACCACGTCCACGGCCGCCCGCCAGTCACCCGGCCGCATGCCGCTCATCCGCTCGACGACGCGCTCGGAGTACCGCTCCAGATTGCGCTGTGCGAGTGCGTCGGCCATCTGGCGCTTGTTGCCGAAGAAGCGGTAGACCGAGCCGATCGGTACACCGGCGCGCAGCGCCACGGCCCGGGTGCTCAGGTCGTCGTAGCCGACCTCGTCGAGGAGGCCGGCGCACGCGTCGAGGATCCGGGTCAGCCGTTCGGCACTGCGCCGCTGGACGGGCGCACGGCGGAGCGATGTCGCGTGGGGCACGGGCTTCATGATGCCTCTCCGACGGGATCCGGTGAACCTGGACCCACACAGTACGGAGGCGGGTACCCCGTGCACTCATCGCGCCCGCGCACGGGCCATATCGCGCCACCGGCGGCGAAGACCTCTTGCGCCCACGAAAGCGCAATCCTACGGTTCTGCAGAGGAATCGGGTTGGCAAGGGAGCGAGCATGAGCGGGGACGCGCGGAAGACCGCCGAGGCACTGACCTATCTCTCCGGGTTCGGCAACGAGCACTCCTCGGAGGCGGTGCCGGGCGCCCTGCCGGAGGGCCGCAACTCGCCGCAGCGCGCACCGCTCGGGCTGTACGCGGAACAGCTCAGCGGTACGGCGTTCACCGAGCCGAGGGCGCACAACCGGCGCTCCTGGCTCTACCGCATCCGCCCCTCGGCCGCGCACCCGGCCTTCACCCGCACCGGCAACGGCACGATCCGCACGGCACCGTTCGCACAGACGGCGCCGGACCCGAACCGGCTGCGCTGGAACCCGCTGCCCGAGCCCGTGGCCGGGACGGACTTCCTGGCCGGCCTGTGGACCCTCGGCGGCAACGGTGACGCGACCCAGCGCACGGGCATGGCCGTGCACCTGTACCACGCCGACTCCTCGATGGAACGCGTCTTCAGCGACGCCGACGGGGAGCTGCTGATCGTGCCCGAGCGCGGCGGGCTGCTGCTGCACACGGAGTTCGGCCTGCTGCATGTGGAACCGGGACATGTGGCACTGATCCCCCGTGGGGTGCGCTTCCGTGTGGAGCTGCTGGATGCCTCTGCCCGGGGTTATGTGTGCGAGAACTACGGGGCGCCGTTCCGGCTGCCCGACCTCGGCCCGATCGGCGCCAACGGGCTGGCGAACGCACGGGACTTCCGGGCACCCGTCGCCGCGTACGAGGACGTCGAGGGGCCGGTGGAGGTGGTGAACAAGTTCTGCGGCAACCTCTGGACGGCGACGTACGACCACTCGCCGCTCGATGTCGTCGCCTGGCACGGCAACCATGTGCCGTACGTCTATGACCTTCGCCGTTTCAATGTGATCGGCACCATCTCCTACGACCACCCCGACCCGTCGATCTTCACGGTGCTGACCTCGCCGAGCGACACCCCCGGACTCGCCGGTGTCGACTTCGTGGTCTTCGCGCCGCGCTGGCTGGTGGGCGAGGACACCTTCCGGCCGCCGTACTTCCACCGGAACGTGATGAGCGAGTACATGGGCCTGATCGAGGGCGCGTACGACGCGAAGGCCGAGGGCTTCGTGCCGGGCGGCGGCTCGCTGCACAACATGATGTCGGCGCACGGGCCGGACCGGGAGACGTTCGAGCGGGCGAGCGCCGCCGAGCTGCGGCCGCACAAGGTGGACGACGGGCTGGCGTTCATGTTCGAGACGCGCTGGCCGGTCACGCTCACCCCGGACGCGGCGCAGGCGGAGCACCTTCAGCAGCGGTACGACGACGTGTGGCAGGGCCTGGAGCGCCACTTCCGTCCGTTGCACTGATCGATTCCGGCGGGTACGGATAATCAAGTGACCTCCTTCGCCCCGGACTCGATCGTCCTGAACCGCAAGCTGCCGCTCTGGTACCAGGTGTCGCAGTCGTTGCGCGCGTCGATACTCGGCCGCTCACCCCAGGACCCGCTGCGCCTGCCCACCGAGGAGCGGCTGGCGCAGCACTACGGGGTGAGCGTGCTGACCATGCGGCAGGCCCTGAAGGAGCTGGAGGACGAGGGCCTCATCAGCCGGCACCGGCGGCGCGGCACGTTCATCGAGCCCGAAGCCCGGCGGGGCTCCCCGGTGCGGCTGCTGGGCTCCGTGGACGCGATCGTGGCCCAGCAGTCCGGCATGACGACCGAGCTGCTGGACCGCGGCCGGGCCCCGGTGCCGCCCGAACTCGCCGACCACTTCCCGGACCTGGCCGAGGTGGCGACGTACCACCGGCTGCGGTGCGACGAGCAGAGCGGCGAGCCGACCAACCACGCCCGCAATCACATCCGCCCCGAACTGGCCGCGCGCATCGACCCGGACGACCTGATCCGCTGGCCGATGACGAAGGTGCTGCGGGACATGGCCGGGGCACCCATCAGCCGCATCACGGACACGGTGGAGGCCCGCCTGGCCGATCCGGAGACCGCGCGGCTTCTCCAAGTCCCGCTGCTCAGCCCGATCCTGCACTACACGGGCGTGACGTACGACAGGGACGGCCGGGTGCTGGACGTGGCGGTCATCCACTACCGGGGCGACCGCTTCTCCTTCACGGTGACCTTGGACGCCACCTGACCCGGCCGCCGTCACCGCGTCGTACGATGCACAGCGTGACGCACGACGACGCTCCGCTGCTCGCGGACCTCATGCCGTGGTCCGTCGCACCGCTGCGACCGGGCCGCGCCTGGCCGACGGCACCCGACCCGGCGTCCCTGAAGGCCCGCTGGGACGCTCTGCTGAAGGCCGAAGGGCCGGACCGCCGGGCCCTGTTCGAGCCGACGCGCTCGCGCACCCTGCACTCGGCGGTCGGCCAGCTGCCCGGCCGGCCGGGCGGCACGGAGAAGCTGGCGCGCGCCGCGGGGCCCTGCCCCGAGCCGGTACGGGTCCTGGCGGCGCCCTTCGACGAGCAGTGGCTGATCCCGGACCACCGGCTGATCGACGCCGCCCGGCCGGAGTTGTGGCGGGTGGCGGACGCGCACCAGGTGTTCGCCGTGGAGACGGCCGCCGACGGTCCGGGGCCGCCGCTCCTGGCGACGTCGCTCGTCCCGACCCTGCGTCCGGGCAGGATCCGCCCGCTGTACCGCCGCCCCGGCGGCGAGGAACCCAACCTGACGCCGGGCCTGCTGGAGCACCTGGCGGCCCGCCTGGGCCTGTCCCCCACCCCGCTGGACGTGCTCGCCTGGATCATGGCGGCGGTACGCCCCGGCCTCGCGGTCCCGCTCACCGCCGACCCCGAACTCTGGTCGCACGGCGTGCGGTTGGGCCACCGCCTGCTGTGGCTGATGCGCCGCGACGGCGACCGCCCCAAACTCCCGGGCGGCCGCCGCCCGTATGTCCGCGCCCCGCTCCCGCCCCGCCCCCTGACCCTCGTCCACGACCGCGACGAGGAGACCCTGCATCTGGACGAGGGCCGTATCTCACCGGTGCCGCCGGAGGCCTGGGACTTCGAGGTGGCCGGGGTGCGGGTGCTGGAGGAGTGGTTCACCACGAGGACGGCCGAGGCCGAGGCCCGCACACTGGCGGCGATCCGGCCGCCGACCTGGCCGCAGTCATGGACGTCGGAGCTGCTGGAGCTGATCACGGTCCTGACTCTGCTGGCGGAACTGCGGGCATCGCAGGTGGAGTTCGAGGTGACGGAGTCCCTCACTTCTGCCGATCTCCGTGCGGCGGGCGTGCTTCCGCCCTCGGCGTCGGCTCGCAGGCCGGCGACGGTTCTGGATCACCATGAAGAGGGCCCGGAGGGGCAGTTCGCGCTCATCTAGCGCAGGCGCGGGCTCCTCGGCCGACGCGGGCCCATCGGCTGCGCTCGAGCGGGGGATTCCTCATCGATGCCGGGCGGGCACGGGCGCATCGCGGGGAGCGGTGCCCGCGCTCGGGCAGCACACCGGGGCACTGCTGCGGCCGCGGGGATGACGGACGGTGGGGTCGCAGCGCCGGGTAGCGGCGGTGTGTCGGCCTGAACGCGGGCCTTCAGTGCTTGTTGCCGCCGAACAGGGAGCGGCGGAGCCGCCGCAGCGGCGCGAACAGCGAGACGCGACTCACGCGGGCGCCCCGGTCGCTGCGCTCGTGCGTGGTGTCACGCGCGGTCAGCTCACGCATCAGCGTGGTGGCCTCGGCCGCCTTCTGCTGCGGTATGGCGGGACCCGCCAGGACCGACAGATGCCGGTCGAGGCGCGAACTGGTCGCGCTGTTACCGCAGGTGATCGCAGGGACCCTGGCCCTGCTGCGCACTGTTATCTGCTCCATGTCACTCCCCACCCGTACGAGTCCACCCGGCCCGGGCAGGGTAACCCTATCGCCCCAAACAGGCACTCGTGTATGCCGGGGACAGGATTCACCTTCTTCCCAGGGAGGTTGACGATTACTCTCCGAATCCGACCGATTTCAGGGCGAGTTGGATAAATGGCTGGCCGGTGGGCTGCGGTGAACCGCCATCGGGCTCGACGGTCACGGCGAGTGACGTGGCGGACTTTCCGAGACCGGTCGCGACCAAGGGCGTGTCGCCTCCCTCGAAAAGACCGAGGGAGCGTGGTCGCACGTGAGGGCGCATGAGCCACAGCTGGCGGACATGGCCGCCGGGCGGTGCGCCGTATCCGCTGAGCGTGACAACCGCCTGTCCCTCGGCGGCGGACGCGACGACCGCGATGCTACCGCCCCGGCTGCCCTTTCCGCTGATCGCGCGAGCGTCGGGGGCCGCGAGGACGTGGGCGATGTCACGAGAGCGCGCCTGTTCGGCGTTCAGCTCGTCCTGGGACCGATGGGCCTGCACCGCGAACAGCCCGGCGACGACCAGCGCGGCCGCCGCCGTCGTCGTGGCGAACGGAACGAACAGGGATCGCATCCGGGGCGCACGGATGCGATCCGGCGGTGGCTGGATACCCCAGACGTGCGGAGGCAATTGAGGGGCGCGCTCGCGCCCTGCAGCCGGTTCCTGCGCAGTCGTCCGTACGGCGGCCAGCACCCGGTCGCGCAGCGCGGCCGGTGCCGGGGCGGCCGTGGACCAGGCGAGGCGCACCGCGTCCTCGGACAGGCCCCGCACCTCGGCTGCGCAGCGCTCACACCGCCCCAAATGCTTGTCGAAGCGGGCCCGTTCACCAGGGTCGAGGGCGTCGAGCGCATAGGGGGCGGCGAGCGAGTGCAGGTCCTCGCGGTGGAACAGGCGGTCGAGGATGCTCATGCGACGCCTCCCAGGCACTCGCGCAGCCGGGTCAGTCCGTCGCGCATCCGCGTCTTCACCGTGCCCAGGGGCAGCGAAAGGCGCTCGGCCACCTCGCGGTAGGTGTAGCCGTCGTAGTAGGCGAGGGTGACGGACTGGCGCTGGAGGGCGGTGAGCCGGTCCAGGCAGCGGCGCACCCACTCGCGCTCCAGGCCCGCCTCGACCTCCTCGGAGACCTGGTCGAAGGCGGGGGCGTGGGCACGGCGGGCCTCGCGCTGCTCGCGCATCCCGGCCGCGCGGGCGCTGCGCACCCGGTCGACGGCGCGGCGGTGCGCGAGGGTGAGGATCCAGGACAGGGCGCTGCCCCGGCCCGGGTCGAACCGGGCGGCACAGCGCCAGAGTTCGAGCAGCACCTCCTGGGCCACCTCCTCCGACTGGGCCGGGTCGCGCACGACGCGCCGTACCAGCCCGAACACCGGCCCGGACACCAGCCCGTACAGCTCCTCGAAGGCCCTCTGGTCACCGCCGGCCACGAGCACCAGAAGCTCGTCCGCCTCCACAGGGTCCCCCTCTCCGCGGCCGCAACCGGGCCGTCCCGTCACACCAGGCATTCGCACCGAACGCACCTCCGGACGGTGTTACGGATCAGCGGCCCGAAAACGCGGGTCGACCCGGGAATTCGGGGCGTCTCGAAAGAATTTCCGCGACCGGCCAATCCGCCCCGCCGCCGACTCCGAATCCCGGTTCGTCAGGCAAGTTGACATCGAGGACGGACGGCATGACACCTCTACTCTCCAGGAGCGGTGCGGGACGCAAGGGCCTCGTCACCCTCATCTGTGGTGCGCTGGCCGCCGGGGGGCTCGCAGCCGCCGGCGTGGCCACGCTGGAACCGGGGGCGGCCTCCGCCTCCTCCCACCGGGAGGCCCCGCTGATCTCGGGCACCCCGCAGTACGACAACACGGACGTGTACGCGTTCGTCAGCCCGGACAAGCCCGACACCACGACGATCGTGGCGGACTGGATCCCGTTCGAGGATCCGGCAGGCGGGCCGAACTTCTACACGTTCGCGGACGACGCCCAGTACGACCTGCACATCGACAACAACGGCGACGCACAGGGCGAGTTGCTCTTCCGCTACACCTTCAGGACGCACCGGAAGAACGGGAACACCTTCCTGTACAACACGGGCCCGGTCACCAGCCTCGACGACCCGGACCTCAACATCACGCAGACGTACGACATCGACCTGATCAAGCTGAGGAACCAGCACGTGGTGTCGAAGACGAAGGTCGCGGACGACATACCCGTGGCCCCGTCGAACGTGGGCAACGCGTCGATGCCGGACTACGGCAAACTGCGCTCGCAGGCCGTCTACAAGACGGCGGGCGGTGCCTCGACCTTCGCCGGCCAGGCCGACGACCCCTTCTTCCTGGACCTGCGCGTCTTCGATCTCCTCTACGGCGGGAACCTCTCCGAGGTCGGCCGGGACACGCTCAAGGGCTACAACGTCAACACGATCGCCCTGCAGGTGCCGAACGACATGATCCGTGAGTCGTCGAAGCAGCCGGTCGTCGGCGTCTGGTCGACGACGCAGCGCCGGAACGCGCAGGGCTCCTACACCCAGGTGTCACGCCTCGGCAGCCCGCTCGTCAACGAGGTCGTCAACCCGCAGAAGGACAAGGACACGTTCAACGCGTCCTCCCCGTGGAACGACGCCCAGTTCCTGAAGAACGTCACCAACCCCGAGCTGCCCAAGCTCATCGAGGGGATCTACAAGATCAAGGCGCCCGCCGAGCCGCGCAACGACCTGGTGGACGTCTTCCTCAAGGGCGTGAAGGGACTCAACCAGCCGCCCCACGTGCGCCCGGCGGAGGAGCTGCGCCTCAACACCTCGATCAAGCCGAGCGAGCACCCCAAGCGGCTCGGCGTGCTCGACGGCGACAACGCGGGCTTTCCGAACGGCCGTCGGCTGACCGACGACGTGATCGACGCGTCCCTCCAGGTGGTCGAGGGTGAACTGGTCGGCTCCAAGAACGACTTGGGCGACGCGGTCGACGCCAACGACAAGAAGTTCGAGAAGTACTTCCCGTACGTGGCCGAGCCGACGTCCGGTTCGCGCGGCCCGCTCGCCAAGGGCACGACCGACGGCGCCGACGTGCGCAGCCAGCTGGGGGACGCGCTGCAGCCCGCGGGCACGTCGTCCGACGGCTCCGACACCACGGTCCTGATCGCCGCCTCGGCTGCCTCGGGCGCGGCCGGGATCCTGCTGATCGGCACCGCCCTCGCGTGGTGGCGCCGCCGTATGCGGCGCCCGTACTGATCCCTGACCGGCCCCGAGCCGATCCCGCGCTGATCCGCACCCACCGACCGGCGCGGCCCGCTCACTCTCATCCCCCACGCGCGGGCCGCGCCTCCATCCAGGAACCGACCACTCACCAGCCGACCGAGGAGAGGTCATGGCCCCGCGCACGACCGACCACGAGCCCGCCGTACGACGTACCGGCGCCGCGGGCCGACGCTGGAGGGCAGCTCAACTGGCCGCATGTGCAACCCTGTTGGCGGTGGCGCTCACCGGCGGCGCGATCGCCGTCGGTGCCGTGCCGGACGGGGCTCCCATGCCTGTCGCGGCCGCCGGCGATGCCGTCTCCCCCGGCCTGCTGAGCGGAGGGGACCTCGACGCGGGCATCGCCTCCCTGCAGGCGCATCTGCGCGGCCAGCCGAAGGACGCCGACAGCTGGGCCACCCTCGGGCTCGCCTACGTCGAGCAGGCCCGCACCAAGGGCGACCCCTCGCGCTACCCGCAGGCACAGAAGGCGCTCGACCGCTCGCTCCGGCTGGCCTCCGCCGACGACCGGGCCCTGGCCGGGCGCGCCGCGCTCGCCGCCGCCCGGCACGACTTCGCGGACGCGCTCTCCTACGCGGACCGGGCCCTGAAGCAGAACCCGTACAGCGAACGCGCCCTGTCCTCCCGTATCGACGCCCTGGTCGAACTCGGCCGCTACCGCGAGGCGTCCGAGGCCGCCGACACCGCCGACGCACGGCGCCCCGGCGTGCCCGTCTTCACCCGGTACGCGTACGTGCACGAGCTGCGCGGCGACGTGACGACGGCGCGCCGCGTGCTGAAACAGGCCCTCGACACCGCCACCTCACCCGGAGACGTGGCCTACGTCGCCACCCAGCTCGGTCAACTCGCCTGGAGCCAGGGCGACTACAAGGCCGCGCTGCACTCCTACGCCCGCGCCCTGGCCGCCGACGCCACCTACCTCCCCGCCCTGGAGGGCCGGGCGCGCGCACAGGACGCGAGCGGTGACCGGGCCGCGGCCGTCAGGGGCATGGAGGCCGTGGTCGCGCGGTATCCGCTGCCCGGCCCGCTCGTCGAACTCGGCGAGCTGTACGAGGCACGCGGCGCCAAGGGCGACCGGGCCAGGGCTCGCGAGCAGTACGCCCTCGTCGACGCCTGGATCGCCCTCGCCCGCGCCGGCGGCGTCAACGCCGACCTCGACACCGCGCTCGCCGCGGCCGACCACGGCGACAGGGCGTCGGCCCTGCGCGCCGCCCGCGCCGAGTGGGCCCGGCGCCACACCGTGCACACGGCGGACGCCCTCGCCTGGGCGCTGCACGTCAACGGCAAGGACCGGCAGGCCCTTCCGTACGCGCGCCGGGCCACCGCCACCGGCTACCGCAACGCGCTCTTCCGCTACCACCGCGGCGTGATCGAACTCGCCGCCGGCCACCGCGAGGAGGGCCGCGCGGCCCTCACCTCGGCCCTGCGGCTCAACCCTGACTTCTCCCCCTTGGGCGCGCGCAACGCCCGTACGGCGCTGAAGAGTTCGGAGGCCGCCGAGTGAAGCCCCGTCGACGGCTGTTCGCCTCCGCCGCGGCCGTGTTCGCCGCCGGCTGCGCGCTCGCCCTGGGCCCCGCCGCGAGCGCGGGTGCGCACCCCCTCGGCAACTTCACCGTCAACCGCTACGACGGCCTGGTCGTCGCCCCCGGCGAGCTCCGCGTCGACCATGTCGAGGACCTCGCCGAGATCCCGGCGACCCAGGCCGAGCCGGGCATCGAGCGGCTGGGCCCGACCGGGTGGGCCCGGCGGCGGTGCGCCGACGCCGCCGAGGGCAGCAGGCTCGACGTCGACGGCCGCAGGGCCGCCCTGACCGTCGGCAGCGGCACGGCGCGCCTGCGGCCCGGGCAGGCGGGGCTCCACACCCTGCGCGTGGAGTGCCGGTTCACCGCCCGGCTCCCCCAGGCCCCCACCGTGGCCCTCGGATTCCACAGTGCGGGCACGTCCACCGGGCCCGGCTGGCGGGAGATCACCGCGCGCGGCGACCGTATGACACTCACCGCCTCGGACGTGCCCGCGAAGTCCGTCTCGCGGGAACTGACCGGCTATCCCAAGGAGTTGCTCTCCTCTCCGGCCGACACCGCCGCCGCCACCGTGCGCGCCCGCGTCGGCGGTCCGGCGCTCACCGAGGCGGAGCACCGGCGCTCTCCCGTCGCCTCGGTCCTGCCGCGCGGCGCCGACCGCTGGACCCGCGCCCTGGACGGTCTCGTCGCCCGCCACGACCTCACCGCCGGCTTCGCCGCCCTCGCGCTGGTCATCGCGATCGGCCTGGGCGCGATGCACGCCCTCGCCCCCGGCCACGGCAAGACCCTGATGGCCGCGACCGCGGCCGCCCGCGGTGGCCGGGCCCGCCTGAAGGACGTCCTTCCGCTGGCCGCCTCGGTCACGGTCACCCACACCCTGGGCGTCGTCGCGCTGGGGCTGCTGGTCACGGCCGGTTCGGCGGCGACGCCCTCGGTGATCGCCTGGCTGGGCATCACGAGCGGCGTCCTGGTGATGTGCGCGGGAGCGAACCTGGTACGCCGGGCCTGGCGCACCCGTGCGCACGCGCACGCTCCTCACCCTCACTCGCACCGGACGCCCCTTGAGCGTCCGTTGACCCTGGTGGGCGCGCACGGCGGAGCGACTCCGGCCGCCGAACCCCCGCACCATCACCCTCATGAGCACGCCCTGACCCACACCCACGGCGGGCACACCCACACCCACTCCACCGCCCCCACTCTCCGCGGCACGATCCTGCTCGGCTTCGCGGGCGGGCTCGTGCCCAGCCCCTCCGCCGTGGTGGTCCTCGTCGGCGCGGCGGCGCTGGGGCAGGCCTGGTTCGGGCTGCTGCTCGTCGTCGCGTACGGCGTCGGGCTCGCCCTGACGCTCACCGCGGCCGGGTTCGCCGTCGTCAGGCTGGGTGCCGGAATGACCCGGGTGTTGGAGGCACGCCCCCGCTGGACCACCCACCCGTCGGCCGTGCGTGTGCGCCGGTCGGTGCCCCTGGCGTCCGCGTTCGTCGTCGTGGCCCTGGGGGTCGGATTGGTGCTCAAGGGGGCCGCATCCGCCCTCGGTTGAGCTACTTTGTGGAGACATCGCGTGAGATGCCGTGGGGGGCGCCCGTGACCGGAGAGCCGGGCAGTGAACGTGTGATCGCCGACCGCTACCGTCTGCTGTCGCCGCTCGGCGAGGGCGGCATGGGGACGGTGTGGCGGGCTCGCGACGAGGTGCTGCACCGCGAGGTCGCCGTCAAGGAGGTACGGGCCCCGGCCGGGCTGCCCGCCCCGGACGTCGAGCGGATGTACGCCCGCCTGGAGCGCGAGGCGTGGGCGGCGGCGCGGGTCTCGAACCGCAACGTGGTGACGGTGTACGACGTGGCGATGGAGGGCGGTCGCCCATGGGTCGTCATGGAGTTGGTGCGCGGGCTGTCCCTCGCCGACGAGTTGGAGGCGGAGGGTGCGGTGTCCCCGCGGCGTGCCGCGCACGTCGGCGCCGAGGTGCTGGCCGCGCTGCGCGCCGCGCACGCCGCCGGGGTGCTGCACCGGGACGTGAAGCCGGGCAACGTGCTCCTGTCGAACGACGGCCGGGTCGTGCTCACCGACTTCGGTATCGCGACGGTGGAGGGCAGCTCCGCGCTGACCATGACCGGCGAGGTGATCGGCTCGCCCGAATTCCTGGCTCCCGAGAGGGCGTTGGGCCGTACGCCCGGACCCGCGTCGGACCTGTGGTCGCTGGGTGTGCTGCTGTACGCGGCGGTCGAGGGCAGTTCGCCGTTCCGGCAGGACACGCCGCTCAGCACTCTGCGAGCCGTCGTGGACGAGGAGTTGCCGCCCCCGCTCCGTGCCGGCCCGCTCGCCCCCGTCATCGAGGGCCTGTTGCGCAAGGACCCCGCCGAGCGGCTGCCCGCCGACGTGGCCGAGCGGGACCTGCGGCTCGTCGCGGCGGGCGGTGCGCCGCGCGCGGACACCATGCGGGCGGCGGGGCCGTACGCCCCGACGGTCGCGGCCCCGCCGCACCCGCAGTCGCCGCACGGAGAGTCCCCCACGCCACCGATGCCCGTCCCGAACCGGTCGACGGCGCCGCAGACTTCGGCTCCCGCACCGCAGCGCAACCGCAGCGCGGTCGGCGTGCTGGTCGCGGGCGCGGTCGCCCTGGCACTCGCGCTGGCCGGACTGACGTACGCGCTGCTGCATCCCGACGGCGGCGGGGGAAGCGACGCGGGAGGGACCCACGGCCGAGCGGGCGGAAGCAGCATGAACTCGGCCTCCCCGAGCGGTAGCACGACCACGGACACGAGGAGTGCCATACCGCCCGGCGAGAGCAGTGACTCGCCCGCCAGCCGGCCCGCGCAGTCGGTGCGTGTCACGCTGACGGGTGCGCACACCGCGTACTCCGGTACGTGTCCGCCTCCGGCCGCGCAGTCGCCCGTCTTCACTGCGACGTTCACCGTGGGCCGGCTGCCCGCGCTGGTGAAGTACCGGTGGGTGGCGGCGCACGGGTCGGTCGCGGACCCGGGGTGGAATGCGCTGTCGTTCCCGGCGGGAGGCGGGAAGTCCAAGCAGGACAAGGTGGTCGTGACGACGCAGGCCACGAGCGGGACGATCGAGAACGCGATCAGCGTGGAGGTGCGTGCCCCGGTGCGGACGGCATCCGACACGGTGCCGTTCTCGGTGACGTGCGCGACGACGGAGACCCCGACGGGCGGGGCCTCCGCTTCTCCTTCGGCCTCACCCTGACGGGCGGGCCGAGCGCGGCCGTGACGCCTCAGGCGGCCGCGTTGGTGAGCACGGGCAGATAACCGCTGGCCTGTCCGAGCGCGGTCGGGTGGTACGACTCGCCGAAGTTCGACCAGTTGACGCTGTGCAGCCAGTCGTCGCCGGTGCAGAGCTCGTGGCCGCTGAAGGTCGAGCGGACGTCACCGAAGACGAAGCCGTGGTTGAGGGCCCTCTTCTGTATGGCGGCGTCTATGTAGTCGGCCGCGCTGTTGATCGCGGAGCGCTTGGTCTCGGAGAGGCCGATGCACCCCGTCACGCCGAGCTTGTAGAAGCGGGGGTAGTCGAGCACGACCACACGGGCGGACGGGGCCCGGTTCCGTATCGCCGTGTAGACGTTGTCGAGCTTGCCGGGCAGCGTCGTATCTATGTACGCCTTGGCCTGGTTGATGCGGTTGACGCAGTCACTGTCGGACCCGACGACACACGTCAGCATGACGTCGGAGAAGCCGGCGTCGTTGCCTCCGATGGTGACCGAGACAAGGCTCGTCGAGGAGTTGAGCGAGCCGAGCTGGTTGGCGAGCACATCGTCCGTCGTGGCGCCCGAGCAGGCGTTGAAGGCGAACGACGACGGGCCGTGTGCGTTCTTCCACAGGTACGGGTGCGCATTGGTGCTGCGGTCGCAACTGGTGCCGTCGTTGATGTAGTTACCCGCCCCCACACCGGAGGCGTAGGAGTCACCGAGCGACACATAGGGGCCTGTTGCGGCCTGCGCCGAGGCCGCCCCGGTGAGGGTGAGGCCGGCGGCGAGGAGGAGCGAGGTCACGCATGCCGAGAGTCGGAAACGTCTCATGGAACCTCCCTTTAGCAGGATCTCTGCCACAACTGTGGTAGCAACTACGCGCGTTGATGGGAAGTGTCCATGTCAAAACTTTTTAGGACTCGACGAGATCGGTCGCCGCAGGGCCCACCGTCTCCCAACTGGGCGTTCATGGCGCAATCAGATACATCGTCAATCAGGCGTCTTGGCGGTCTCGGTGGAGCTGCGCGACATCGAGACCCAGCATCCGGTACTTTGAAGGGCAAAGTCGCCCATGCGGACCATACGTATCAAGACACCTTCGTCGGACGGCGCCGAGCGGGCGAGACCGGGCCCGGGGAGAGACCTGAGAGCCGCCGCCACCGCCGAGTTTCCGATACCCACCCATGACGTCCCGTCAAGGACGACAGTGGCGGCGGAGGTCGACCGCCGGGCAGGTGTCGAAGGCACACAGGTTCGTAACAGGTGCGGATGGGGCGCGGCCGGGCACAGCGGAAGCACAGGACACAGGCGACACTCCGCGCGCACTGCGGAAACCGGGTGCGCCGGGCGTCCGCGTGACAGATCATTACGGCATGTCTGCGAACCCACACGACGCTCTGCCGATCCGGCTCCACGTCGACGACTCCGACTCGCCGTCCGACGTCGTCGACGCGCTGTTCCTCGGCCGGTTCGCGACGGGCGAGCAGCCGTACGCGCACGCCCTCAACATCGAGCGGGTGCGTTCCGGCGCGACCCTGCTGCCGCGGGGCGCCCGTGTGCTGCGCGTGGCCCGTGACGACGACCGCAGTGCGACGCTCGCGGAGGGCGACGGCTGGACCCTGCTGGTCTCCCGCTGGAACCGGGGCGCCGACGTCACCGTGACCGCGACCACCGCCGAACTCGCCGCGGAGGTGCTGAACGCGGCGACGGACGGCGCGGCGGACGAGCCGGAGCCGCAGCCGGAGAACGTGACGATGGGCTTCTGGTACGTGTCCCCGAGACGCGGCCCGTACCGCACGACCCGCCAGATCTCGGCGGGCACCTGGGACGAGGTGCGGTCCAACTACACGGCACCGGTGGCGGATGCGATGGACCGCCTGATGAAGACGACCCCACAGGACATCGCCGGCCGCCTCCTGCTGCTGCACGGCCCGCCGGGCACCGGCAAGACCTCGGCCCTGCGCACGCTCGCCCGCTCCTGGCGCGACTGGTGCCAGGTGGACTGCGTGCTCGACCCCGAGCGCCTCTTCTCCGACGTGGGCTATCTCATGGACATCGCGATCGGCGAGGACGACTCGACGGGCAACGGCCGCTGGCGGCTGCTGCTCCTCGAGGACTGCGACGAACTGATCCGGGGCGAGGCCAAGCACACGGCGGGCCAGGCCCTGTCCCGCCTGCTCAACCTCACCGACGGCCTGCTCGGCCAGGGCCGCAACGTCCTCGTCGGGGTCACCACCAACGAGGACCTGGAGCGCCTCCACCCCGCCGTGGTGCGCCCCGGCCGCTGCCTGGCCCGGATCGAGGTGGGCCCGCTGACCCGGCGGGAGGCCGTGGACTGGCTGGGCACGGAGGAGGGCGTGGCCCGCGAGGGCGCGACGCTGGCGGAGCTGTACGCGCTGCGCCGGGGCACGTCGCCGACGTCGGTGCCGGGGGCGCGGGACGAGGCGGACGCGGGGCTGTATCTGTGAGTCGTGAGCATGCCGGGTGAGCGTGCTTTCATGGATGTATGACCCTGTTCGTCGGCACGTCGGGGTGGCAGTACAAGTCCTGGCGGGGCGTCCTCTACCCCGCCGGATGTCCGATGCGGCTGTGGCTGGAGGAGTACGCGCGGCATTTCGCCACGGTGGAGCTGAACAACGCGTTCTACCGGCTGCCGACCCGGGAGAACTTCGAGGCCTGGGCCGAGCGGCTGCCGGACGGCTTCGTGGTGGCGGTGAAGGCGAGCCGCTATCTCAGCCACATCAAGCGTCTGCGTGATCCCGAGGAGCCGGTGCACCGCCTGATGTCCCACGCGGTGGGCCTCGGCCCCCACCTGGGCCCGATCCTCCTCCAGCTCCCGCCGACGCTGCGCGCCGACCCGCCCCTCCTGGACGCCTGCCTCGCCTGCTTCCCGTCCGGGACGCGGGTCGCGGTGGAGCCGCGGCACGACTCCTGGTGGACGCGGGAGACCCGTGACGTCCTGGCCTCCCGGGACGCGGCCCTGTGCTGGGCCGACGTCAAGAGCCGCCCCGTCACCCCGCTGTGGCGCACCACGGACTGGGGGTACGTCCGCTTCCACGAGGGCGGCGCCCGGCCCTGGCCGCGCTACGGCACGCGGGCCCTGGAGTCCTGGGTCGACCGGATCGCGACCACCTGGTCCGACGCCGACGACGTGTACGCCTACTTCAACAACGACGCGCGCGGGGGCGCGGTGAAGGACGCGGCGGCCTTCGGCAGGACGGCGGAGAAGGCGGGGCTGACGGTGACGCGCATTCCCGAACTCGCCGCACAGCGCTGAGGTGCCCGCGCCGCGATGGGGCGTACCGAGGCCCGGTCAGCTCTCCTCGTAGGCCGCGCGCAGGGCGTCCCGTACGGCGGCGAGGGCCGCGTCCTCGTCCAGCCCGAGCCGCCGGACGCGCTCGGCGTAGGCCTGCGCGGCCGAGGCCGCTTCCCGCTCGGCGGCCGAGCCGGCGGCAGCCACGAACGTTCCGTTGCGCCCCCTCGTCTCGATCACGCCGTCCGTCTCCAGCGCGCGGTACGCCTTGGCCACCGTGTTCGCCGCCAGGCCCAGCGACTCGGCGAGCCCCCGCACGGTCGGCAGCCGGTATCCCACCGGCAGCGTCCCGGACCGGGCCTGCTCGGAGATCTGGGCCCGCACCTGTTCGAACGGCGGAGCACTGTCATCGATGTGGATCTTCAAGGTCACGCGGCGATTGTCCCGCACCCGCCGGAAAATGGGAGGCATCCGTCGCTTCTCCCGCCGTAACGTGCGCCTTCATGACAGTGACCGTGCGCGACCTCCGCCCCGAGGTCCCGGCCGACGTGGAGGCCTTCGCCCACGTCCGCCGCCTGGCCCTCCCCTACATCCTGTGGACGCCGTCCGCCATCCTCCACCGCCTCGTCCACACGCCCCCGCAGGCCCGCTCCCGGTGCCTGGTCGCGGAGCGGGACGGCGAGGTGATCGGCACCGCCCAGATCGGCCTCGTCCATGACAGCCCCGAGCCGGGCCAGGGCTACCTCAACATCTACGTCCACCCGGACCGGACCGGCCGCGGCGCCGGCGACGCCCTCGTCCGTGCCTGCGAGGAGCACCTGGCCGAGCACGGAGCGACGAAACTGTTCGCCTGGGTGCTGGACGAGCCGGCCAACCGCGACTTCGCCGAGCGACGCGGCTACCGGGCGGCCCGCTCCGCCCACTTCCTCCGCCGGGACCTGACCCAGGGCGCACTGCCTCCCTTGCAGACGCCTCCGCGCGGCGTCGAACTGCGCACCGGCGCCGACTTCGCGGACGATCCGCGCCCGCTGTTCGCGCTGGACGCGGAGACGATGTCGGACGAACCGAGCGACGTGGACACCGCGTTCACGGACTACGAGGCCTGGGTGGAGGAGAACTGGAAGCACCCGCTCCTCGACCGGGAGCTGACCTCGGTCGCCCTGGTCGACGGCCGCCCGGCCGCCTTCAGCGTGGCGTGGACCGACGACGGCACCCTTCCTCGCTCCGGAGCTGCCCCCCTCGCCACCGCCATGACCGGCACCGCCCGCACCTTCCGCGGCCGCGGTCTGGCCAAGCTCGCGAAGAACGCCACCCTGCACCGCGCCCGCGCCGCCGGCTACACGGAGGCGCTCACGGGCAACGACACCGGCAACGGCCCGATGCTCGCGGTGAACAAGTGGCTCGGATACGAGATCTGCGGAACGGAGGTGCGCTATGTCCGCGAACTCGGCTGAGCCGACACGCGACCTGGAGGTCGTCCTCGTCAAGGGCGGCCGTACGAAGATCCGTTACGGCAGCGCGCTGCTGAGCGACGACGGCACGCGGATCGCCGTACGCGCACCGTGGGCAGGCGGCGGCGTCCGTGACTTCGGCTTCGTACGCTTCGAACCCGGTGACGTCTTCACCGAGTACTACTGGCGCGACCGCTGGTACTCCGTGAAGGAGGTCCGCGCCGCCGACGGCACCGTCAAGGGCTGGTACTGCGACATCACCCGCCCCGCCACCCTCTCCGGCTCGGAGCTGGTCGTAGAGGACCTCGACCTGGACCTGTGGCGCTCGGCCGACGGCAGGGACGTACGGCGCCTGGACGAGGACGAGTTCGCGGAGAGCGGCCTGGCGGAGCGGGACCCGCGGGCGGCGGCAGCCGCGGTGGCAGCGCTGGACGAGCTGGAGGAACTGGCCCGCGGGACCGGCTTCGAAGCGCTGCTCGCGTGACGCGTCGGCGCGTCTCACACGGTCGCGACCACCGCGTACCGCTCGTCGTCCACGCTCCGCCCCCACAGCAGCGCGTCGTCCGACAACCGCTCCACGCACACGTGCCCGGCGAGCGGCGCGAGGAGGGCGGTGAGCCGGTCCGCGGATATCCCGACCGGGCTGACCGTCCCCCACACGCCCTCGACCAGGACGAGCCGTCCCCCCGGCCGCAGCAGCCCCCGCCAGTACCGCAGGACACGGGCGGGATCGGCCAGCGTCCACAGCAGATGCCGTACGAGCACGACGTCGAATCGCTGCTCTCCCACCGGCGGCATGGCCGCGTCCCCGACGAGGAACACCGCGCCGCGTCCGGCGAGTTCGAGCTTGGCGCGGGCCAGCTCCACCATGGGCCGGGACAGGTCGACGCCGGTGACGCGATGCCCCTTCTCTGCGGCGAGCAGCGAGAGGCTGCCGGTGCCGCAGCCGAGATCGAGGACGTCGACAGGGCGTGCGGGCAGCCACGCCGCGAGTCTGTCCGCCCAGGCCGCGCGCACCGCGGGGGCGCGCAGCCCGTGGTCGGGCTCGTCGTCGAAGGAGCCGGCCGCGGCGTCCCAGTCGACGCTCACGGCGGCGGTGAAGTCGTTCTCGTTCGCCATGCCCTCAGAGTGACAGCCACCACTGACAATCGATGGGCGACCACCGACGGTCCACCGCCGCCCGTCAGTCCAGCCGCTTGCTGTAGTGGATGCGGTCGTACGGCCCGTCCACGCGCCGCTCCACCACCTCGTAGCCGTACCTCGGGTAGACCTTCTGGTTCTCCCACATCATCGCGTTCGTATAGAGCCTGACCTCGGCCAGTCCCAGGGCACGCGCGTGTGCGTCCACGAACCGCAGCAGCCGTCGTCCGACGCCGCTGCCGTGCGCGTCGGGACGGACGGCGATGCTGTCGAGGAAGAGATGGTCGGGAAACGCCTCGATCACCACGAGCCCGATCACGGGCGCCCCGGTCACGAAGACCTTCCCGTCCGCCACGTTCGCCGTGTGGTCCGCCTCCATGGGCTGCGGCACCACACCGATGCGCTCGATGTAGTGGCGGTACGCCGCGTCGGTCACCGTCTTCACGGCGGGCACGTCGGCGGCGACGGCCGCGCGGATCGCGGCGGCGTCCTCGTTCGTCATGCCGGGCACAGTACCCACCTGATCGCAGTCTGAGCACGGGCTTAAGCGGACCCTAAGGATCTCTGCGATCCGCCCCCAGCAGGGGATTTCAAGGTTTCTTGGTACTGCCCCCGCCGCTCATCCCACGACCGCGGGGCCCGTCCGGTGGCTCAGGCCGGACAGGCCCCGGGTCGTGTCGGGAACCGGCTCAGTGGAACACCGACCCACAGGTGGTGGGCGTGGCGTGCGCCGGGTCGAGCGCGTTGGCCACTTCGTGGAAGGCGATCCGGTCGAAGGTCCCGATCGCCACGTGCTCGGAGAGGTCGAGCGGGCACAGGTCCTGCAGCAGGACGTTATGGACGTCCGAACCGCTGAGGAACTGGCTGGTGTACGGCGTGGCCACCTCGTCGTACTTGGTGGCGATGACCGTGTAGTGCACCCCGGGGACGGTGTCGCCGCCCGCGTTGAGCCTGGTGAGGAAGGGGGATCCGGCGATCTGGTCGGCGAGGGCCGGGGTGGTGGCCTTGAGCAGGTCCTCGGCGCCGGGGAAGTACGGCAGCAGGTTGGTCAGGCCGTTCAGGTCGGTGCCGTGGTTGCTGGGGGCGAGGCCGACGAGGTCGTTCACCTTGGCGGCTCCGCCGAGGAACTTCAGGTAGTAGCGGGGCATCATGCCGCCCTGCGAGTGCCCGACCATGTCGACCTTGGCCGCTCCGGTCGTGGAGAGCACCTTGTCGACGAAGGCCGACAACTGCCCGGCCGACTTGTCGACGGGCCCGAGGCCGTTGAAGACGGGGACGCCGGGCAACTGCCCGTAGTCCAGGGAGAAGACGCAGTACCCGCGATCCTTCAGATACGGCGCGAGGGTGAGCCAGTTGTCGACCGAGTTCCCGAACGTGCCGTGAACCAGTACGACGGGACGGGGATGCTCACCGGACGGCCGGCAGGAGTAGTCGTTCCAGCCGCTGGTCGGGGCGGCGGAGGCGGTGGCGGCCGGCACGAGGGCGATGGCACCGACCAACAGCAGCGCGGCGAGGGGTCTTAACACACGTTTCCAAGGCAGCATCGGGTGATCTCCTTGCGGCTCAAGGGAGGGGGGTTTGCGGCCTTGCGCCCTGCGATCCGGATCACGGGATGCTGTTCATCTGTCAAGTTACGGGCGAGTAGCGCGCCTGTGAAGTTACGCGTCAGTAAAAACTTCCGGTAACAATCACCAGCCCCGCCGAATCTTCACCACGAAGGCCTGACCGGACCGTAGGTCAGACGCACACCAAACACCCACGCAACACGCCCATTTCACCCTCCCCTACCGCTTCGCCCCACGCCTCGGGAGAGGTGTCACGCGGCCAGCGCCCCCGGCATCACCGCCCGCGGACCGAACTTCGCCCGTGCCCGGTCCGCCACCTCCTCGATGCGGCGGACCTTCTCGTCCACGGGGTCGAAGGTGAGCTGGTGGGAGGCGTGTTCGGCTGCGGCGAGGCCCTCGGCTCGCAGGGTGAGCGCGCGGACCCGGGCGCGTTGCAGACCGAGGGACTCGTACATGCCGTACGCCTCCTTCGTCAGTGCGGCGGAGTGCGCGGTCGGTTCGGTGAGCGTGCGGGTGCGGGTGGTCGAGGAGCGGTCGGCGTAGCGCACGGTGAGGGTCAGGGTGCGGCAGACCTTCTCCAGGGAGCGCAGCCGGGCGCCCAGTTCGCCGGCGGCGGAGAGCATGGCGCGACGATGGCAGGAGGGGTCCAACTCGTCCAAGGAGAAGGGGCGTTCGACGGACAGGGAGCGGGAGACGGCATTCGGCACGACCCGTCCCCTGTCCACGCCGTTCGCCTTCTCGTACACCTCACGGCCCGCCTTCGCGCCGACCAGGCGCTGAAGCGTGGAGAGCGGCGCGGCGGCGACCCGGCCCAGGGTGTCGAGGCCGTACTCACACAGGATCCGGGCGGTGGCCTTCCCCACGCCGGGGAGCGCGACGACGGGCTTCCCCGCGAGGAACTCCGCGATCGCGTCCGGCGCTTCGGGCACCGCGCACGTCACCCCGGGCCGGGCGTCGCGCAGCGCTACGCGGGCCAGCATCGGGCCGGGCCCGGCGCCGATCACGCAGTCGACGCCGTACAGCGCGAGGGCGCGGACGCGGATCACGGCCGCCAACTCGACGGCGCTGCGCCCGAAGTAGCGCTCGGCCCCGCGCAGATCGGCCAGCGCCCCGTCCGGAGGCAGCGCCTCGACGACCGGGGTGAACTCCTCCAGCAGGCCGAGCAGCCCCGGCAGGGCGCCCTCGTGCAGCGGAGGCAGCTGGAAACGTACGCAGAGGATGGTCATCCCGCACTCCCCGGACTCTGGTGCCACAACTTCCGTACTTGTGAAGGCTCTTGACCCGCAGGCCGCAGATCGGCCCACGGGTGCATCGCGTATCCGGTGGGCATGTGGATGCGACGGCCGTGCGTCGGATCGCCGTCCCCGCCCTCCCGCACCGGCTCCGCCAGCCGCGCCGCCACCTCACCGAGGCCCCCTTCCGCACGGAGCTCGACGAGTTCGGCGAGGTTCCACGCAACGGCGCCCACCACGCTGAGGCTGCGCGGGCCGCGCCGCTGCACCACCCCACGCACCAGCAGCAACCAGGAGTGGAAAACCGTGTGCGCGCACGCATCATGGGAGTCGTCGAAGAAGGCGAGGTCGACCAGGCCCGTCCCGTCGTCCAGCGTGGTGAAGATGACCCGCTTCCCGGAGCGGATCGGCGGAGTCTGGGTGGCCACCTTGGCCCCCGCGACCAGCACCGTCTCACCGTGCCTCGCCTCACGCAGCCGCCGCGCCGACCAGGCGCCCAACTCCTCCAGGAACTCCCGGTGATCGTCCATCAGGTTGCGCGAGGCATCCATGGCCAGCACGCCCAGCTCGGCACTGAGCCGCTCGGCGGAGGACAGATCCGGCAGCCCGGCGGAGGCCGTCTTCCGCCCCCCGCCCAGCGGCAGTTGGCCACCGCCCGCGCCCCGGGCACCCCGGTGCAGCTCGGTCAAGTGCAGCTGCAGATCACGACGATTGGCCCCGAACGCGTCCAACGCACCCACCTGCGCAAGCCGTCCGGCCAGCGGACGACTCGGCCGCGCCCGCTCCCAGAAGTCCAGCAGCGAGGCGTACGGCTGCCCGTCCGCGATCCGCGCCGCCTCGGCCTCGCTGATGCCGTGCACATCGGCGAGAGCCAGCCGGAGCCCCCACACCGCGGGCGACTCAGACACCAGTTCGATTCGATGATCGACCGCCGACCGGTTCACATCCAACGGCAGGATCGGCACCCCACGCCGCCGCGCATCCGCCAGCAGCAGTCGCTTCGGATACATCCCCGGGTCATGCGTGAGCAGCCCGGCATAGAAGGCGGCCGGATGATGCGCCTTCAACCATGCCGACTGGTACGTCGGCACGGCGAAGGCGACCGCGTGCGCCTTGCAGAACCCGTAACTACCGAACGCCTCAATGATCTCCCAGGTCCGCCGAATCGTTTCTGCGTCGTACCCGCGCGTCTCCGCCCGCTGCGCGAACCAGACCCGGATCCGCCCCTGCGACTCCGGATCGGACAGCCCACGCCGCACCCGATCGGCCTCGCCCCTCCCGCAGCCGGTCATGATGGCGACGATGTCGATGATCTGCTCATGAAAGACAACGACCCCGTACGTCTCGCGCAGCGGCCCTTCCACATCCGGATGCGGATAACGAACAGGCGCCCGCCCGTGCCGCGCCTCGATGAACGGCCGCACCATGTCGGCGGCGACCGGCCCCGGCCGGAACAGCGAGATATCAACGACGAGATCATGAAAATCGGCAGGCTGGAGCCGCCCGACCAGATCCCGCTGCCCCGGCGACTCGATCTGGAAGCACCCCAACGTCTCGGCAGACCGAATGAGCCGATACGTAGCCGGATCCCCCTCGGCCACCCCGTCCAAGTCGATCCGCTCTCCCGTGGCCCGCTCCACCTCGGCGACCGCATGCGCCATCGCCGACTGCATCCGCACGCCCAGCACATCGAGCTTGAGCAGCCCGAGATCCTCCACGTCCTCCTTGTCGAACTGCGACATGGGCAGCCCCTCCCCGCTGGTCGGCACGACCGGCGTACGGGAGAGCAGTGAGGCATCGGAAAGAAGCACCCCGCAGGGATGCATCGCGACGCCACGCGGCAGAGCGTCAAGGGCCTCGACGAGCTCCCACAACCTGCCGTACCGCTCCCCCTCCCCCGCGAGCTGCTTCAGCTCGGGCAGCTCCTCCAGCGCCGCACGGGCATCACGCGCCCGGATATGCGGAAAGGACTTGGCGATACGGTCGATCTCCGCCGGGTCCATGGACAGGGCGGCCCCCACATCCCGAATGGCATGCCGCACCCGATAGGTCTCCGGCATGGAAACGGTGGCGACCCGCTCGGCCCCGAACCGCCCGATGATGGCCCGATAAACCTCCAGCCGACGCGCGGACTCCACATCAATGTCGATATCCGGCAGCACAACCCGCTCCTTGGACAGGAAGCGCTCCATCAACAGCCCATGTTCGACCGGATCGGCATGCGCGATACCCAGAAGATGATTGACGAGAGATCCCGCACCGGACCCCCGCGCGGCAACGCGAATCCCCATCTCCCGTACATCATCGACAACTTGAGCAACCGTCAAAAAATAAGAAGCGAATCCATGGTGAGCGATGATGTCCAGTTCCTGATGCATCCGCTCCCAGTACACGCGCCGCCTGTCGTACCCGCGCAACACCATCCCCGCCGCCGCCCGCGAGGCCAGCGCCCGCTGGGCAGTACGGTGACCGGCGCCCACAAGATGCGGCTCAGGGAAGTGGACGGCCCCCATACCGAGGTCGTCCTCGGGGTCGACCACACATTCGGCGGCAGTGGCCCCCGTCTGCTCCAGCAGCCGATGGGCGGTGTCGCGCCGATAACCCGCGGCCTCCACCACTCGCTCGGCAACGTGCCGCATAGCGCCCGCATCCTTCAGCCAGGCCTCACCGGAGTCCAGCTCCTTGCGCGGGTCGATCGGCACCAGGCGACGCGCGGCATCCAGAACATCGACAACGCGCCCCTGCCCAGGATCGGCGTACCGAACAGCATTGCTGAGCACCGGCCGAACCCGCTGCTCGACAGCAAAACCGACGGTCCGAGCGGCCAGCCTGAGAGAGCCGGGCCCCGTCCCCGAACGGCCATGCCAGACGACCTCCAGCCGCAGGGCATCGCCGTAGACCTCACGCCAGGGAACAAGAAGCCTGGCGGCACGGTCCGGACGCCCCGCCGCAAGAGCAAGGCCGACATCCGAGCCGGGACCGAGCAGGGCGGTGACCCCTTCACCGTGGTTGTCGGCCCACGACAGCAAGGGCGTGCCGTCCCCGGCATGAGCAGCACTGACCAGGCGACACAGATCCGCCCACCCGCGCCCCCCGTCACGGGCGAGGAAGGTCACACGGGGAGCCGACTCGTCAAGAAAGGCACCACCGCGTACAGGGGTACGACGCCTTTCCCTCCGCACGGAGTCGTCCTCCCGCCGCCCCACCGTCCCGCCGACCGCCAGCTCCACCCCGAACAGAGGCCGGACACCCGCCGTCGCACAGGCCTTGGCAAAGCGAACCGCGCCGGCGAGCGTGTCGCGATCGGTGAGGGCGAGGGCATCCATACCCCGCTCCGAGGCGCGCTCGGCCAGCCGCTCCGGATGCGAGGCGCCGTACCGCAGGGAGAACCCGGAGACGGTGTGCAGATGCGCGAACCCAGGCACACACACCTCCCGTACAGCCTCTCGAACACCAGTTCCCAACTACCTCACCCCCACCATACCCCCATTCCCGAACACTTGTGCGACACCGCCACGCAGGCCTCTCACCTGCACAAACGCGCAAACGGACCGCCATCACAACCGCCACCGACGGCCCGCACCCGCGTACGGCGGGCAGGAGACGTGGCGGGGGTGTCCGCCCGCAGCGGCCGGCGGAAACACAGGGCACCTCTTGAAGAGACAGTGCGCCGGACCGAGGACGGACACCCCCGATGCCGCCCCGACCCACCCACGACGCACCGCAGGCGCGACACAAGCCACGAAGCACAGCACGGAGCCGCCGCAGGCATAAAAAAGCCCCGCCCCGCGCGCGCGGGGCGGGACTGAAGTCGATCAGGCCGAACCAGGTCAGATCAGGTCACCCGATCGAGGCCCCGGTAGCCGACAGCGCCTCCGTCACAGGCTGGAAGAAGGTCTCCCCACCGGAGGAGCAGTCACCGCTGCCACCCGAGGTCAGGCCGACCGCCTTGTCACCCGAGAACAGCGAGCCACCGCTGTCACCGGGCTCGGCGCACACATCGGTCTGGATGAGCCCGCTGACCGTACCCTCCGAGTAGTTCACGGTGGCGTTCAGACCGGTGACCGTGCCGGAGTGCACATGCGTGGTCGACCCGCTGCGGGTGACCTTCATGCCGACGGTGGCGTCGGCCGCACCCGTGATCGCCTGTGCGGACCCGTTGTAGAGGTCGACCTCGCTCGGGTGATCCACACTCGCCGTGTACTTGACCAGCCCGAAGTCATTGTCCGGGAAGCTGGACTGCTCGTTCTTCCCGATCACGCTGCCGGACGAGTCCGACCAACTGGAGATGGCCTGGGTGCAGTGCCCGGCCGTCAGGAAGTACGGCTGCCCGCCCTTGACCACGTTGAAGCCGAGCGAGCAGCGCCCACCCGAGCCGGTGATCGCGTCACCGCCCGCGACGAAGGGCTCGAACTCCCCCTTCGACCGCTGGAGTTCGGCCGTGCCGCCCAGCCCGTCGACCACCTTGCCGAGCTTGGCCCACTCGGCCTTCGAGACCGTGCGATCGGCGGTGACGAGCACCTTGTTGGTGACCGGGTCGGTCGCCCACGAGGTGCCGGGTATGGTCGCGTCCTCCTTCAGCGTCGTACGGGCGCCGTCCAGCGCGGCAAGGGAGTTGGCCACGACTCTGGCCTTGGCCCCGGCCGCCTCGACGGTGTCCGCCGCGTTCCTGTCGAGCACGTTGACGACGAGGTTCTTCGCCTGCGGGTCGTAGTACGAGCCCGCCGCGTCGCCGCCGAGGTCCTTCACGAGCGTGGAGGCGAGCTTTCCAGCCGCGGGAGCCGACAGGACGTCGGGCGCCGCGTTCCTCGATGGCTCACTGGCGTTCGCACTCTGGAAGGTGACGCCCGCGGCGACCAGTGCGGCAACGCCCGCACCGGCCACGGCAGCCCGCCGCCCGGATATGCGTCGATGCTTCAACTCACGTCCTCCTGTGGGGGGTCGACCCGACAGGCTGTGGGGGCCTGGCGGACCGGAAGGATGGTTGACGGGCGCCTACTATTCCGAGGTCCACAGGGAGCACACAAGGTCGACTTCAGGACGCGCGTACGCCGGCATCACCCGCCCCCTTCGCCGTCAACCGCCCGCCGCCCGGCCTCGAACGATTCGCACTGCAAACACTACGTACGAGTAACTCCGAGGCCGACAGCGACTTCTAGCCCTGTCCTGAACTCGCCCCTTCGCCCACCGACGGCAGTTGCTGCTGCGCCTTTTCCAGGAACCGCAGCAGCTCCACCGGAAACGGCAGCACGAGGGTCGAGTTCTTCTCGGCGGCGACCGCCACCACCGTCTGCAGCAGCCGCAGTTGCAGCGCCGCAGGCGTTTCCTCCATCTGCTCCGTCACCCGGCAAGCAGGAAGCCCCCGCACGCGGGTTGCGTGCGGGGGACCCGTAACTCATGTGCGAACGCCGTCAGTAGACGTGAACCCCGTAGGCGCTCAGCGCCTCGGTGACCGGCTGGAAGAAGGTCGTACCGCCGGAGGTGCAGTTGCCGCTGCCACCGGACGTCAGACCGTACGCCCGGGTGCCGCCGTACAGCGGACCGCCGGAGTCGCCGGGCTCGGCGCAGACGTTGGTCTGGATGAGACCGGAGACGATATCGCCGCCCCCGTAGTTGACGGTCGCGTTGAGCGCCTGGACGACGCCGCTGTGGATGCCCGTCGTGGAGCCGCGCCGGGTGACGGACGTACCCACGGACGGCGTGGACGCGCTGGTGATGTCCTGGCTGCCGACCGTGCCGGACTTGGTCACCGAGCTGTTGGTGTAGCGCACGATGCCGTAGTCGTTGCCCGGGAAGGAGGAGCCGGCGGTGGTGCCGAGCGTGGTCGTGTGCGACGAGCTCGACCACCAGGTGCCCGCGCCGTCGGTGCAGTGACCGGCGGTCAGGAAGTAGTAGGTGCCCGCGGAGTCCTGGACGTTGAAGCCGAGCGAGCAGCGCCAGCTACTCGCATAGATGGCGTCGCCGCCGGAGATCAGCTTGTTGAACTTGCCCGGTGTGTGCCGGATGGTGAGGGCGCCGGCGTCGGCACCCGCCTGCCGCTTCATCTTGGCGATCTCGGCCGGGGAGACCGTGCTGTCGACGGTGACGAGGACGCGGTGGGTCTTGCTGTCGACCGCCCAGGCCGTGCCGGGAATGTCGGCCGCGCGGACGGAGTCGCTCGCCTTGGCGAGCCGGCTGGCGCTGAACGTCTGGGCGTCACTCGCGTTCGCGGTGGGGACGGCGAACGCGGCTGCGGCCACGAGGCCGGTGGCCACGGCGATCAGCCGAGTCCGTCTCGCGAGACCGCTGCTGGGGATGGTGCGCTTGATCCTCACTTTTCGTTCCCTCCCGGGAAGTCGGGGGCCCCCGTGGGGTCGGGGCCCGTGAGGCGCAGTCAGAAACACGTGCGGCGTCCGGATTTCGAACACGTCGTGCCCCTGACAAGCGCTGAGGGGGAGTATTCGGCCGAACGGCCGGTCGGCGCAAGGGGGCCTTTCGGCCGCGCACCTGTGAGCGGGCAATGCCCGAACTGTGTGTGAGCTGTGCGCGATTGCACCCGAGCCGCGCCGAGGGATTCGCCACCGACACAGATGAACTGACAAACCATCAGACCCGGGTCACTCAGACGCACCATTCATCACCCGTACGCCGAGAAGAATCATATTTCACTCACAGTCAGCAGCCGTACGCGGTACGACCCTTGGGGCGCCCGGGCTCTCGACGTACCAGCCGCGCACCAGTACCGTCACAAACCCCCCGTGCGGCGTCTATTCACTTGGCGCGCCATCCACATCATGGAAGACCATAGATGTGGAAAGGATGAAAGACCGCTGTGAGAGGAGGCGTCCATGGGATCGGTACGCAAGGCGAGTGCCTGGCTTGGCCTCGTCGACGACAACGATGACGAGCGCTACTACGACGACGACTACTCCGAAGGGACCGACCCCGGGGATGCCTGGGTCACCGACCCGCGGGTCAAGGTGGCCTCGGACACGGCCGAGGAGAAGGGCCGCCGCATCGGCACGGTCACCCCGGACAGCTTCCGGGACGCGCGCGTCATCGGCGAGCTGTTCCGGGAGGGAGTCCCGGTCATCATGAACCTCACGGCCATGGAGGCCTCCGACGCCAAGCGCGTCGTCGACTTCGCGGCCGGGCTCATCTTCGGCCTGCGCGGCTCGATCGACCGGGTGTCCACCCGGGTGTTCCTGCTGTCCCCCGCCGACACCGAGATCGTCAACGGCGACGCGTCCGCCCATCGCTCGGACGGCTTCTTCAACCAGAGCTGAGGCAGGGCCGCTCACCGCGGCCCTGCCTCCCCGCAGGGTCTACCGGAAGGCGTCGAGTCCGGTGAGCGCCTTGCCCAGCACGAGCTGATGCATCTCGACGGTGCCCTCGTAGGTGAGCACCGATTCGAGGTTGGTCGCGTGCCGCATCACGGGATATTCCAGGGAAATCCCGTTGGCCCCCAGAATGGTCCGCGCCGTACGGCAGATCTCGATGGCCTCCCGTACGTTGTTGAGCTTGCCGAAGCTGACCTGCTCGGGACGCAGGCGGCCGGCGTCCATGCGCCGCCCCAGGTGATGGGCGAGCAGAATTCCCTTGTGCAGTTCGACCGCCATGTCGGCGAGTTTGGCCTGGGTGAGCTGGAATCCCCCGATGGGCCGCCCGAACTGCTCCCGCGTCTTCGCGTATTCCACCGCGGCCTCGAAGCAGCTGCGGGCCGCGCCCATGGCTCCCCACACGATGCCGTACCGAGCGTGTGACAGACAGCTCAGCGGACCACGCAGCCCCACGACCTCGGGCAGGACTGCATCGGCGGGCAGTCGTACGTCATCGAGAATCAGCTCACTCGTCACGCTGGCCCGCAGGGACCACTTGTGCTTGATCTCGGGCGCGGAGAAACCGGGCGCATCCGTGGGCACGACAAACCCCCGGATCCCGTCCTCCGTCTGCGCCCACACGACGGCGACGCCCGCGACCGACCCGTTGGTGATCCACATCTTCCGCCCGTTCAGCACCCAGTCGCCGCCGTCCCGCTTGGCGTAGGTGCGCATGGCGGCCGGGTCGGAGCCGTGGTCGGGCTCGGTGAGCCCGAAGCAGCCGATGACCTCGCCGGCGGCCATGCGCGGCAGCCACGCCTGCTTCTGCTCCTCGCTGCCGAAGCGATGGATGGCGTACATGGCGAGGGAGCCCTGCACGGAGACGAGGGACCGGATGCCGGAGTCGGCGGCCTCGAGTTCGAGGCAGGCGAGCCCGTACTGCACGGCGGAGGCCCCGGCACAGCCGTACCCGGTGAGCGACATGCCGAGGGCCCCGATGCCGCCGAGTTCGCGGGCGAGCTCCCGGATACCGGGCAGCTCGCCGCTCTCGTACCACTCGGCGACGTACGGCAGGACGCGGTCCGCCGCCCAGGCGCGCACGGTGCCGCGGATGGCCAGGTCCTCGGGATCGAGCAGGTCGTCGATGCCGAGCGGGTCGCCGGGATCGAACGGGGGCACCTTCGAGGACTTCGCGGACGCGGACGCAGACATTCGGACACCCTCCGGCACGCTTGCACGCTGAAAACTAGCAGCGCTAGTTACGTCATCGCCGCTGACGTTACGGCGCAGTGTGCCGCACGTCCAGACCCACCCCGGCGAGCCGGGCTACGCCGAGACGCGGGACTCCGTGACCTCGACCTCCCGGGGCGCGGGCAGCTCCACCACCGCGGGCTCCTCGCACTGCATCACGCGCGGCAGGCGCAGCGCCATCACGGCCCCGAGCAGCAGCAGGCCCGCGCTCACGAACAGCGTCACGTGCAGGCCGTGCACGAAGGAGTCCCGGGCCACCTGGCGCAGCGCGGCGCCGGCCGGGCCGCCGAGCCATCCGGCGACCTCGTAGGCCTCCCCGAGCGAATGCCCCGCCGACGCGGAGGCCGACGCGGGCACCCCGGGGACGGAGTGGAGCCGGGGGGCGTAGGCCGCGTTCATCACGCTGCCGAGCAGGGCGATGCCGATGCCGGCGCCCAGCTGGTACGACGTCTCGCCGATCGCCGCCGCCCCGCCCGCGCGCTCGGTCGACGCCTCGCTCAGCATCGACTCGTACGCTCCGAAGAGCGTGGTCTCGAGACCGAAGCCGAGCAGCACGAAGCCGGAGAGCATCAGGAGCGTGTTGTCGGCGTCACCCATCGCCGTCAGCGTCAGCACGGCCACGGCGGTCAGACAGAAGCCGAAGCAGACCATGCGCCGCGGCCCGAGGCTGCGCAGCATCCGCGCGCCCGTCAGGCCCGAGGCCATCGCCGCGAGGGTCAGGGGCAGCAGCCGCAGGCCCGTCGCCAGCGGCGACAGCCCGAGCACCAGCTGCAGATACTGCGCAGCGATCAGTTCGAGGCCCACGAGCGCGAGCATCGCCAGCACGATGCAGCCCACCGACGTGGTGAAGGCGGGACGCGCGAACATCCCGAGGTCGATGAGGGGGAACCGACGGCGCCGCTGACGGCGTACGAACAGCCAGAGCAGCACCGCGCCCGCCACCAGCGGCAGCAGCGTGAGCACGCTCAGCACCGGCTCGCCGCCGCCGAACCGCTTGACGCCGAACACGACACCGAACAGTCCGGCCGCCGCCATCAGCGCACCGACCACGTCCCAGGGACCGTCGCGCTCGCCCGTCGACTCGGGCAGCAGAAGACGGCCGACCGGCAGGCTCACCAGCATCAGCGGGATGTTGACCAGGAAGACGGAGCCCCACCAGAAGTGCTCCAGCAGGAGGCCGCCGAGCAGCGGACCGACCGCGGCTCCCACCGCGGCCACCGCGCTCCAGACGCCGATGGCCAGCGCGCGCTCCCGCCGGTCGGGAAAGACCTGGCGCAGGATCGACAGCGTGGCGGGCATGATCATCGCGCCGCCGACGCCGAGCATCGCGCGCGCGAGGACCAGCATCTCGCCACTGGTGGAGAGGGCCGCCACCGCGGACGCGACGCCGAACAGGGCGTAACCGAGCAGCAGAATGCGTCTGCGGCCCACCCGGTCGCCGAGCGTGCCGAACAGGATCAGCAGCGACGCGCAGACCAGTGGATAGATGTCGACGATCCAGAGCAGTTCTATCGCGCTGGGCTTGAGGTCCTCGCTGACGGCGGGTACCGCCACGTGCAGCACGGTGGCGTCGACGGCGACGAGCAGCAGGCTGACGCAGAGGACGACGAGGACGACCCAGCGGTTGGCACCGGCTCCGGCCGGCCGACGGCGCAGCCGAATGGCGGCCGCGGTCGTCCCGGACATGTACGTACCTCCCAGACTTTCCCTCGCGTGCGGCGAACCGGCGGGGTGGGAATTTCCCCGTCGTAGCCGGAGCAGCGGGGCGGCTCCGGCCCGCGCCGTACCAGCGCGAGTGACACGTCAGCGTACGCGAGTTCGCTCCCCGGGCACGTGGTGGACCTCTCAGACTCCTCAGGGAACCCATGTGGTGTACACCACTTCCCCTCCCCTTGACCACGTTCCGGCGGGCGGTCAGGCTTCGCGCCCGGTCGATAATCGAGCCCGTGACCGATCTCGTGACGCGCGTGCCACCGACCCGCGCCCTCCCCCTGCCGCGCCGTGCGGCCCCGGCCCTGCTCGGGTACGCGGCCGTGCGCGCCCTGGGTCTGGTGGTGCTGGCGGTGTGGAGCGCGGCGCGCGGCAAGAACGCGTACACGCTGCTCACCGCCCGCTGGGACGCGCTCTGGTACACACGGGTCGCCGACCTGGGCTACGGCTACGAGGTGCGGCTGCCGAACGGCGACGTCCACTCCAACCTGGCCTTCTTCCCGTTGCTGCCCTGGCTGGAGCGGCTGCTGCACGCGCTGACGCCGCTGTCGTACGCCGACGCCGGTTTCGCGGTCAGCCTGCTCGCCTCGCTCGCCGCGGCCGGAGGGATCTTCGCGGTCGCGGAGCACGTGTACGGCGGCCGGGTGGGGATGTGCGCCGTCCTGCTGTGGGCCGTGCTGCCCGTGGGGATCGTGCAGTCGATGGCGTACAGCGAGTCACTGTTCACGGCGCTGGCCGCCTGGTCGCTGTACGCGGTGCTGACCGGCCGGTGGCTGACCGCGGGAACACTGGCCGCGCTGGCGGGGCTGACCCGGCCGGTGGGCCTCGCCGTGGCCGCGGCGGTGTGGGTGGCGGGCACTGCCCCGTTCGTGCGAGATCGGCGCGTGGCCGCTTCACCGGGCGCGCGCAGCGACGGACGCGCCCCCGATCCGGCCGACGAGGCCCACGACGGGCGCGTGCCGGCACCGACCGGCGCGTGGAGCTCCACACGCGCCCCCTCCCTCTCCCCCGCCCCGGCCGCCCCGCCCTGGCGCCGGGCCCTCGGGATGCTCATCGCTCCCCTCGGCACCGCCGCCTATGTCCTGTGGGTCGGCCGGCGCACCGGCAAGGGCCCGCTCGGCTATCTGGACGTGCAGGCGGGCTGGCGCAACGGCTTCGACGGCGGGTACGCCTTCGCCCGCTTCATCGCCGACAAGTTCACGTCAATTCCGTCGGCCCTCACCGGAGTGGCACTGATCATCGGGGTCGTCCTGGTGATCCGCCTGTACGTGACGGGCATACGGCAGCGTCAGACGCTTCCGCTGCTGGTGTACACGGGAGTCGTCACCGCGCTCGCCCTGTGCGCGTCGAGTTACTTCGGGTCGAAACCGCGTCTGCTGCTGCCGGCCTTCCCTCTGCTGCTGCCGCTCGCGCTGGCCCTCGCACGCCTGCGCACGTCCAGATCCGTGCTGGTCACGGTCGGTGTCGCGGTGGCTTCGGCGGTCTACGGCGCGTTCTGGCTGAACGGCTCCGGTCCACCGTGATCGCCGCCGGGCGATCGATGAGCGCCCGGGTAATTCAGCCCCATCATTCGGTGAACGAATTCATAAGTGGCATAAAATCGCCAACCGGAATGATCAAAGGAATTGGCGCGGACGCCCGCCGGGGATTGCCGATTTCCCGGTAATGCCGACCCTTCTGAGAGGTTTCCCACATCACATCGTCATCACAAAGCCCCTGATTCGACCAGAGCGCGAGCTCACTCGCTGTAACGTCCATTGGGTGCGTACCGAACGAAACCTCACCCGTCTGGACCGGGTGTTCGCCAGGCTGGACCGTGAGCCGGAACGACCGGCCCACATCGATGTGCCGAAGATGAGCCGCCACCGGGTCGTGCTGTTCTCCGCGACCCTGGCTTTCTACGTCGCCATCGTGTGGGCCGTGGTCACCACTTCGTGGCTGGTCCGGCTCGACTGGCAGGTCATGTTCTTCCGGCCGTACCAGCAGTGGCCGCAGATCCACGCTTTCCTCGACTACTACGTGGTGCTCGGCCAGCGCGGCCCCACCGCCGTGATGGTCGCGGCGTGGCTGGGCTGGCGCTCCTGGCGGCAGCACACCCTCCGCCCGCTGCTGACCCTCGGCGCCTCGCTTCTGCTGCTGAACATCACGGTCGGCGCCGCCAAGCTCGGCATGGGGCGGCTCGGACCGCACTACGCCACCACGATCGGCGCCAACGAGATGGTCCTGGGCGGCGATATATTCCCCAGCGGCCACACCGCCAACGCGGTGGTGACCTGGGGCATCCTGGCCTATCTGGCCTCCACGCCGCGCGCCCGCCGCTGGCTGTCCGCGCTGTCGGCGGTGACGTCGCTCGGCGTCGGTCTCACCACCGTCTACCTCGGTACGCACTGGCTGAGCGACGTGTTGCTGGGCTGGGCCGCGGGACTGCTGATCCTGCTGGCGCTGCCGTGGGTCGAGCCGGTGATCGCCAGGATCGAGACCGCGCTCTTCGACCTGCGCGATGGCTGGCGCGCCCGCCGCGGCCGCATGGTCCCCGCTCCCGCGCTCGAACCCGCTCGGCCCGGAGGAGTCCCCGCGGCCACGCCGACCGCCCCGGTCCCGGTGGTGCTCAAGCCGCGCTCCGCCCCCGCCGACCCGGCGCCCGAGCCGGTCGCCTCGGTCCGCTCGCCCCGGGCGCCGATCCACCTGGCGCCGGGCCCGCACACGACCCGCTCGGAGCGCAGCCCGGTCACCCCGGCCGGCAGCCGCCGCCCACCGCACGCGGACCGCGTCCCGCGCGGCCCCGCCCCGGCGGCCCGCCCCTGACGGGCGGCCGACGGCGACCACGTCGGCGGGGCCGGTACGCACCACCACCCCCGCACGGCGACGAAGGCCCCGGCTCCTGGATCCCTCGGGTTCCAGGAGCGGGGCCTTCGTCGTCCCTCGGCCGTCGGCCGCTCGGCCGTCGTCGCTCAGCCCTTCCAGGCGCGGGCCACCCGGCCGTCGCGCACCTCGAAGTTCAGCCGCCCCGTCCGGTACTCCATCGTGATGATCGCGCCCGGCGGCAGCGACCGCACCGTCGACCATCCGCGCTCCCGCGCGAGCCGCTCGGCGTCCGCCGCGTCGAGGCCGACGTACCCGGCCGGGCTGTCCTGGGGCTCCGCGGGCGGAGTCGGTATCGATGCCATGCGGCCACGCTAGGCCCCAGCCGACGGCCACGGAAGTGGGCGGTCACCGAGGGCACGCGTCCCCCTCCGGTCACACTTCTGTCACAGGACCTCGACAGTCGTTTCGGCGGAAATCCGTCACGCATACGAATGTATCCGCGCGCCTTACCGGCGCTTTCGAACGTAATTCCCGTGTACCGGACAGACCCCCGACAGGCCCTTCGAACAATCCGGCGGAAAGCGCCGGAAGGAACGATCGCGTACGGTTCCGGGCGCCCATTCCATTCCGAATCCACCCGGCATCGACCGGAACAGACGCCGGACAGGAATTTCATGGCTCCGGCACAGAACGTCCCGACGCCCCCTGTCGGAGCGGAGGCCGACGCGAGCATCATGGCGTGAGCTCGCGGGCCGGCGTGCCGCGGGCAGGCAGGCCGCGAGGGGCGGCGGAGCCGGGCGCGAGAAGCGGAGGGGCGAGCGAGCGATGGGGACCGAGACCGTGGACGCGGCACAGCGGCCCGCGCGGGGCCACCGGCAGGGCCGGCTGGTGGTGGACTGGCTCACCACCACCGACCACAAGAAGATCGGCCACCTCTATCTGATCACCTCGTTCGTCTTCTTCCTGGCCGGCGGGGTCATGGCGCTGCTGATGCGCGCCGAACTCGCGCGTCCCGGGCTGCAGCTCGTCGACAACCACCAGTTCAACCAGCTGTTCACCATGCACGGCACGATCATGCTGCTGCTGTTCGCGACGCCGAGCTTCGCGGGCTTCGCCAACGAGCTGATGCCGCTCCAGATCGGCGCCCCGGACGTCGCGTTCCCGCGGCTGAACATGCTGTCGTACTGGCTGTTCCTGTTCGGCGGCCTGATCGTGCTGGGCTCGCTGGCGGTGCCCGAGGGTCCCGCCGCCTTCGGCTGGTTCGCCTACGCGCCGCTCAACGACGGCGCCCACTCCCCCGGCGTGGGCCCCGACCTGTGGATCATGGGGCTGGCGCTGGCCGGCTTCGGGACCATCCTCGGCGCGGTCAACTTCATCACCACGATCATCGGGATGCGCGCCCCGGGCATGACGATGTTCCGGATGCCGATCTTCACGTGGAACACGCTGTTCACGTCGATCCTGATCCTGCTGGCGTTCCCGGTGCTCGCGGCCGCGCTGCTGGTGCTGGAGGCGGACCGGCGGTTCGGCTCGCACGTGTTCGACGCGGCCAACGGCGGAGGGCTGCTGTGGCAGCACCTGTTCTGGTTCTTCGGGCATCCCGAGGTGTACATCATCGCGCTGCCGTTCTTCGGGATCATCACGGAGATCCTGCCGGTCTTCAGCCGGAAACCGGTCTTCGGCTATCTGACGCTGGTCGCCGCGACGATGGCGATCACCGGCCTGTCGGTCGTGGTGTGGGCCTACCACATGTTCGCCACGGGCGCGGTGCTGCTGCCGTACTTCTCCTTCATGTCGTTCCTGATCGCGGTGCCGACGGGCGTGAAGTTCTTCAACTGGACCGGGACCATGATCAAGGGGTCGCTGTCCTTCGAGACGCCGATGCTGTGGTCCTGCGGCTTCCTGGTGACGTTCCTGTTCGGTGGGCTGACCGGAGTGATCCTGGCGTCGCCGCCGATCGACTTCCACGTCACGGACACGTACTTCGTGGTCGCCCACTTCCACTACGTCGTCTTCGGTACGGTCGTCTTCGCGATCTTCGCCGGCTTCTACTTCTGGTGGCCGAAGTTCACGGGCAAGATGCTCGACGAGCGGCTCGGGAAGATCCAGTTCTGGACGCTCTTCGTCGGCTTCCACACCACGTTCCTGGTGCAGCACTGGCTGGGGGCCGAGGGCATGCCGCGCCGGTACGCCGACTATCTGGCCGCGGACGGCTTCACGGCGCTGAACACCGTCTCGACGATCGGCGCCTTCCTGCTCGGCCTGTCGACGCTGCCGTTCCTCTACAACGTCTGGAAGACCGCCAAGTACGGCGAGAAGGTCGAGACCGACGACCCCTGGGGCTTCGGCCGCTCGCTGGAGTGGGCGACCTCGTGTCCGCCGCCCCGGCACAACTTCATCACGCTGCCCCGGATCCGCTCCGAGTCCCCGGCGTTCGACCTGCACCATCCCGAGTACGCGGCGCTGGAGGCGGCCCGGCCCGCGCCGGAGCCCGAGCCGGCCGGTCCCGAGCCGGCCTGATCACCGGATGCGACATCGCCGGATACGGCATCGCCGGTCACGGCAAGGACGAGCCCCGCCGGGCCGGGCGGCCGGGCGGGGCTCGTGCGGGACTCGTGCGGATCAGAGCGCGAGGCGCTGGCCGGGCACGATCAGGTCGGGATCACCGCCGATGACGGACTTGTTGACGGCGTAGACCCGCTGCCAGGTGGTCCCGTGCCGGGTGGCGATGCCGCTCAGCGTGTCGCCCTCACGGACGGTGTAGTCGCCTCGGGAGGCGCCCCGGTCGGCGTGGGCCGTCGTGCGCTGCGGCGCCTTCGCCGGATGCGACGGGGCCGCCTTGGACGGTGACTTGGCCGGTGTCGACGTCCTGTGCGTGGCCGCCGTACCGGAGGCGGCCCCGGGTGCGGCGCCGGATGCTCCGGCCCGCCCCGAGCAGACCGGCCATGCGCCCCAGCCCTGGGCGCGCTGGACCTGGGCGGCGACGGCGATCTGCTGGGACCTGGTGGCCCCGTCGGCCGTCGCGGCGTAGGCGGAGCCGCCGTACGCGCGCCAGGTTCCGGCGGAGAACTGCAGTCCGCCGTAGTAGCCGTTGCCGGTGTTGATGTGCCAGTTGCCGCCGCTCTCGCACTGGGCGATGCGGTCCCACACCCCGCTGTCCGCCGCCGCGGCGCTGCCGGTCGCGGCCAGCAGTCCGAGCGGGGCGAGCAGTGCAGCGCCGGCGAGGACCGCTGCCGTACGCGTCCTGCGGGCGCGGCCGTCACGGGACGCGTCGCGGGCGGTGTCGGCGCAGGCGGTGTCGCTGGCGAAGTCGCGGGTGGTATCGGCACATTCGGACATGGAAATCCCTCTCCACTGACTCGGGGTCCCCCAGGCCGGGGCGCGACGTCCCGCGCATGGTCGCGGTCGTCGCGCTCCGTCCCGTCCGCCTGAGCCGGTGCTGCGATCGTGCTTGCCTGGTGCGGCGGGCGGACGTTCCCGAGCGGTGCTCGTTGCACACGGCGGAGGAATCTAAAGAGCGGAGGGGGCTGATATCAACCAACGCCCTGTCATTCCAGGCCAGTTGGGTGTTACCGCGGGTATCAACGCGTTTCGGTCACCCGTTTGATTCGCTGATTTCACGATTTGTCGACCAGGCGCTCAGTCGATCTGTGACTCACTTCACCGGGTCAAATGCCATTACTTTCCGAGGAGTTGACATGGTGTAACCGATTCCGCGCCGCAGATGACCCTGGGCGACGGACAGTTCGATTCCGATCTGTTCGATGCGTGACTCCCGCCACAGCTCGCCCGTTGTCTCCTTCATGAGCCCGGAACCCCGGGGCTCATGGGCCGGGAGCCACCCGGTCGCACCGCACCGCATCCCGAGGGAGCCACCGTGCCGCGCATGCTCGACGTCAGCGACGCCGTACGCGCCGAGATCGGCGACGAAGAAGCCGACCGGCTGCTCGCCGGAGAGAACGCCCCGGGCAGTTACGACTGCACGTCGTGCCGTACCCCGGGCGACTCCGAGCAGGAGCGCACCAGCACCGTCCTGTTCATCGGGGACGAGACCGCCGTCCTCGCCTTCGCCCACGCCGGCTGCCTGCCCTCGCAGGTCGTTCAGGTCACCGAGGAGCAACTGCAGGGCGCGGTCCGCTCCATCAACGGCGACGCCGCCGGCGGCGGGGCGCCGCAGACGGCCGTGCCCCAGCAGGCCGTGCTCGGGGTGACCAGCGGACTCGTCCTGATCGCCGGGGAGTTGCACCCGGCGCTCGTCGTGGAGCCGACCGCGCCGATCGTGCGCCCCGGCACGATGGGGAGCGGCGACGACTTCCTGCCGCTGCTCATCGAGCAGGGGTTCATGCCGGTGACCGCACTGGCCGCGGCGCCTCCGGTGCTGCACGGCTGGTCGGTCCTGCTGGCCGTCGGTCAGCTCCACGCGGTGCTCCAGCCCGGGGCGGACGGCGGTCAGCCGGTGGCCTGGTGGCAGGCGCACCAGCCGCTGCAGGTCACCGACAGCTGGCGGGCGGCCGCCAACAAGCACCAGCAGGTGCTCATGTTCGCGGCGCCGGTCGGCTCCATCGGGCGGCAGCCGAGGGAGGACCTGCTGCGGGACGCGCTGGACCGGGCGGCCGCGGGCGGGATGCTGGTCGCGGCCACGCTGCCGCTCGCGGGCACCTGAGGGCGTGCACGGCATGCCGCAACGGGGTGCCCCGCAACCGCATCCCTTTGAGGGCGGGGTCGTTTGGACATACGTGCACGCATACGACGTTCCTCCCCGCCGGCTCCCCTTCTCCGCCGTGCCGTCCGCCCGGACGGCACAGGACTCCCGGAACACGCCCTCGGCCACGCCGATCTACGACATGCTCAAGGCGGAGTGGGTCAAGGCCTTCCGGACCCTGCCGGGCGACCGCAGCGGCGAGGAGGAGCTGGAGTTCACGGCCTTCGGGTACGCCCCGCACAGCACCGGCACGCACGCGGGGTCGTACGGCGCGGGGTTGTACGGCTCGAACTCGTACAGCGCGTACAGCGCGGGCGCGAACAGCGCGCGCTACGGCACCGGGCAGCTGCCGCAGTGGCACCGGGTCGGGACACTCGGGCGGCAGGACACCGGGATGCACCACGTCCTCCCGGCGCTGCCGCCCGCCCCGCGTCGGGGGGCGTGACGTACGGCGGACGAGGTGACGACGACGTGAAGGGGCGGCCCCTCGGCAGGGGCCGCCCCTTCACGTCGTACCGGCTCTACTTCTTCTTCGCGCCGCGCTTCTCGCGCACCCGCACCGAGATGTGGATCGGGGTGCCCTCGAAGCCGAACTCCTCGCGCAGGCGGCGCTCGATGAAGCGCCGGTAGCCCGCCTCGATGAAGCCGGAGGCGAAGAGGACGAACCGCGGGGGCTTGGTGCCGGCCTGCGTGCCGAACAGGATGCGCGGCTGCTTACCGCCCCGGACCGGGTGCGGGTGGGCGGCGATCAGCTCGCCGAGGAAGGCGTTCAGGCGGCCGGTGGGGACGCGGGTCTCCCAGCCGGCGAGGGCCGTCTCGATCGCCGGGACCAGCTTCTCCATGTGGCGGCCGGTGCGCGCCGAGACGTTGACGCGGGGCGCCCAGGCGACCTGGCCGAGCTCGGTCTCGATCTCCCGCTCCAGGTAGTAGCGGCGCTCCTCGTCGAGGGTGTCCCACTTGTTGTACGCGACCACCACCGCGCGGCCCGCCTCGACGGCCATGGTGATGATGCGCTGGTCCTGCACCGAGATGTTCTCGGTGGCGTCCAGCAGGATGACGGCGACCTCGGCCTTCTCGACGGCCGCGGCCGTGCGCAGGGAGGCGTAGTAGTCGGCGCCCTGCTGGAGGTGGACGCGCTTGCGGATACCGGCCGTGTCGACGAACTTCCAGGTCACTCCGCCGAGTTCGATGAGCTCGTCGACCGGGTCGCGGGTGGTGCCCGCCAGTTCGTTGACGACGACGCGCTCCTCGCCGGCCACCTTGTTCAGCAGCGAGGACTTGCCGACGTTCGGGCGGCCGATCAGCGCGATGCGGCGCGGGCCGCCGACGGCCGCGCCGAAGGTCTGCGCCGGGGCCTGAGGCAGCGCCTCCAGGACGGCGTCCAGCATGTCGCCGGTGCCGCGGCCGTGCAGGGCGGAGACGGGGTGCGGCTCGCCGAGACCGAGGGACCACAGGTAGGACGCGTCGGCCTCGCCGCTCGGGCCGTCGACCTTGTTGGCGGCCAGGACGACGGGCTTGCCGGCCTTGCGCAGCAGGCGTACGACCGCCTCGTCTGTGTCGGTCGCGCCGACCTTGGCGTCGACGACGAAGACGACCGCGTCGGCCGCCTCGATCGCGTACTCGGCCTGCGCGGCCACGGAGGCGTCGATGCCGAGGACGTCCTGCTCCCAGCCGCCGGTGTCGACGACCTTGAAGCGGCGGCCCGCCCACTCGGCCTCGTAGGTCACACGGTCGCGGGTGACGCCCGGCTTGTCCTCGACGACCGCTTCGCGGCGGCCGATGATCCGGTTGACCAGGGTCGACTTGCCGACGTTGGGGCGGCCGACGACGGCCAGCACGGGCAGCGGGCCATGACCCGCCGCCTCGATGGCGCCCTCGACGTCCTCGATGTCGAAGCCCTCTTCGGCGGCGAGCTCCATGAACTCCGCGTACTCGGCGTCGCCGAGCGCCCCGTGGTCGTACTCGTGCTCGGCCGAGCCGTCGGGCTGGTTCTGCTCGTTCATGAAGTCCGTACCTCGTCGTTCATCGTGGTGATCGGTGGAGCACCGCACATACGGTGATCCACTACTCAAGTGTCGCCTAACGCCCGGTGAGGCGCCTGGCGTCTTCCAGGTGGGCGGTGAGCTGCTTCTGTATGCGCTCGGTCGCCTCGTCCAGTGCCCTGCGCGTACGCCGCCCGCTTCCGTCGCCCGCCTCGAACGGGTCGCCGAAGACGACGTCGACGCGGGAGCGCAGCGGGGGCAGCGCCTTTATCAACCGCCCCTGCCGCTCGGAGCTTCCCAGCACCGCCACCGGCACGATCGGCGCGCCGCTGCGCACCGCGAAGTACGCGAGCCCGGCGCGCAGCGAGGCGAAGTCGCCCTCGCCCCGGGTGCCCTCGGGGAAGATACCGAGGACGCCGCCGTCCTCCAGGACGCCGAGCGCCCGGGTGACGGCGGTGCGGTCGGTGCCGTTGCGGTCCACCTTCAGCTGGCCGATGCCCTGCAGGAAGGGGTCGAGGGGCCCGACGAACGCCTCCTTCTTGATCAGGAAGTGCGTCGGCCGGGGCGCCACGCCCATGACCATCGGGCCGTCTATGTTGTGGGAGTGGTTGACGGCGAGGATCGCCGGGCCGCTCGCGGGCACCTTCCAGGCGCCGAGCACGCGCGGCCTCCACAGCCCGTACATCAGGCCGACGCCGATGCGCCGCCCGACCTCGGCGCCTCTTTCCGACGGAGCGGAAGGCATGGTCACTTACCGGCCCGCTTCTCCTCGACGAGGGTGACGACGCACTCGATGACCTGCGGCAGCGTGAGCTCGGAGGTGTCGACCTCGACCGCGTCGTCCGCCTTGGCGAGCGGCGAGGTCTTGCGGCTGGAGTCGGCCGCGTCCCGCTTGATCAGCGCCTCGCGGGTGGCGTGCACGTCGGTGCCCTTGAGCTCGCCGCTGCGGCGGGCCGCGCGGGCCTCCGGCGAGGCGGTGAGGAAGATCTTCAGGTCGGCGTCGGGCAGCACGGTCGTACCGATGTCACGGCCCTCGACGACGATGCCGGTCTCGGCGGAGGCGGCCAGCGTGCGCTGCAGCTCGGTGATCCGGGCGCGCACCTCGGCCACCGCGCTGACGGCGCTGACCTTGGAGGTGACCTCCTGGGTGCGGATCGGGCCGGCCACGTCGGTGCCGTCGACGGTGATCGTCGGGGCGGACGGGTCGGTGCCCGAGATGATCTCCGGCTTGCCGGCCACGGCGGCGATCGCGGTCGGGTCGTCCAGGTCGATCCCGTTGTTCACCATCCACCAGGTGATCGCCCGGTACTGGGCCCCGGTGTCCAGGTAGCTCAGGCCGAGCTGCGCGGCCACGGCCTTCGACGTGCTCGACTTGCCCGTGCCGGAGGGGCCGTCGATCGCGACAATCACGGGCAGGGCGGTCCGGGCGGCGCCGTTTTCCACGGAGGACACCTTCCTGGTGAAGGGTGGTGGGTGGGATGCGGGGCGCACGTGCGCCCCGCACAAGGTTACTGGCTCCCGCGAGCCCTCATCACGGCCGGAGCCCCTGACCTCTCCCCGACCTCTCCCGGCCGGAGTCCCTGACCTCTCCCCGACCCGTCACTGCCGCAGTGCCCAGCCCCGATCCCGCAGCGCGGCGCTCAGGACCGGGGCCGTCTTCGGCTCCACCATGAGCTGCACCAGGCCGGCCTGCTGACCGGTCGCGTGCTCGATGCGTACGTCCTCGATATTGACCCCGGCCACCCCGGCGTCGGCGAAGATGCGGGCCAACTGGCCCGGCTGGTCGTCGATGAGGACGGCGACCGTCTCGTACACACGCGGAGCGCTGCCGTGCTTGCCCGGGACGCGGATCTGCCCCGCGTTGCCCCGGCGCAGCACGTCCTCGATGCCTGCGCCGCCCTCGCGCCGCTTGGACTCGTCGGAGGACTGCAGCGCGCGCAGGGCGCGGACGGTCTCGTCGAGGTCGGTGGAGACGTCCGCGAGGAGGTCGGCGACCGGACCCGGGTTCGCGGACAGGATGTCGATCCACATCCGGGGGTCGGAGGCGGCGATCCGGGTCACGTCCCGGATGCCCTGCCCGCACAGCCGTACGGCCGCCTCCTCGGCGTTCTCCAGGCGCGCGGCGACCATGCTGGAGACGAGGTGGGGCATGTGCGAGACGAGGGCGACGGCGCGGTCGTGGGCGTCGGCGTCCATGACGACCGGCACGGCCCGGCAGTGCGAGACCAGCTCCAGGGCGAGGTTCAGCACCTCGGTGTCGGTGTCCCGGGTGGGCGTCAGCACCCAGGGGCGGCCCTCGAACAGGTCGGCGCTCGCGGCGAGCGGGCCGGACTTCTCGCGGCCCGACATGGGGTGCGTGCCGATGTACGACGAGAGGTCCAGGCCGAGCGCCTCCAGCTCGCGGCGCGGGCCGCCCTTGACGCTGGCCACGTCGATGTAGCCGCGGGCCACGCCCCGGCGCATGGCGTCCGCGAGGACACCGGCCACGTGGGCGGGCGGGGCGGCGACGATCGCGAGGTCGACGGGCCCCTCCGGGGCCTCGTCGGTGCCGGCGCCCAGCGCGGCCGCCGTGCGGGCCTGCTCGGGGTCGTGGTCGGCGAGGTGGACGATCACGCCCCGCTGCGACAGGGCGAGGGCGGCGGACGTGCCGATGAGCCCCGTACCGATGACGAGTGCGGTCCTCACTGGGCGATGTCCTTGCGCAGGACGGCCGCGGCACCGAGGTAGACATGGGCCATGTCGGCGCGGGACCGGTCCGACTCGACATGCGCGAGGACGCGGACGACGCGGGGCATGGCGCCCTCGATGTCCAGCTCCTGGGCGCAGATCAGCGGTACGTCGACGATGCCCAGCTTGCGCGCGGCGGCCGCCGGGAAGTCGCTGTGCAGGTCCGGCGTGGCCGTGAACCAGATGCTGATCAGGTCGTCCGTGATCAGCCCGTTCCGCTCCAGGACGGCGGTGAGCAGGGCCCCGACCTGCTCGTCCATATGGCCGGCCTCGTCCCGTTCCAGTTGGACGGCCCCCCGGACCGCTCGTACCGCCACTGCGTTGCTCCTTGCTGACGTGCGTGTCGACTGTTGTCGGCTTTGGTGCGTCCAGCGTAGTCAGAGCCCGCGGACCGGGCGCGCGACACCCACCCGCTGAGACGGCGGCCCGCCCGTCGGGGCCGGACGGCCGACCCGGTGACGCCAAGATCCCGGTTCCTTCGTCCCGCACGGCTTCGATGCCAAGATGCGCGTGAACACGGCTTTTCTTCCCTTACGTTTCCTTTCGTTACGTTCGGAGTGACGACATGACCAACAGCTCGACGCGTCGCACGGTTCTCGCGACGGGTGTCGCGACGCTCGCCGTCGGCTGCATGGGGTGCAGCAACAGCGGCAAGAGCTCCGGCTCCGCCGCGTCCCCGACTGCGGCCGCCTCCCCGACCAAGTCCCCGGGCGCACCGGCCGGGCGGGCGCTGACGAGCACGGCCGACATCCCGGTCGGCGGCGGCAAGATCTTCAAGGTGCAGAAGATCGTGGTCACGCAGCCGAAGAAGGGCGAGTTCAAGGCCTTCTCCGCGATCTGCACCCATGAGGGCTGCACGGTGGCCAGGGTCGCCGACGGCACGATCGACTGCCCCTGCCACGGCAGCAAGTTCCGCGTCGCCGACGGCTCAGTGGCCCACGGTCCGGCGATGAAGCCGCTGCCCGCGAAGCACATCACGGTGGAGGGCAACTCCATCCGCGTCGTGTGAGCGGACGCGTAGATCATGCCGCGTGGCCCGGGGGCGCCCCCGGGCGGGAGGACGGCCCCCGCTCGCCGCTGCGGCCTCGAACTCCCCACCACCCTCGCCTTCCGGGGAGTCGGGGCCTGG
>NZ_JBEYYC010000008.1:0-234058 GCF_040645355.1 Streptomyces sp. NPDC046805 | reverse complement strand
TCGTCGAGTTCGACGAACGATTCCTCGTCCATCAGCAGCTCGATGCGTTCACGGGCCGTCAACTTGCCCTTGGCGTGCTGCTTTTCGACGGCTCGTTCCGACCCGGCGTGCGTCGCTTCCTGGATACGGCGCTGGAGATCCGCGAGCTTCCCCGCGGTCGTGTGAATGTCGATCTCTTCCGGCTCGGACATCGGGATGCGGCTCCCTGCCTGCTCAAAAAAGGGGGGACGGTTACTCAGCCGTAGAGTAGTCCGGCGCCTACCGATCGGCAGTGCGGCGTTTACCACACCTAGGGTGGCTTGCATGACGCCGCGAGATGCCTCAGACGACAACAGCAGCCGATGGTCCGACCTCGACCGCCCGCCTCTCAACGCCGCCTCGTTGCGGCGGGGTCTGGTGCGGGAGGGCGGACTGTGGTCCGAGGTGGAGCTGGTGCAGCGCACCGGTTCCACGAACAGCGACCTGGTGGCCCTGGCCGCGGCGGGCAAGGCCGCCGAGGGCACGGTCCTGGTGGCCGAGGAGCAGACGGCGGGACGCGGCCGCCTGGACCGCCAGTGGACGGCTCCGGCCCGCTCGGGCCTCTTCTTCTCCGTCCTGCTCACGCCGAGCGGGGTCCCGGTGGAGCGCTGGGGCTGGCTCCCGCTGCTCACCGGGGTCGCCGTGGCCACGGGCCTGGCACGGGCGGCCGGCATCGACACGGCACTCAAGTGGCCCAACGACGTCCTGGTAACCGTCGGTGACGAGGAGCGCAAGGTCGGGGGCATCCTGGCGGAGCGGGCCGGGGACGACGCCGTGGTCGTCGGCGTCGGTATCAACGTCACCCTCCGCGCCGACGAACTCCCTGTCCCCCAGGCCGGATCGCTCGCGCTGGCCGGAGCGGTGACCACGGACCGTGACCCGTTGCTACGGGCGGTGCTCCGCGCCCTGGAGGACTGGTACGGACGCTGGCGCTCGGCCGGGGGCGACCCGGTGGCCAGCGGCCTGCAGGAAACGTACGCGGCGGGCTGCGCGACGCTGGGACGCGTCGTGCGGGCCGAGTTGCCGGGCGACCGGTCGCTCGTCGGGGAGGCGGTGGCCATCGACGGCGACGGCAGGCTGGTCCTCGCGACGGAGGACGGGATGCAGGAGCCGGTGGGCGCGGGCGACATCGTCCACTTGAGGCCCGCGTGAGGAAAACCGGCCCGTCCGGCTGAGGACGAGGCCCGTTCAGGCCGAGCGGGGGTCGGGTGGCGGCGGCCCCGGACGACGGTGCCACCGACGCCGGGTGACTGAAGCCGAGGTCAAACACCCGTGTCCCGCAAACCTTACGGAGTGAGCTGGCGCACACCTGCCGTAGAGTTGAGGCCGGTCGATACGTGGCCGCGGCAGATCGGAAGGGCAGCAGGCGTGACCGTCGACGACACGGGCTCCGGCGAGGACGCGGAGGGCCGGGAGGACGTTCACCCATCCTCGACGCCGTTCGAGCGGGGGGACTCCCACACCCCCGACTCCGAGGGGGACCCGCTCGCCCTGCGCCTCGAAGGTCTCATCCTGGGCGCCGAACGGCGTTACACCCCCTTCCAGGCGGCTCGCAGCGCCGGCGTCTCCATGGAACTCGCCTCCCGTTTCTGGCGGGCCATGGGCTTCGCCGACATAGGGCAGGCCAAAGCCCTCACCGAGGCCGACGTGCTCGCGCTGCGCCGCCTCGCCGGTCTGGTCGAGGCCGGCCTGCTGAGCGAGGCCATGGCCGTACAGGTCGCCCGGTCCACGGGGCAGACCACGGCCCGTCTGGCCGAGTGGCAGATCGACTCCTTCCTGGAGGGGCTGACCGAGCCGCCCGAGCCGGGCATGACGCGCACCGAGGTGACGTACCCCATCGTCGAGCTCCTCCTGCCCGAACTGGAGGAGTTCCTCGTCTACGTCTGGCGCCGCCAGCTCGCCGCATCGGCCGGCCGGGTCGTCCAGGCCGCGGACGACGAGGAGATGGTCGACCGGCGGCTCGCGGTCGGCTTCGCCGACCTCGTCGGGTTCACGCGGCTGACCCGCCGTATGGAGGAGGAGGAACTCGGCGAACTCGTCGAGGCCTTCGAGACGACCGCCGCCGACCTGGTGGCCGCGCGCGGTGGCCGGCTCATCAAGACCCTGGGCGACGAAGTGCTGTACGCCGCCGACGACGTGGGCACCGCCGCCGAGGTCGCCCTGCGCCTCATCGAGACCATGGCGCACGACGAGACGATGCCCGAGCTGCGCGTGGGCATGGCGTTCGGCACCGTCACGACCCGCATGGGCGATGTCTTCGGTACGACGGTGAACCTCGCCTCCCGGCTGACGTCGATAGCGCCACGCGACTCGGTCCTGGTCGACAGCGCGTTCGCCGAGGAGCTCATCCGCAGCGGCGAGGCGCCCGCCTCGGAGGCGGAGGCGGCCGAGGCGGTGGCCGCAGCGGAGAAGGAGGGCGAGGAGCCGCCCGCGTACCGCTTCGCGCTACGTCCGATGTGGCAGCGCCCGGTCCGCGGACTCGGCGTGGTCGAGCCGTGGCTGCTCACGCGCCGCAACGGGGAGTCCTGACCCCCCGTTCCCACGGCTTCCTCGCCTGTCCCGCCGATTCCCGTTCGTACGGGTCCTGCCTCAACGTTCCTGCAGACCGGGAAGGTGCAGGGGATCGACGCACAGCCCGATGAGCGGCACACACACGCCCGCCGGCGGCGAGGGCGGCTTCGGTGCGGGAGTGGCCGTGCTTTTGCTCGGTGCGGGGGCCGGTGCGGGCGTCGACCGCGGTGCGGAGGTCGGCGGGGCCGGGGCCCGAGACGTGGTGTCGGTCGTGGCCGGGCCGCCCGCTCGCCCCGGCACCGCCGTCGCCACGTCGGTCGGAAGGGTGGTGGGGACGGACGTGACGGCGGTAGTGGCGCCGGAGAAGGCGGAGGGCAGTGCCGTGGCGCTCGTCCCGCCCATGACGGAGGTGGCCGACGGCCGGGCCTCGGGGGCCGTACCGCCGCCCGCGGCCGTGTTCGTCGACCGGTCGGTGATGCCGCCGTGGTCCAGCCGGGGTTCGGCCTCCGCGGTGCCCGGGGCGCCGGACCCGGACTCGGGTGCCACGCGTACGAGGCTCAGCGCACCGGCGGCCAGCGCGAGCCCTCCGGCGGCGAGCAGGACCTTGCGGGGCCGGGGCCGGCGATGCCGTCCGCGCCGCAGGAACGCCGCAGCACCGACGTGACCGTCCGTGGAGCCGGCTGTGGAACTGCCACTGCCCGAGGACGTGTCCCTCGTATCCCCCATGACAACCCCTCCCCGCCGCGCGCCCCCTATGCGCCGTGGCGGAGGGCACGCTATGCGCCGCCGTGGGCGGTGCGACGTAATTCGGGTTGTATGTCACTCGAACGGGGGTATCCGGGTCGACACTTTCGCCGACCGTGTTCGGCTGCGATGATCGGGGCGGCAGAAGTTAACCCGCGTTAACGCGTCGACCGGAGGGTGTCATGAGCGAGGAGCGGTTCGGGGAGTTCGTGCTGGTGCGGCGGCACGGGTATGTCGCGGAGCTCGTGCTGGACCGGCCCAAGGCCATGAACGCCGTGTCGACGGAGATGGCCCGGTCGATCGGGGCCGCGTGCACCGCGCTCGGCGCCGACCGGGACGCGCGCGTGGTCGTCGTGACGTCGTCGCACGAGCGGGCGTTCTGCGTCGGGGCCGACCTCAAGGAGCGCAACTCCCTCAGCGACGCGGAGCTGGTGCGGCAGCGGCCGGTCGCCCGCGGCGCGTACACCGGGGTGCTGGAGCTGCCCATGCCGACGATCGCCGCCGTGCACGGCTTCGCGCTGGGCGGCGGCTTCGAACTGGCGCTGTCCTGCGACCTGATCGTGGCCGACGGCACGGCCGTGGTGGGGCTGCCCGAGGTCTCCGTCGGCGTCATCCCGGGCGGCGGCGGTACGCAGTTGCTGCCCCGTCGGGTCGGTGCGGCGCGGGCGGCCGAACTGATCTTCTCGGCGCGGCGTCTGGAGGCGGCCGAGGCGCGTGAGCTGGGGCTGGTGGACCAGCTGGTGGAGGAGGGGCGCGACCGGGCGGAGGCGCTGGCCCTGGCCGAGCGGATCGCCGGCAACTCCCCGGTCGGTCTGCGGGCGGCCAAGCGGGCGCTGCGGCTGGGGAACGGGCTGGACCTGGCGGCCGGCCTCGAGGTCGAGGACGCGGCCTGGCGGTCGGTGGCGTTCTCGGGAGACCGCGCGGAGGGGGTGGCCGCGTTCAACGAGAAGCGGAAGCCCGAGTGGCCGGGAGAGTGACGGGTACGGGCGCCCCGGTCATGGGTGCCCCGGCCGCGGGTGGCCGGGGCCGACCCAATGCCCCGAATCGCCCAAAAGATACCTAACCTGGAGTGATGGGTGAGGACGAGCGGCTCGCGGCCGTGGTGGCGTTGGCGCAGGGGATGGCGGCGGCGCGCACTTCGCCGGAGTCATGGCGTGCCGCCGCACTCGGCGCGTGCCGGGCGCTGGACGGGAGCTTCGCCGCGCTGTCGGTGTGGGAGCGGGAGCGCGGGCGGCTGCGGGTCCTCGTGAACGTGGGGAGGCGCAACCCGGACGAGGAGCAGTTCCCGGAGGCCGAGGCCTATCCGGTGCACCAGTTCCCCGAGATCACCGAGTTCCTGCACGAGCGGTGGGTGGGTGGCGGCGGCCCCAACGCCTGGGTCGAGACGGCCGAGGGTCTCGCCGCCGGCCGTCCCGGCTACTTCCACCAGCGCGTCGCCGCCCTGCGCCGGCGCGGGCGCGGCTGCTGCGTGGTCGCCCCGATCGTGCTGCACGGCCGCGCCTGGGGCGAGTTGTACGTCGCGCGCGCGACCGGGGCGCCGGTCTTCGGCCGGGCCGACGCCGACTTCGCCACCGTGCTCGCGGCGGTCGTGGCCGCGGGCATCGCGCAGAGCGAGCGGCTGGAGGAGGCGCAGCGGCTCGCGTACACCGACGCGCTCACCGGGCTCGCCAATCGCCGCGCCGTCGACATGCGCCTCGACGAGGCCATCGAGCGGCACCGCACCGAGGGTGTGGGGGTCAGCCTCGTCGTCTGCGACCTCAACGGGCTCAAGCAGGTCAACGACAGCCAGGGGCACGCGGTCGGCGACCGGCTCCTGGAGCGCTTCGGCTCCGTGCTGTCGCTGTGCGGGGCGATGCTGCCGGGCGCCCTTGCGGCGCGTCTCGGCGGCGACGAGTTCTGTCTGCTCGTGGAGGGGGCCACGGCCGACGACGTGGTCAAGGCGGCGGACGAACTGTGTCGCCGCGCCGCGGAGTTGGAGCTGGGGGAGGGGGTCGCCTGCGGGGTCGCGTCGACCGACGATGCCATCGGTCCCGTCCGCTCCGCCCGCCGTCTGTTCCGGCTCGCCGACGCGGCGCAGTACCAGGCCAAGGCGGTCCGCGCGGACCGGCCGGTGGTCGCGGGCCGGGAGGGCCCGGACGATCCGGTCGTACGCCTCGCGGACACCCCGTCGCCGCAGGTTCCGGCGGAACGCCGCCGCTTCCGCGGCCGCAGACCGTGAGGCGCCGCGTGGCCATGAGGGGGTGGTGCATGCCCCTGGGAGTAAGGGGCGAACCCGTCCCCCACTAGTGACATCGTGACTTTCAATGCGTACGCTCCTGAATATGAATATGCACTCTGTGGTGGTGGGGACGTCCGACGTCACCGCGTCCGACGTCCTCGCCGTGGCGCGCGGCGGCGCTCGCGTCGAGCTGTCGGCGGAGGCGGTCGCGGCCCTCGCGGCGGCCCGGGAGATCGTGGACGCGCTGGCGGCCAAGCCGGAGCCGGTCTACGGCGTCAGCACCGGATTCGGCGCCCTGGCGACCCGGCACATCAGCCCGGAACTCCGTGCCCAGCTGCAGCGCAACATCGTCCGCTCGCACGCCGCCGGCATGGGACCGAGGGTCGAGCGGGAGGTCGTGCGGGCGCTGATGTTCCTGCGGCTGAAGACCGTCTGCTCGGGGCGCACCGGCGTGCGGCCGGAGGTCGCCCAGACCATGGCCGACGTGCTCAACGCCGGGATCACCCCGGTCGTGCACGAGTACGGCTCCCTCGGCTGCTCCGGCGACCTCGCCCCGCTGTCGCACTGCGCGCTGACCCTGATGGGAGAGGGCGACGCCGAGGGCCCCGACGGGGTCGTGCGCCCCGCCGGTGAACTCCTCGCCGAGCACAACATCACGCCGGTCGAGCTGCGCGAGAAGGAGGGGCTCGCCCTCCTCAACGGCACCGACGGCATGCTCGGCATGCTGGTCATGGCTCTCGCCGACCTCGACACCCTCTACAAGTCCGCCGACGTCACCGCCGCCCTCAGCCTGGAGGCGCTGCTCGGCACGGACAAGGTGCTCGCGCCCGGACTGCACGCCATCCGGCCGCACCCCGGCCAGGCCGCCGCGGCCGGCAACATGCTGGCGGTGCTGAAGGGTTCGGGCCTCACCGGGCACCACCAGGACGACGCGCCGCGCGTCCAGGACGCGTATTCCGTGCGCTGCGCCCCGCAGGTCGCGGGCGCCGGCCGGGACACCCTCGCGCACGCCCGCCTGGTCGCGGAGCGCGAGCTCGCCGCCGCCGTCGACAACCCCGTCGTCCTGCCCGACGGCCGAGTGGAGTCGAACGGCAACTTCCACGGCGCTCCGGTCGCCTACGTGCTCGACTTCGTCGCCATCGCCGCCGCCGACCTCGGCTCCATCGCCGAGCGGCGCACCGACCGCCTGCTCGACAAGAACCGCAGCCACGGCCTGCCGCCGTTCCTCGCGGACGACGCCGGCGTGGACTCCGGGCTGATGATCGCCCAGTACACGCAGGCGGCCCTGGTCAGTGAGATGAAGCGGCTCGCCGTACCGGCGTCCGCGGACTCCATCCCCTCCTCCGCCATGCAGGAGGACCACGTCTCGATGGGCTGGTCGGCCGCGCGCAAGCTGCGCACCGCCGTCGACAACCTCACCCGGATCATCGCCATCGAGCTGTACGCCGCCACCCGCGCCATCGAGCTGCGCGAGGGCCTCGACCCGGCGCCCGCCTCGCGGGCCGTCATCGAGGCCGTACGGGCCGCGGGCGTACAGGGTCCGGGACCGGACCGCTTCCTGGCGCCCGATCTGGCCGCCGCCGACGCCTTCGTCCGTGATGGCGGGCTCGTCGCGGCGGCCGAGACCGTCACCGGCCCGTTGCGGTGAGCCGCTCCGGGGCCCCGACCCAGGGGCCCCGGACCTCTCGGCGGGGGCTCAAGTAGGCGGCGGGGCGGCCCGGTTCAGAAGTCCAGCCGCTCTCGCCGTACCGAATACGCCACGAACCCCGCGCCCAGGCAGAGGAAGAGCGTGCCGCCGAGGACGTACGGCGTGGTGTCGAAGCTTCCGGTGTCGGCGAGGCGCGTGCCGTCCCCGGTGATCTCGGTGGTCCCCGTGGCCGTGGTGTTCTCGGCCGTCTCGGCGGTGACCTGGGACATCGCTCTGGCCTGCTGGGTCACCTGCGCCGCTGGAGCAGCCGGGGACGCCGCCCCGGCCGGGTCGTCCTGGGTCGCGTTGGCGGACGGGACGAACCACAGGGCGCACAGGACGGTGCCCGCGGCGGTGGCGGTCAGCAACGGGCGGCGCGCGGATGACACGGAATATCGATCCCCTTGTGACGCTGGCGAATTGGCCGTGTGAGGCGATGTTAGTGAAAGGCGCGGGTCACAGGAAAGTCACGGTAGGTTTCAGCCGTACGCTCCGGTCATGAGCACTCCAGAGACAACACGTTTTGTACGGCTTCAGGTGGAGCTGGTCCTCGAAGTGGACGACGCGGACGCGGTGACCAAGGCGGCGCTGCGCCGGCTTGCGGAGGAATCCGCCGATCCGGAGATGCCGGAAGAGGAACGGGCGCACGCCGAGAGCACTGTGACGGAAGACACGGCGGAGGCCCTGGCCTATCTCGTCGACCCCTTCGACCTGATCAGTGACGTCCCGGGGGTCGAACTCCAGCAGGCCTCCTGGTCCAGCGAGCGGATCGAGTACGACCCTGATTCGCCGGACTGGGATCTCGACGAGGATGATGTTGAGGACGACGGCGAAGAGGGCGGCATCGGCTGAGCGTTCTGGGGAATTCGTGACCCCGGGCGGCAACCACCGCCCGGGGTTTCGTCGTCTCAGGGGGCGCACGGACCGACAGTGCACCACCCGTCCCGGGCGGACGTGGTGTGCCCCACACATTCGAGGAATGCGGAACGGGACGAACCGGTCTTGACGTTGAAAATTCGTAACCGGGATATCTCGGGGTTTTTCGCGTATTCGGCAACGATGGAGAAGCGTGTGATGACGGACAGTAAGCGGCGCAAGGGCCTGTTGGCCGCGTCCGCACTGCTCGGCGGTGTGCTGGTGCTCTCGGCCTGCTCCGACGGCAACGCGGACGCCTCGGGTAGCGACAGTTCGCAGGCCAAGGTCGACGAGGCCGCGGCTCAGAAGACTTCCGCGGCCCAGATCACGATCACGCCCAAGGACGGCTCGAGCAACGCCTCGATCAACAACTCGGCCTCCGTCACTGTCAGCAAGGGCACGCTCACGGATGTGACGATGACGTCCGCCGACGGCAAGACCGTCTCCGGCGCGCTGTCCCCCGACAAGAAGACCTGGAAGCCCAGCACGCAGCTGGAGCGCTCCACCACCTACAAGGTCGCGGCGGCCGCCAAGGACTCGAAGGGCCGCGTCGCCCACGAGAACGGCTCGTTCACCACGGTCTCCCCGGCCAACAGCTTCATAGGCAACTTCACCCCGGACGACGGTTCCACCGTCGGCGTCGGCATGCCCGTGTCGATCAACTTCGACAAGGCGATCACCAACAAGGCCGCCGTCCAGAAGGGCATCACGGTCACGTCCAGCAGCGGCCAGGAGGTCGCCTGCCACTGGTTCAACGCCAACCGCATGGACTGCCGTCCGGAGCACTACTGGCAGGAGAACTCCACCGTCACGCTGAAGCTGGCGCTCGACGGCGTCGAGGGTGCCCCCGGCGTCCAGGGTGTGCAGCAGAAGACGGTGACCTTCCACATCGCCCGCAACCAGGTCTCGTACGTGGATGCGAAGAGCAAGCAGATGCGGGTGACGCAGGACGGCAAGGTCGTCAAGACCATCCCGATCTCCGCCGGCTCCCCGGAGCACAAGACGTACCAGGGCCAGATGGTGATGGCCGAGAAGTTCAAGGAGACGCGCATGAACGGCGCGACCGTGGGCTTCACCGACGACGACGGCAAGGGCGAGTACGACATCAAGGACGTGCCGCACGCCATCCGCCTCACCAGCTCCGGCACGTTCATCCACGGCAACTACTGGGGCGGCCCGGGTGTCTTCGGCAACGTGAACACCAGCCACGGCTGTGTGGGCCTGCAGGACAAGAAGGGCGCGAAGGACCCGAGCACGCCGGCCGCGTGGTTCTTCAACCACTCGATGGTCGGTGACGTCGTGGTCGTCTCCCACACGGGCGACAAGACCGTCTCGCCCGACAACGGCTTCAACGGCTGGAACATGGACTGGGCGCAGTGGAAGGCCGGTTCGGCCGTCTGACGCTCCCCGACCACCGATCGATGCCGCCCCTCCCTCGGGGGCGGCATCGGCGTTTTGGGGGGCGGGCGCGGGGGGCCGGGGGGTGAAGTCAAGGGCGGCCGCGCCGAGTTCGACATCAACCAGTGCGCCGTCTTCGGCACCGACATCACCCGGACAGCGCTCGGCACGCCGACCTCTTCCAAGATCACCAGCGGCCGCGCCTTCCGGGGCATCCGCAGGGGACGGATCACGGTGCGGGAGAGCGCGGGCCCCTGACGCGTCGGCCAACTCACTTCCCCCGCAACCCTATTGAACCGCTGTTCACCCCCCGGCATACTTCGTGATCCGGGGGGTTGGCGTGCAGATGTGCGAAAGTGCCCCCGGCCGGGCGAACGGGGAATTCGTCCGGTACTTCATCTCCAGGGGGAGAGTCTTGCGAAGACAAGTGAAAAGAGCGGCTGCGGCCACCGTCGCGACGGCCGCAGCCGTCGCCCTCGCAGCGGGTATGACCAGCCCCGCGTCGGCGAAACCCGAGCAGCGCGCCCAGGCCGCCGCGTCGTTCACCGCCCGGCACCGCGTCACCCTGATCACCGGCGACCGGGTCGTCGTCGACGCCAAGGGGAGGGTCGTCGGGCTGGAGCGGGCCAAGGGGCGTGAGCACATACCCGTCCAGGTCAGGAAGGCCGACGGGCACACCCTCGTCATCCCGGCCGACGCCGCCCGCATGGTCGCCTCCGGCAAGCTGGACCGGCGGCTGTTCGACGTCACCGAGCTGAACCGGGCTACCACCCGCAGGGCGCAGAAGCACGGCCTGAAGGTCATCGTCGGCTACCGGGGCGCGGCCGCGACCGCGAAGGCCGACGTCCGCGACTCCGGCACCCTGCGCCGCAGCCTCAAGGCCCTCAACGCCGACGCGGTGCAGACCCCGGTCAAGGACACGCCCGAGCTGTGGGACGCGGTCACCCACGACGGCAACGCCGCCTCCGGCATCGCGCACGTCTGGCTCGACGGCGTCCGCAAGGCCAGCCTCGACACGTCCGTGCCGCAGATCGGCGCCCCGACGGCATGGGCGGCCGGCTACACCGGCAAGGGCGTGAAGATCGCCGTCCTGGACACCGGTGTCGACACGAACCACCCGGACCTCAAGGACCAGGTGATCGAGTCCCGGAACTTCACCACCGCCGCCGACGCCACCGACCACTTCGGCCACGGCACGCACGTCGCGTCCATCGCGGCCGGCACGGGTGTCGCGTCCGGCGGCAAGTACAAGGGCGTCGCCCCCGACGCCAAGATCCTCAACGGCAAGGTCCTGGACGACACCGGCTTCGGCGACGACTCCGGCATCCTCGCCGGCATGGAGTGGGCGGCCCAGGAGGGCGCCGACGTCGTCAACCTGAGCCTGGGCGGCTACGACACCCCGGAGATCGACCCGCTCGAAGCCGAGGTCGACAAGCTCTCCGCCGAGAAGGGCGTCCTGTTCGCCATCGCGGCGGGCAACGAGGGCCCCGAGTCGCTCGGTTCGCCGGGCAGCGCCGACGCCGCGCTCACCGTCGGCGCCGTCGACGGAGGCGACCGGCTCGCCGACTTCTCCTCCACCGGCCCGCGCGTCGGCGACGGCGCCATCAAGCCGGACGTCACCGCGCCCGGCGTGGACATCACCGCCGCCGCGGCCCCGGGCAGCGTCATCGACCAGGAGGTCGGCGAGAACCCGCCCGGCTACCTGACCATCTCGGGTACGTCGATGGCGACCCCGCATGTCGCCGGCGCCGCCGCGATCCTGAAGCAGGAACACCCCGACTGGGGCTACGCCGTGCTGAAGGGCGCTCTGACCGGCTCCGCCAAGGGCGGCAACTACACGCCGTTCCAGCAGGGTTCGGGCCGTATCCAGGTCGACAGGGCCATCGGCCAGTCCGTGGTCGCCGACCCGGTGTCGCTGAGCTTCGGCACCCAGCAGTGGCCGCACAGCGACGACCAGCCGGTCACCAAGCAGCTGACGTACCGCAACCTCGGCACCAAGGACGTCACGCTCACCCTCGCCACCAACGCCACCGGCCCCAAGGGCCAGCCGGCTCCCACGGGCCTCTTCAAGCTCGACGCGACGACCCTGACGGTCCCGGCGGGCGGCAAGGCCTCCGTCGGCCTGACCGCCGACACCCGGCTGGGCGGCACCCTCGACGGCGCCTACTTCGCGTACGTCACCGCGACCGGCGACGGGCAGAGCGTGCGTGCGGCGGCGGCGGTGCAGCGCGAGGCCGAGTCGTACGACGTCACGCTGAAGTTCATCGGCCGGGACGGCAAGCCGGCCCCGTACTACGAGGCCGACCTGGCCGGCGTCGCGGGCCTGGCGAACGGCGCGTGGTTCACCCCGTACGACCCCTCCGGCACGGTGAAGGTGCGCGCGCCCAAGGGCACGTACATCCTCAACTCCGCGCTCTACGCGGACCCGATGGACGGCGCCAAGGGCACCGACTGGATCGCGCAGCCGAAGCTGAGCATCACCAAGAACCAGACGATCACGCTGGACGCCCGCAAGGCCAAGCCGGTGGACATCACCGTGCCGGACGCCGCGGCCCAGCCGATGTTCGCCGTGGGGGCCTACGACATCGCGGTGGGCCACGACACCTACGACTTCGGGATGCTGCTGAACTCGTACGCGAACCTGCACACCGCCCACCTCGGCCCCGAGATCACCGACGGCTCGCTCTCCCAGCAGTGGGACGGGCACTGGACCAAGGGCGGCAAGGAGGAGTTCGACACCACCGCCGCCGCCGAGGTCACCCGGTTCGCCACCGGCTACACCCGGCACTACAGGGCCGGCGACCTGGCCACGGTGAAGGTCAACATGGGCGCGGCCGCGCCCGGCAAGACCGGTTCGGTGAGCGCGGTCGGCTGGCAGCCCGGCGCCCTCGGCTCCTCCTCCATCGGCGTCCCGCAGCCGCTCCCCGGCACCCGCACGCTGCACCTGTCGACACAGGGCGGGGTGAAGTGGGGGCTCGACTTCGAGCAGGACAGCGGGGTCGACCAGGACGGCTTCCCGATCTCCGACGCCTTCTACACACTGGGCGCGCCGCAGTCCTTCAAGGCCGGCACGACGTACTCGAAGACGTTCAACACGGCGGTCTTCGGCCCGCACCTCAACGCCGACTTCGGCCTGTTCCGCGACGGCAACGAGATCTCCGGTTTCATCCCGCTGTTCTCCGACGCCAACAAGCACGCCGGTTCGTCGGACTTCACCTCGGTGGCCACGACCCTGTACCGCAACGGCACCAAGGTGGGCTCCAACCAGGACCCGCTGTTCGGCGAGGAGCCCTTCAAGGTGCCGACCGGTGACGCCGAGTACAAGCTGACCACCTCGGTCATACGCACGGTCAAGGTCGCCGCCGCCTCCACCCGGATCGACGCGAGCTGGACCTTCCACTCGAAGCGGCCGACGGCCCCGACCAAGCTCCCGGCCTCCACCGCCCGCTTCAACGCCAGGACCGGCCTGGACAGCCGCGTACCGGCCGGCAAGATGACCACGTTCCCGGTCACCGTCGAGGGCGCCGCCGCGGGCGGCAACCTGCAGTCCCTGGCGGTCTGGGTGTCGTACGACTACGGCCAGACCTGGAAGAAGGCCGAGATCAAGCAGGGCCGGATCACGGTGCGGAACCCGGCGAGGGGGAAGGCCATCTCCTTCCACGCCAAGATCGCCGACAAGCAGGGCAACAAGTCGACGATCTCCATCTACAACGCGTACTACGGCAAGTAGTCGACGGTTGAGGGGCATGCCGGAGCGCCTCCGGCGTGCCCCTCACTGTGTATGGTGCTCACTCAGCTGTCCGGCTGGACGATCGTCTGGGGTCACCGTCACGCGGACCGTACGCTCCGCGCCGCGTCCGCTCCCCAACTGGCCAGCAGCCGCAGCCCCTCCGCCGAGGCGGAGCCCGGCTCCGCGTGGTAGACCACCAGTCCCTGGTCGGCGTCGTCGGCCAGCTTGAGCGTCTCGTAGTTCAGGGACAGTTCGCCGACCAGCGGGTGGCGCAGTCGTTTGACGCCGTGGCTCTTCTCCTTGACGTCGTGGGTCGCCCACAGCCGCCGGAAGTCCGGGCTCTTCACGGACAGTTCGCCGACGAGTGCGGACAGGCGCGGGTCGTCGGGATAGCAGCCCGCGTCCATGCGCAGGGCGCAGACGATGTCGATCGCCTTCTGCTCCCAGTCGAGGAAAAGGTCGCGGTAGTCGGGCCGCAGGAACACCAGCCGCGCCCAGTTGCGCTCCGCGACCGGCAGCTCCCCCCAGTCACCGAAGAGCGCCGCCGCCATCCGGTTCCAGGCGAGGATCTCCGACCGCCGCCCCACGACATACGCCGGTACGCCGTCCATCGAGTCGAGCAGCTGCCGCAGCGACGTCCTGACCTGAAGCGTCCGTCCCGCCGGCCGCTTCTTGTGCTGCTTGGGCCGGGCCAGGTGTGTCAGGTGCGCGTGCTCGGCGTCCGTCAGCCTGAGGGCCCTCGCGATCGAGTCCAGGACCTCCGCCGACACGTTCCGCCCGTTGCCCTGCTCCAGGCGCGTGTAGTACGCCACGGACACCCCGGCCAGCTGCGCCAGCTCCTCGCGGCGCAGCCCGGGTACCCGGCGGTGCCGCCCGAAGTCCGGCAGCCCCACGTCCTCGGGCTTCAGCCGGGCCCGCCTGCTGCGCAGGAACTCGCTGAGCTCGGCGCGCCGGTCCAGGGACCGGGCAGCGGATTCAGGGCGTATGTCCATACGTCCAGTATTCACGGTCGTACGCACAGGAACCTGACCCCGCCAGTGGTAGGACCAGCGGACGTAGGCAGAGGGGTGGTCTGGGTGGCGGCCTTTTCATGAGGCACTCTGGATCGCGTACCCGGTCGAACGGCTGCCGGGCACGGAACCCCTGCTAGGAGAACCCGGGCATGACCACTGTTGCTGCGTATGCCGCGCCCGCCGCGAAGGCCCCACTGGAGCGGACCACCATCGAACGGCGCGAGGTCGGCGAGTTCGACGTCCTGATCGACATCAAGTACGCCGGCATCTGCCACTCCGACATCCACCAGGCCCGCGAGGGCTGGGGTACGGCGATCTTCCCGATGGTGCCCGGCCACGAGATCGCGGGCGTCGTCACCGAGGTCGGCCCCGGCGTCACCAAGTTCGCCGTCGGCGACCGCGTGGGCGTGGGCTGCATGGTCGACTCCTGCCGTGAGTGCGACAACTGCAAGGCGGGCCTGCAGCAGTACTGCTCGGCCGGCGGCCCCGTCTGGACGTACAACGCCGTCGGCAAGGACGGCGAGCCGACCTACGGCGGCTACTCGCAGAACGTCGTGGTCGACGAGAACTACGTCGTCGGCATCCCCGACGGCCTCGGCCTGGACGTGGCCGCTCCGCTGCTCTGCGCCGGCATCACGACGTACTCCCCGCTCAAGCACTGGAACGCCGGCCCCGGCAAGAAGGTCGCCGTCGTCGGTCTCGGCGGTCTCGGCCACATGGGCGTCAAGATCGCGCACGCGCTCGGCGCCGAGGTGACGGTGCTGTCGCAGTCGCTGCGCAAGAAGGACGACGGCCTGCGCCTGGGCGCGGACCACTACTACGCCACCAGCGACCCGAAGACCTTCGAGGAGCTCGCGGGCACCTTCGACCTGATCCTCAACACGGTCTCGGCCCCGCTCGACTTCGACGCCTACCTGTCGCTGCTGCGCACGGACGGCGCGCTGGTCAACGTGGGCATCCCCGAGGAGCCCGTCCCGGTCCTGCTCTCCTCGGTCTTCGGCAACCGCCGCAGCCTGAGCAGCTCCGGCATCGGCGGCATCCCGGAGACCCAGGAGATGCTGGACTTCTGCGCCGAGCACGGCCTGGGCGCCGAGATCGAGCTGATCCGCGCGGACCAGATCAACGAGGCGTACGAGCGGGTGCTGGGCAGCGACGTCCGCTACCGCTTCGTGATCGACACGGCGACGATCTGACCCCTCCCGGCAGCCATGCCTCTGCGGCTCTCACCAGGGAAAACTCGCCCTCGGTGGGGGCCGCAGTACGTTGGGGACGAGGAGGTGCACACGATGACTGTGAATCTGAACCACACCATCGTCGCCGCGCACGACAAGCACGCCTCGGCCGCATTCCTCGCCGACATCCTGGGGCTCGAAGTAAGCCCGGAGTACGGGCCGTTCGTCCCCGTCCAGATACCGAACGGCGTGACCCTGGACTACATGGAGACGTCCGACACCATCGCCCCGCAGCACTACGCGTTCCTGGTGTCGGAAGACGACTTCGACACGATCTTCGCGCGCATCACGGAGGCGGGGCTGACCTACTGGGCGGACCCGTACGGCAGCCGTCCCGGCGAGATCAACAGGAACGACGGCGGCCGCGGCGCCTACTTCGACGACCCGGACGGCCACCGAATGGAAATCCTCACGCGGCCGTACGGGAGCGGGGGGTGAGCCGGAGGGCGGGGCGATGTCTGCGCGCCGCCGGACCCGGACGAACCGGCGTGCCGAAGCCCACTTCTCGATCGCTTGCGCTGACGCAGGCAAGAACGCGTACCGACCCAGGCCCGTGCGGACGCGGTGGCGGGGATTTCCTGGGAGATTGGAGGCGTGGACGTACTGGCAGACGGGGGTGAGTGCGACAGCCTGTTCTCTGCGTACCGGACGATCGGATTGGTGGGGGTGGACGCCGAGGGCGTGATCTCGGCATGGGCCGGTGCGGCGCAGCACCTGCTGGGATATTCCGCCGACGAGGCGGTGGGCATGCCCGCCGAGCGGCTGCTGGCCTCCGCGGACGAGCGGGCGACCGTACAGTCGGTTTTGGAGCGCACCGTCGCCAGGGCAGGGGCGACGTGCGTGCTGGCCCTGCGGCACCGGGCGGGGCGCGAGGTGTGCCTGGGGGTGTGGGGCTGCCCGCTGCGCGACGCATCCGGGAGGCAGGGCTGGATCGCCCTGCTGACCACGGTCGACGATCTGCGCTGGCGGAATGTGGAAGGCGCGGTCGTGGACGGGCTGTTCAGCCAGGGGCCGATCGGCCTGGCCGTCCTGGATGCCGACTTGCGTTACATCGCTCTCAACGCGGCCCTGGAGGAGATCCACGGCGTTCCGCGCAGCGAGACGCTCGGGCAGCGTATGGCCGAGCAGTTTCCGGCCCCCGATTCCGCTGCCACGGAGGCCAGGCTGCGCACCGTACTGGAGACCGGTCTTCCGGTGACCACCGAGCACCGCGGCCGTACACCGGCCGACCCCGACCATGAACACGTGTGGGCGATTTCAGCCTTCCGGCTGACCGACCGGACCGGCCGGACCCTGGGTGTGGCCTCCTCCGTCCTGGACATCAGCGACGAGCAGCGCAACCGTGAGCGCCTCCTGCTGCTGGACGAGGCCAGCGAGCGTATCGGCACGACCCTGGATGTGACGCGCACGGCCGAGGAACTGACCGAGGTCGCGATCCCCTGCGTGGCCGACTACATCGCGGTCGACCTGCTGGAGGGCATCGCACGCGGTGAGGAGTACATTCCCGGGCCGGTCGGCACCGGTGCCCTGCTGCGCCGCGCGGCCATCCGTTCCGTCGTCGCCGACGCCCCCGAGGCGAGTTACCCGGTCGGCGAACTGATCACCTTCCCGCCGGAATCGCCGCAGGCCCAGTGCATGGCAACCGGAAAATCCGTCCTGCTGCCGACGCTGGAGAACACCGAGGAATGGCTGGCCCACGACCCCGTGCGTCGTGACAAGATGTGCGCCGCCGGGATCCACTCCGTCGTCATCGTGCCGCTGCGCGCGCGGGACGTCACCCTGGGAGTGGTCCACTTCTATCGCTGGCAGAACCCCGACGCCTTCGACCACGACGATCTCGTCATCGCCGAGGAACTCGCCGCCCGTGCCGCGGTCTGCCTGGACAACGCCCGCCTCTACACCCGCGAGCACAACGCCGCTCTGACGCTGCAGCGGCGCATGCTGCAAGGATCGCTGCCAGAGCAGACCGCCGTCGAGGCCGTCTGCCGCTACCTGCCTGCCCGAGCGCACGCGGGCATCGCCGGAGACTGGTTCGACGTGATCTCCCTGTCCGGCGCCCGTGTGGCACTGGTCGTCGGCGACGTCCCGGGCCGTGGCGTCCAAGCCGTCGCCGGTGCGGGACGGCTGCGCCTGGCGGTCCACACGCTGGCCCAGCTCGACGTGCCCCCCGACGAACTGCTCAGCCAGCTCGACGACATGGTCTCCCGAGCCGGGAGCGGACAGCCGGACCCCGACGACCTGGCCGAGGAGATCGGAACCACCTGCCTGTACGCGATCTACGACCCCGTTTCCCGGCAGTGCACCGTGGCCAGCGCCGGCCACTTGCCGCCGGTGATCGTCGACCCCGGAGGGAAGGCGCCGAGCCTCGACCTGAACGTGGGACCGCCACTGGGCCTGGGAGGCCTCCCCTTCGAGACCGCCGACGCGGAACTCGCCGAAGGCAGCATCCTCGCCCTGTTCACCAACGGGCTGACAGACGGCTACCGCGGCGATCTCACCGTCGGGCTGGAGCGGCTGCGCGAGGCCCTCAGCACTCGCGGACGCCCGCTGGACGAGGTCATCGACGCCGCCGTCACCGCGCTGCAGCCCGCCCACACCCCCGAGGACGACGCCATCCTGCTGCTCGCCCGCACCCGCGTACTGGGGGAGGACAGCTTCGCCTCCTGGGACCTGCAGGACGACCCCGCCGTCGTCGCGGAGAGCCGTACCCTCGCCACGCGCCAGGTGCAGGCCTGGGGACTCGACGAGGCCGCGTTCGAAGCGGAGCTGGTCACCAGCGAACTGGTCACCAATGCCATCCGCTACGGCCGCGCCCCCATCCAACTGCGCCTCATCCGGGGCCGCACCCTCATCTGCGAGGTCTCCGACGCCAGCAGCACCTCACCCCACCTGCGGCATGCCGCCGACACGGACGAGGGCGGACGCGGCCTGTTCATGATCGCCCAGATCGCGGAACGCTGGGGCACCCGCTACACGCCGAGAGGCAAGACCATCTGGGCCGAGTTCTCCCCGTGAGGCGCTGCTTGTCTCGTACGGGTGCGCTCCTCGTGGTGGCCGGGGGTCGTCGACCGCAGGGGCGGGTTGAGCAGGCATGGAATCGCCTGGAACCCTCGTGCGTTGAGGACAGTGGGCATCGGATGCCGGTGGAGTGCGAGCCGAGTAGCCCGAGTCGCCGAGCTGACAGAAATTGGAGGGGCCGTAATGGCTGCGCAGACACAAAGGGCCGTGCTGGCAGGCGGATGCTTCTGGGGGATGGAGGAGCTGATCCGCCGACTCCCGGGCGTGACGGCGACCCGGGTCGGATACACCGGGGGTGACGTGCCCAACGCGACGTACCGCAACCACGGCACGCACGCGGAGGCCATTGAGATCCTTTTCGACCCTGCGAAGACCGACTTCCGCGCGCTCCTGGAGTTCTTCTTCCAGATCCACGACCCGAGCACCAAGAACCGCCAGGGCAACGACATCGGCCTCAGCTACCGCTCGGCGATCTACTACGTGGACGACGAGCAGAAGCGGATCGCCGAGGACACGATCGCGGATGTGGACGCCTCCGGACTGTGGCCCGGCAAGGTCGTCACCGAGGTGGAGCCGGTCGGCCCCTTCTGGGAGGCCGAGCCCGAGCACCAGGACTACCTGCAGCGTTACCCGGACGGCTACACCTGCCACTTCCCGCGCCCGGGATGGCGGCTGCCCGCCCGCGCGGAGGGCTGACCGCGAGGCGGTCCGGCACAAGGCGGAGGCCGGCCCGCCGACGGTCTCCGTCTTCGCCGTACGGCGAAGATGAAGGGGGCCTCGCTGTCGGTCTCCGGCGGTGCGGATGCGGATGCGGCACTCGGACGACGTCCTCGCCGCCGAGCGCGCCCCGGTCCGGGCTGCTGCCGTCAGCCGAGCAGCGTCGCCGGGCTGCCGCCGTTCGCCTCGTAGCCCGCCACCGCCAGGGCGCGGTAGACGGCGAACTCCGCGGCGGGGTCGGCGGACAGGGTCCAGGGAAGGGCGCCCACGTGGCCGTCGATGTGGATCAGCTGGTCCATGGCCTCCGCCCAGCGCTCGGCGCGCACCAGGAAGAAAAGCAGCAGATGGCGCACGTGCGCGAGCATCGGGTCGTCGGCGCGCGCGGAGTGCACCGCGTGGAGCGCTCCGTGGATCGCCCTGGTGACGACCTCGCTCTGGTAGAAGCCGCGGACCAGGTTCACCTCGGGAAGGTGCTCGAAGACCGCGAAGAGGGGCATCGCGGCCAGGAGGGAGCCCTGCGGGGCGCGGGCCGCCGCGGCCTCCGCGAAGGAGTACGCCAGCTCGCGCGAGCCGTGCCACTTCTCGCACCAGTAGTGCAGCGCGGCGAGATGCGCGCCCATGTGGTGCGGGGCGCGGTCCAGGATCTTCAGCCAGAGCTTCTCGAACTCCGGCTGCGGATACGCCAGTCCGCGCGCCACCGACAGCTCGATGAGGTACGGAACCGGGTCACCGGGAGCCAGCAGCGCCGCCTGCCCGCAGGTCTCCCTGGCCTCCTCCATGATGATCCGGAAGTCGTCCGTGCCCGGTGTCGACGTACGCCACGCCTGCTGCGCCAGGAACTCCGCGTGCACCGCCGCGCCGCCCGCGTCCTTGGGCTCCTCGGCCCGCCAGACCCGCAGCCACTGACCGCCCGGTATCTCGCTGACCCCGCCCGGCCGCTGCAGCAGCTCCAGCGCGGCCGCACCCGCGAAGGCCTGCACGCGCTGCCAGCGCGTCTCGCCCTCCGCCTCGGTGCCGGCCAGCAGCTGTGCCGCCGCCCGGTAGTCCTGCGTGCGCTGCACCAGTTCCAGAACGTCCAGCAGGTCCTCGTCGGGGCCGGGCATCCGGATGTCCAGCTGCTCCTCGCGCACGAAGCCGTAGTTCGCCGGGTCCGCGGCGTCCGGGTGCTCCGGCGAGACCCGCTCGATCATTCCGCGCCTGCGCCGCAGGTAGGGAAGCAGCACGAGGCTCAGCATGAGCAGTGCCATCAGGACCCAGAGAATCGCCATGGGACAAGCGAACCAGACGCCGCCGACAATTGGCCAACCTGCCCGGCGGCCTGTGGAAAAACCGGCGCGTGTGCCTGTGGAAAACCGGGTCTTGCCGCTGTGGGAGACGGAGGCGTGCCGCTGCGGACAACCGGCGTACGCCCCATCGGCGCCCACCAGCCCCGCGAGCGCATTACGCTCGGTGTCCATGAGCGACAGCCACATCAGTCAGCATTTCGAGACACTTGCGATCCACGCGGGCAACACCGCCGATCCCCTCACGGGCGCGGTCGTCCCGCCGATCTACCAGGTCTCGACCTACAAGCAGGACGGCGTCGGCGGTCTGCGCGGCGGCTACGAGTACAGCCGCAGCGCGAACCCGACCAGGACCGCCCTGGAAGAGAACCTCGCCGCCCTCGAGGGCGGCCGCCGCGGCCTCGCGTTCGCGTCCGGCCTCGCGGCCGAGGACACGTTGCTGCGCACGCTGCTCAGCCCGGGTGACCACGTGGTCATCCCGAACGACGCGTACGGCGGCACGTTCCGTCTCTTCGCGAAGGTCGCCACGCGCTGGGGCGTGGAGTGGTCCGTGGCCGACACCAGCGACCCGGCATCCGTGCGGGACGCGATCACCCCGAAGACCAAGGCCGTCTGGGTGGAGACCCCCTCCAACCCGCTGCTCGGCATCACCGACATCGCCGCGGTCGCTCAGATCGCCCACGACGCCGGTGCGAAGCTCGTCGTCGACAACACCTTCGCGACGCCCTACCTCCAGCAGCCGCTCTCGCTCGGTGCGGACGTCGTCGTGCACTCCCTGACCAAGTACATGGGCGGCCACTCGGACGTCGTCGGCGGCGCCCTGATCGTCTCCGACCAGGGGCTGGGCGAGGAGCTGGCCTACCACCAGAACGCGATGGGCGCGGTCGCCGGGCCCTTCGACTCCTGGCTGGTGCTGCGCGGCACCAAGACCCTCGCGGTGCGCATGGACCGGCACAGCGAGAACGCCACGAAGATCGCCGACATGCTGAGCCGGCACCCGCGCGTGACGCGCGTCCTGTACCCGGGTCTGCCGGAGCACCCCGGTCACGAGATCGCCGCCAAGCAGATGAAGGCGTTCGGCGGCATGGTCTCCTTCCAGGTCGCGGGCGGCGAGGAGGCGGCCGTCGAGGCCTGCAACCGCGCCAAGGTGTTCACGCTCGGCGAGTCCCTGGGCGGCGTCGAGTCGCTCCTGGAGCACCCCGGCCGTATGACCCACGCCTCCGTGGCCGGTTCGGCCCTGGAAGTCCCCTCCGACCTCGTACGCCTCTCCGTGGGCATCGAGAACGTCGACGACCTCCTCGAGGACCTGCAGCAGGCCCTCGGCTAGTCGCGTGAACCGCGTCACCGGCCGGTGACGCGGTTCACCAGCTGGTGACGGGTGGAGTCGTCTGGGACGGCGGCTCCATCCACGGGCGCGCGCTCAGCGCCCACACGGTGAAGGCCACGGCTGCGGCGAACAGCAGCAGCCACAGCAGCCGCCGGGCCGCGGTCTGGCGGCGCAGCACGCGGCTCCCGCGGCGTACGACCTCGGTGTACAGGTCGGGCGGGACCGGCGGTGGCGCCTGCTCCATGATCCGCCGTACGGCGGCCTCACGCTCGGGACGGTTCACGCCGGCCTCCGTCCCTCCGGTGGGTCGTGATCATGACGGCGTCCCTCTCACGGGTCGTTCTCATGACGGCGCCACCTTCCTCCCCGCCACCGCCGTGGCCCGCGCTCGTGGCGGATGCAGCAGGGTGGCCGTCGCCCGGTCGCACACGGTGTGCACGCGTTCCGTGGGCAGGCCGAGCAGGGCCGCGGCCTGTTCCTCGGCGACTCCCTCGTACAACCTGAGGACGAGGATGAGGCGCTCCTGGGGCGTGAGGACGGCCAGCGGACTCCCGGCATGCGGCCGGGCGCGGCCGAAGCTCCCGTGCTGATGCCACGCCCCGCGCGCGAAGCGCGTCGCGAGGTACTGACGGGCGCGGTCGTACGGGTCCTCGCCGCGCAGCCGGCCCCAGGACGCGTACGTGTGGGCGAGTGCCAGCGTGAGCAGGCGCCGCGCGCGCGGGTTGTCGTCCGGCGTCTCCGCGGTGAGCAGCGTCGCGGCATGCAGCAGCCGCCCTGCCGCGCCCGCGACGAACGCTTCGAACTCCCGGGCCCGGCGGGCATCTTGGAACGCCTGCCGTTCTCGCACCGCGCCTCCCCCCTGAGGGGCCCGTCCGGTACGGGTGGTGGAAGCACGTACGACGCGGCCCCGGTCTCATATGAGGCCAGCGGCGGCCCAAGGTCAAGAGTCCGGCGCCCATGAGTCCGGGGCGCGGGAGTCCGGGAGTCAGGAGGCCGGGGGCGTCTCCGGCGCGGGCATGCCCTGGACCGTCATACGGGCGGAGAGCGCGCTGTTGAAGCGCGTCAGGAGCGTGCAGAACGCCTCGCGCTCCTCCGGTGCCCAGTCGTGCGTCAACTCGGCCATCAGCTGACGCCTCGACGAACGCACTTCCTCCAGCCGGGACAACCCGCGCGGGGACAGCTGGAGCACCACCGCCCGCCCGTCCTCGGGGTGCGAGGTGCGCTTGACGAGCCCGGTGTCCACCAGCGGAGCGACTTGCCGGGTGACCGTCGACGAGTCGATCCCCATGCTCGAAGCCAGCGCCTTGACGCCCATCGGGCCTTCCTTGTCGAGGCGGCTGAGCAGCAGGTATGCGGCGCGGTCCATGGAGTTGCGCACCTGTCCGACACCGCCGAGTCGGGTCTGCTCGGCACGGCGGGCGAACACCGCCACCTCGTGCTGCAGCGTCTCGAGAAGCCCGGTGGCGCCGACGGTCGTCATGTCCATCGACATGTCAGGTGTTGTGGGCATGGCCGGAGGCTCACTTCATAGAAGAGTGCTGGGATGGGGGACAGGGTACGCGGCCGGGGCACGGGCCGTACCGGCGCCGGGAAAACCTGTTCCGGAGCTTGGTCACACCCGATGGACGGGACTGTGAACTGCGAGACTTGAGGTATGAGCTACGGCACGGCTGACTCCCTGGGCCTCGTCACTCTCGACGACGTACGAGGCGCCCAGAAGATGCTCACGGGCGTGGCGCGGGTGACCGCGATGGAGGGCAGCCGGCACCTGTCCCAGCTGGTCGGCGCGCCGGTGCACCTCAAGTGCGAGAACCTCCAGCGGACCGGGTCGTTCAAGCTGCGCGGCGCGTACGTCCGGATCGCCGGGCTGCTGCCCGAGGAGCGCGCCGCCGGTGTGGTGGCCGCGAGCGCCGGCAACCACGCGCAGGGCGTCGCGCTGGCCTCCGCGCTGCTCGGCGTGCACGCCACCGTGTTCATGCCGAAGGGCGCCCCGCTCCCGAAGATCAGCGCGACCCGGGACTACGGCGCCGAGGTGCGCCTGCACGGCCAGGTGGTCGACGAGACGCTGGCCGCCGCCCGGGAGTACGCGGAGAAGACGGGCGCGGTGTTCATCCACCCCTTCGATCACCCCGACATCATCGCGGGGCAGGGCACGGTCGGCCTGGAGATCCTGGAGCAGTGCCCCGAGGTGGGCACGATCATCGTCGGGATCGGGGGCGGCGGGCTCGCGGCGGGCATCGCCGTCGCCGTGAAGGCGCTGCGGCCGGACGTGCGGATCGTCGGGGTGCAGGCGGCGGGCTCGGCGGCGTATCCGCCCTCGCTCCAGGCCGGACGTCCCGTGTCGATCGAGAATCCGGTGACGATGGCCGACGGCATCAAGGTGGGTCGGCCCGGCGACGTGCCGTTCGGGATCGTCCGTGACCTGGTCGACGAGGTCCGCACGGTCAGCGAGGACGAGCTGTCCGCGGCGCTGCTGCTGTGCCTGGAGCGCGCGAAGCTGGTCGTCGAGCCGGCCGGCGCCAGCCCGGTCGCCGCGCTGCTGAGCGATCCCGGCGTCTTCCCCGGGCCGGTCGTCACGGTGCTGTCCGGCGGCAACGTGGACCCGGTCCTGCTTCAGCGGGTCCTGCGGCACGGCATGGCCGCGCAGGGCCGCTACCTGGCCGTACGGCTACGGCTGACCGACCGGCCGGGTGCCCTCGCCACGCTCCTCGGGGCGTTGTCAGTGGTCGACGCTAACGTCCTCGACGTGAGCCATGTGCGGACCGATCCACGGCTCGGGCTCACGGAGGCGGAGGTGGAGCTGCACCTGGAGACGAAGGGCCCGGCGCACTGCGTCGAGGTCGGCCAGGCGCTGCGCGAGGCCGGGTACACGGTCATCGACTGAGGCGCCAGGCACGGCACCTGACGGGGCGGCACCTGACGGCACGGAATCTGGCGAAGCGTCATGGAAGCCCGAGGTCAGGGAACTCTTCGTCGCTCGACGGTCACTCGTTCGAGTAAATCCATTGAGAGACGCGATACATCGCGATATCGTCTGTCTCGATCGGTCCAGCGCATCCCAACGAATCCCCGACGACGTGGAGACTCATATGCCAGGCGCCATCTATGCCGAAGGCCTGGTGAAGACCTTCGGTGACGTAAGGGCACTGGACGGCGTCGACCTCGATGTCCCCGAGGGCACGGTCCTCGGCCTGCTCGGGCCGAACGGCGCGGGCAAGACGACGACCGTCCGCTGCCTGACGACCCTGCTGCGCCCCGACAGCGGCCACGCGGTCGTCGCGGGTGTCGACGTGCTCAAGCACCCCGACGCCGTGCGCCGTTCCATCGGCCTGTCCGGCCAGTTCGCGGCGGTCGACGAATACCTCACCGGTCGCGAGAACCTGCAGATGGTCGGCCGGCTCTACCAGATGAAGGCGAAGCAGGCGAAGGCCCGCGCGGGGGAGCTGCTCGAGCAGTTCCACCTCACGGACGCCGCCGACCGCCCCACCAAGACCTATTCGGGGGGCATGCGCCGCCGGCTCGACCTCGCGGCCGCCCTCGTGGTCTCACCGCCCGTGATGTTCATGGACGAGCCGACCACCGGCCTCGACCCGCGCAACCGCCAGCAACTGTGGGGGGTCATCAAGGAGTTGGTCTCCGGCGGTACGACGCTGCTGCTCACCACCCAGTACCTGGAAGAGGCCGACCACCTCGCCCACGACATCGCGGTCGTCGACCACGGCCGCGTCATCGCCCAGGGCACCTCCGACCAGCTCAAGGCCCGCACCGGCGGGGAGCGCGTCGAGGTCGTCGTCCATGAGCGGGAGCGCATGGCGACTGCCGACGAGGTGCTGCGCGGCTTCGGCAAGGGCGACACCACGGTCGAGGAGCACACCCGCAAGCTGACGGTGCCCGTCACCGGCGGCGCCAAGCTGCTCGCCGAGGTCATCCGCGAACTGGACACCCGCGGCATCGAGATAGACGACATCGGCCTGCGCCGCCCCACCCTCGACGACGTCTTCCTGTCCCTGACGGGTCACGTCGCCGAGGAGAAGGAAGAGGAGAGCGACCGTGACGACAGCCGCAAGGAGGCCGTGAAGTGAGTGCCATGAGCGATTCCCTGGTGATCGCCCAGCGGAATTTGATTCGCATGGGCCGGATCCCCGAGATGCTCATTTTCGGCCTGATCCAGCCGATCATGTTCGTGGTGCTGTTCACCTATGTGTTCGGCGGCTCGATCCAGGTCGGCTCGTCCAATGCCACTCAGGCCTACCGCGAGTTCCTGATGGCCGGCATCTTCGCCCAGACCGTCACGTTCGCCACGGCGGGCGCGGGTGCGGGCATCGCCGACGACATGCACAAGGGCCTCATAGACCGCTTCCGCTCCCTGCCGATGGCACGCGGCGCGGTCCTGACCGGGCGCACCCTCGCCGACCTGGTCCAGACTGCGCTGACCCTGCTCGTCCTCGCGGTCGTCGCCGTGCTGGTGGGCTGGCGCACGCACGAGAACTTCGGCAAGGTGCTCGCCGGATTCGGCCTGCTTCTGTTCCTCGGGTACGCGTTCTCGTGGATCGGCGCGCTCATCGGCCTGTCCGTGCGCACTCCTGAAGCGGCGACCTCGGGCGGCCTGATCTGGCTGTTTCCGCTGACATTCATCTCGAACGCGTTCGTGGACGCGAACCAGATGCCGGCCTTCCTGCGGCACATCGCGGAGTGGAACCCGTTCAGTGCCACCGTGCAGGCGTGCCGCGAGCTGTTCGGCAACCTCCCCCCGGGCTTCCGGACGCCCGACGTCTGGCCCATGCAGCACCCCGTGTGGGCCTCGCTGATCTGGTCGGTCCTGATCATCGTCATATTCCGGACGCTGGCGGTCCGCAAGTACCGCTCGGCCACCGCCTGAGGAACGCGCGATGCCCCCGGTATCCGGGAGCGGATACCGGGGGCATCGGAAATACGGGATCAGCCCGAGTAAGGCTCGGCCTTGAGGATCTTCACCGAAGCCGTCTTGCCGTTCGGCAGCTCGTACTCCGCGTCCTCGCCGACCTTGTGGCCGATGACGCCTGCACCCAGGGGGGACTGCGGCGAGTACGTCTCGACGTCGGCGCTCGCGTACTCGCGGGAGGCGAGCAGGAACGTCATCGTGTCGTCCTCGTCACCGTCGAAGGCGATCGTCACGACCATGCCGGGCGCGACAGCGCCGTCGGCCGAGGCGGGAGCCTCGCCGACCTTGGCGTTCTCCAGGAGCTGGGTCAACTGGCGCACACGGAGCTCCTGCTTGCCCTGCTCCTCCTTGGCCGCGTGGTACCCGCCGTTCTCGCGCAGGTCGCCCTCCTCGCGCGCGGCCGCGATCTTGGCGGCGATCTCCGTGCGCGCAGGACCAGACAGGTACTCCAGCTCGGCCTTGAGCTGGTTGTACGCCTCCTGGGTCAGCCAGGTGACGTTCTCGCTGGTCTGGGTCACAGGTGCTCCTCGTCGGTACTGGGAATACAAAGCATCGCCCTACCCAGAAGAATGTTCCTTCACGGATGGGCGAAACCACGAGCCTAACAATTCAATGGCTCAAGGGGGAGGACATAAGCCATCAGAATCTCGTCGACGCAGGTCAGGCCCTATGTTTCGGGGCGGGTGTCAGCCGGCGTGGCAACCGAGCAGCTCGGCCGTCGCACCCCGCGCAGTCGTACGGAGCGTGACGACCCGGTCGATGCGCGTGGCGGGCCCGGCGAAGTGGAAGTCCGCCCGGCCCACCTCGGCGCCTTCCGCGCTCTGGGAGCGCAGGGTGCAGTAGCCGTCGGCGCCGGCGTCCTTGTGGACCTCCAGGTGCGCCTGGACCGCGTCGTCAGAGGCCTTGAAGGCGACCACCTGTGCGCTGATCTCGTTCTCCGCGACGTAGTGGTAGGCGAAGTAGCCGATCAGCACGAGGACGGCCGAGCCGAGCACGGTTCCGGCGATCCTGAGCTTGCGGTCAGCGCGCTCGTCCGAGGAACGGCCGTAGCGGCCCTCGGGCAGTCGCGTGCTCGCCGTACTCATGATCATCCTCTCGGCAGGAGCGGGACGATTGTCCCGAAAGGGGCCTTTGGAGCCGGGCCCCGGAATTATTCGCCCCCCGATTCCGTCACTATAGAAGCCGCCCGCCCGTCACCCGACCACCGCCCCTCAACGACGTCCCTGCGGGACGACACCCGTTGCAACGCATTGCATCGCACCCGACAACACCGGGGCGCCGACTTACCGAGGATGAGTCTTGACTGACCAGCTGCGACTGATGGCCGTTCACGCGCACCCCGACGACGAGTCGAGCAAGGGCGCGGCCACCATGGCGAAGTACGTTTCCGAGGGGGTGGACGTGCTGGTCGTGACCTGCACGGGCGGGGAGCGCGGCTCCATCCTCAACCCCAAGCTGCAGGGTGACGCGTACATCGAGGAGCACATCCACGAGGTGCGCAAGAAGGAGATGGACGAGGCCCGCGAGATCCTCGGCGTCAAGCAGGAGTGGCTCGGCTTCGTCGACTCCGGCCTGCCCGAGGGCGACCCGCTGCCCCCGCTGCCCGAGGGCTGCTTCGCCCTGGAGGACGTCGACAAGGCGGCCGGTGAGCTGGTGCGGCAGATCCGCTCCTTCCGCCCCCAGGTGATCACCACCTACGACGAGAACGGCGGCTATCCGCACCCCGACCACATCATGACCCACAAGATCTCGATGGTGGCGTTCGATGGGGCGGCGGACGCCGAGAAGTACCCGGAGAGCGAGTACGGCGCGGTCCACCAGCCGCTCAAGCTCTACTACAACCAGGGCTTCAACCGCCCCCGCACCGAGGCGCTGCACCACGCGATGCTCGACCGCGGCCTCGAGTCGCCGTACGGGGAGTGGCTCAAGCGCTGGAAGGAGTTCCAGCGCGCCGAGCGCACGCTGACCACGCACGTTCCGTGCGCCGACTTCTTCGAGACTCGCGACAAGGCGCTGATCGCGCACGCCACGCAGATCGACCCCGACGGCGGCTGGTTCAAGGTGCCCATGGAGATCCAGAAGGAGGTCTGGCCGACGGAGGAGTACGAGCTCGCCAAGTCCCTCGTCGATACCTCCCTCCCCGAGGACGACCTCTTTGCGGGCATCCGCGACAATGCCTGACATGAGCGCGAGCCTGGCACTGACACACCTCGTCCCCCTGGCCAAGGAGGTCGACGAGAACAAGGTCACCCCCGGCGTCCTCGGTTTCATCGTCTTCGCGGTGATGGCCGTGGCCGTATGGGGCCTGATGAAGTCCATGAACAAGCACATGCAGAAGGTCGACTTCAAGGAATCCACCCCCTCCCGGGAGGAGACCGACGAGGCCGGCACGGGCAAGGCCGCCGGCCGGGGCAAGCAGCAGAGCTGAGCCGCGGGGCGGTCCGGGCGGCGCGTCAGCTCGGTGCCGGTACCGCCACGCCCATCACCTCGCGGGCGTGGCGGTCGGGCACCATCCCCAGCCGCCACGCCGGCCAGCCCTCTTCCAGGACGACCCCGCGTTCCAGCAGCAGCCGGTACGCCGCCACGTAGTCGCCGAGCTTCTCGTCGCGCGCCGGGTGGGCGGCGCGGGAGAGCTGGGCCAGCTCCTCCTGGGCGACCGCCGTGCCGACGTCCACACCGCCGGGCGCGGCGTAGGGCAGCAGGGTGCAGCGCAGGAAGCGGGCCCAGTCCTCGCCTCGCCGGTCGCCGTACGAGGTGAACAGCCCGACGGCCTCGTCGCACAGCGCCAGGGCCTGCTGGGCGCGGGCGTTGCCGCCCTCCACGACGGCCAGCTCCAGGCACGTCCACGCCTCGCCGTGGGCGACGCCGATGCGCTGGAAGTCGGCCCGGGCGTCGACGAGGAGCTGCCGCGCGAAACCCGAGTTCCGCAGCGAGCCCGTCCGGGCCGCCCGCTGGTCGCGGGTGACACGGGCCGAGTGGTGGCGGGCGCAGGCCAGGCCGTAGACGTCGCGCATACGGGAGAACATCGTGCGGGAGCGCTCCAGCTCACGCACGGCCCGGTCCAGGTCGCCCGTCTCCTCCAGGGCCTGGCCGAGGTAGTAGAAGGTCCAGGCCTCGCCGCGCGCGTCCTCGTTGTCGCGGTGCCGGGCGGCCGCCCCGCGCAGCCCCTCCACCGCCGGCGACGCATCGCCGTCCACCAGCCGGGCCCGCGCCAGCTGGGTCAGCGCCCACGCCTCGCCACGGGCGTCACGCGTACGGCCGTAACCGTCGAGGGCGGCGCGCAGCTCCGTCTCAGCGTGCGGTACGTCGCCCATGCGCAGCGCCAGCTGGCCCAGCTGGTAGTGGGCCCACGCCTCGCCGTGCACCGAGCCGCCCTCCTGATGCAGGACGAGGGACCGGGCGAGCAGATCCCGGGCCTCCGCCAGCCGGTCGCGGTCGCGCTGCACCGCCGCCAGCGCGTGCATCGTCCAGGCGCGGTCCGTCGCCAGCGCGGGAGCCGCCTGCAGATCCAGCGCCTCCTGCAGCTTGGCCGCCGCCTCCGTGAGGTGGCCCTGGTGGTGGAACGTGATGCCGAGTGAGCACAGGGCACGGGCCGCGCCCGCGTCGTGGTGCGCCTCCAGGTAGAGGTCGACGACGGAGCTCAGCGTCGTACGGGCCCTGTCCAGCTCGCCCAGCTGCCGCGCGGCGATGCCGGTGCGCCACTGCACCGAGCGGACGAGGAGCCCCTGGTCCACGGCCTGTGCCAGCTCGCTGATCTCGCCGAGCCGGTAGAGGTCGCCGCGCAGCAGGCAGTAGTCGCACAGGGCGCCGAGCAGGTTCAGTACGGCCGCCTGGTTCACGCCCTCCGCGTGGCGCAGGGCCGCCGTGATGAAGCTGGACTCGTCGTCCAGCCAGCGCAGGGCCTCGTCCAGGGACGTGAAGCCGTGCGGTCCGAAGCGGTCCGAGCGGGTCGACCGGTTGCCGTCGACCAGACGCAGCACCGAGTCGGCGAGCTCCGCGTAGTTCACGATCAGGCGCTCCTGCGCCGCCGTGCGCTCGGCCGGCTCCTCCTCGTCCAGCAGACGGGCCTGGGCGAAGGCGCGCACCAGGTCGTGCAGCCGGTAGCGGCTGCCGCGGACGTGGTCGATCAGGCCCGCCTGCGCGAGGGTGGCCAGGTGGCGGGTCGCCTCCGCCTCCTCCGTCGCGAGCAGGGCGGCGGCCGCCGCCGTGCCGAGCGAGGCCCGGTCGGCCAGCGCGAGCCGGCGCAGCAGCCGGCGCGCGGGCTCCGACTGGTCGCTGTAGCGCAGCCACAGCGCGCGCTCCACCGGCTCCACCGGGCCGTACGCCCCCAGATCCGCCGCCAGTCCGCGCGGTGAGCGCGGGCCCAGCGACGAGCCCGCGATGCGCAGCGCCAGCGGCAGACCCCCGCACAACTCCCGGACGGCGTCCGCCGATTCGGCGTCGTACGGCCCCGGCATCTCCTGCGCGGCCGCGCCCAGCAGCTCCTCCGCACCGGCCGAGTCCAACGGCTCGACCTCCAGCCGGTGCACCCACGCCGGGAGGTCCGCTGGCAGCTCGACGGGCCGCCGGGCGGTGACCAGGACCAGGCTGTCGGAGCGCTCGGGCACGAGGGCGCGGATCTGCTCGGCGTCCGAGGCGTCGTCCAGCACGATCGTCACCGGGAGACCGGTCAGATGCTGGTGGTACAGCTCGCCCAGGCGCTTGACCTGCTGGTCGGGGGAGGACCGCTCACGGAACAGCAGTTGCTCACGCGGCGCGCCGAGCCGGTTGAGCAGATGCAGCAGGGCGTCGCGGGTGGGCAGCGGCGGCTCCTCGTTGCGGCCGCCCCGCAGATCGACGACGACCGCGCCGCGGAAGTGGTCCCGCAGGTCATGGGCGGCGCGGACCGCCAGCGTCGTACGGCCGGAGCCGGGCACCCCGTGCAGGACCACCACCGTCGGCCGGGTCTCCGTCGCCGCGCGGGCCGCCTGCACCCACTGCCGGATCTGCGCCATCTCCTGCCGCCGCCCCGCGAACGGCCCGTCCGGCTCCGGCAGTTGCCCGAAGGACTGGTCGAGCACGCTACGCCGCCGCGCCGCCGCGCTCTTGTCCGTGCCACGCAGCAAGGGGCCGCCCGCACTCCTCGGCCCGGTCGAGGCGCTGAGCACCCGCTGCTGATCCAGGAACGGACGGACACCGCGCACCTCCAGCGCCGTCAGCCACTGCAGCCGCAACTGCTCCGGGCCGCCCGGCTGGGTGACCGCGCCGGCACGGTGGTGGGCGGCGGGCAGATGGGATCCGGCCACCTTCACCACGGTGGCGACCGCCCCCACCACGCCGACGGCGACGCCCGCACCGAGCGCCGTGCCCGCACCGGTACCGAGGGCCAGATCGCTCACCGCGGCCGCGACCGCGGCAACACCCGCCACCAGCAAGGGGGTTCCGGCACCCTCCCGGGCATACCGCTGCGCGAAGGTCAGTCGTCCTGCCTCCCCTTGGTCGAGCGCGCGCGTATAGGCCTCGTACTCCTCGGCGGCCGTCTGTGCCATGGCATCCAGCGCCTCGCGCGCCCGAGCCAGCAACACCTGCCCGTCGATGCGCCCGCCCGAGCGCCGTACCTCCTCCTCCACGGCCCGCACCATCAGCCGCTCGGCCTCCACCCGAAGGCTGTCCCGCATGTCTCGTCCCCCTCCGGCGTCAACTCCTTTGCCTACGAGTGTCCTTCGGGGAGCGCTGGGGCGCGAGAGGGCCCAGATCACGCGGCGGACGGCTTCACCGCCGGACCGGCCGGCCCCGCCCCCGCGTAAGCGCCAGGAACACACAGGCGCAGGTGAGTGCAGCCTCCGCGACCGCGCAGGCCAGTGCCTGCAGCAGAGCCGGGCCCGACTGCGCGGTGGTTATGTCGAACCAGGCGTCGAGCACCGCGACCGCGGCCGTCGCGGAGGCGGTCAGACGGGCGTGGTCGTCGCCGCGCAGACCGAGGAGGGCCGTGGCCGCGCAGCCCACGGCCATGAGGACGTCGAGGCCGATCCAGGCCAGGGACCAGTGCCGGACCTCCGTGTCCGCCGGGAGGGTCAGGCCGAGCACCACCATCCAGGGCGTCAGCAGCACGGCGGCGGCGCCGAGCGCGAGCAGAACCCATTTCGTTCGCATGCCGCCACCCTAAATCGCAGAGAAATGTCTGCAAAGAAAATTCTGCAGACATCAGGGACGGCTCAGGGTTCTCAGGGTTACCGTGACGGCATGACCGACGGCATGACCGAGCTGACCAGCCTGGAGCGCACCGCTCTCTACAAGTCCCTCGGCAACCCCCTGCGCCGCCGGATCCTCGACTACCTCGGACGACGCGGCGAGGCGAACTCCACCGTGCTCGCGCGCGAACTCGGCGAGAGCTCCGGCACCACCAGCTACCACCTGCGCAGACTCGCCGAACAGCGGCTCATCGAGGAGATCCCGGAGAAGTCCGGCGGCCGCGAGCGCTGGTGGCGGATGCTGCCCTTCAGCCACACCACGCCCGACCCCGCCGCCATGCCCACGGAGGAGTACGCGGCTGCCCGGCAGCTCGCCCTGCTGAAGATCGAGGCGGACACCGAGCTGTTCCGCCGCGCCCACGAGGAGTACCGGGGACCGGACGGATGGGCCCAGGTCATGCGCGCCGGTACCTGGCTCACCCAGGACGAACTCCTCGACCTCACAAGGGAGTACCAGGCACTCCTGGAGCGCTACGTCCACTCACGCGAGGACGCTCCCGACGGGGCGCGCCCGGTCAACCTGCGGTTCTACGCCGTACCGGACGCCGTGGGAGAGTGGAACGGTGAACCGACTGGCGAATGAGACGTCCCCCTACCTCCTCCAGCACGCCGACAACCCCGTCGACTGGTGGCCCTGGTCGGACGAGGCATTCGAGGAGGCGCGGCGGCGAGGGGTCCCGGTGCTGCTCAGCGTCGGCTATTCCAGTTGTCATTGGTGCCATGTCCTCGCGACGGAGAGCTTCGAGGACGAGTCGACCGCCGCCTTTATGAACGACCACTTCGTCAACATCAAGGTCGACCGAGAAGAGCGCCCCGACGTCGACGCCGTCTACATGGAGGCCGTCCAGGCGGCCACCGGGCAGGGCGGCTGGCCCATGACGGTATTCCTCACTCCGGATGCCGAGCCCTTCTACTTCGGGACGTACTTCCCGCCCGAGCCCCGGCACGGCATGCCCTCCTTCCCGCAGGTGCTGGAGGGCGTGCAGCGGGCCTGGGGGGAGCGGCGGGACGAGGTCACCGAGGTGGCCGGGAAGATCGTGCAGGATCTGGCCGGGCGGGAGATTCCCTACGGGGCCTCGGAGGCTCCCGGGGAGGAGGAGCTCGCCGGGGCGCTGCTGGGGCTCACGCGGGAGTACGACCCGCAGCGCGGCGGATTCGGCGGGGCGCCGAAGTTCCCGCCGTCCATGGTCACCGAGTTCCTGCTCAGGCACCATGCGCGGACCGGGTCGGAAGGCGCGCTGCAGATGGCCCGGGACACCTGCGAGCGCATGGCGCGCGGCGGGATCTACGACCAGCTCGGCGGCGGGTTCGCCCGGTACTCCGTCGACCGGGACTGGATCGTGCCGCACTTCGAGAAGATGCTGTACGACAACGCGCTGCTGTGCCGCGTCTACGCCCACCTCTGGCGGGCCACCGGCTCCGAGCTCGCGCGTCGCGTCGCGCTGGAGACCGCCGACTTCCTGGTCCGCGAACTGCGCACCGCCGAGGGCGGGTTCGCCTCCGCGCTCGATGCCGACAGTGACGACGGGACCGGGAAGCATGTCGAAGGCGCGTATTACGTGTGGACGCCTCGGCAGCTCGTCGAGGTCCTCGGGCCCGAGGATGCCGAGCGCGCGGCGCAGTACTTCGGTGTGACGGACGAGGGCACCTTCGAGCACGGGCAGTCCGTGCTGCAACTCCCGCAGGATGAAGGGGTGTTCGACGCCGAGAGGATCGGCTCCATCAGGCGGCGGCTGCTCGCGGCGCGGGCCGAGCGTCCCGCGCCCGGCCGTGACGACAAGATCGTCGCCGCCTGGAACGGGCTGGCGATCGCCGCGCTCGCCGAGACCGGCGCCTATTTCGACCGACCCGACCTGGTCGAGGCCGCGGTCGGCGCCGCGGATCTCCTCGTACGGCTGCACCTGGACGACCGCGGCCACCTCTCCCGTACCAGCCGGGACGGCCGGGCCGGCGCCAACGCCGGTGTGCTGGAGGACTACGCCGACGTCGCCGAGGGCTTCCTCGCGCTCGCCTCCGTGACCGGGGAGGGCGTGTGGCTGGAGTTCGCCGGGCTGCTCCTCGACCAGGTGCTCACCCGCTTCACCGACCCGGAGACCGGCGCCCTGTACGACACGGCCGCCGACGCCGAGCGGCTCATCCGGCGCCCGCAGGACCCCACCGACAACGCCACACCCTCCGGCTGGACCGCCGCCGCGAACGCCCTGCTGAGCTATGCCGCCCACACCGGCGCCGAGGCTCATCGCACCGCCGCCGAGCGGGCGCTCGGGGTGGTGAAGGCGCTCGGGCCGCGCGTCCCGCGGTTCATCGGGTGGGGGCTCGCCGCCGCCGAGGCGCTGCTCGACGGGCCGCGCGAGGTCGCGGTCGTCGGACCGGACCTCGGTGACGAGAAGACGAAGGACCTGCACCGTACGGCGCTGCTCGGCACCGCTCCGGGCGCCGTCGTCGCCGCCGGGACCGAGGGGACCGACGAGTTCCCGCTGCTGGCCGACCGGCCGCTGGTGGACGGCGATCCCACCGCGTACGTCTGCCGCAACTTCACCTGTGACGCCCCGACCACCGACCCGGAGCGGTTGCGCACGGCGCTGAGCTGAGCCGGCCCGAGCGGCCGGGGCGGCGCCGCGCGCTCAGGGGTGCTTCGCGTGCTCGGCCAGGGCGCGCTCCACGATGGCCTCCAGCTGGTTGTGGTGCGCGCCCTTCCAGTACACGCGGCCGCACGCCCGGCACTGCGCGAAGACGTCGTACGACCGCTGCGTGCCGCCCTTCAGGTGGTCGGCCACCTCGTCCTTGGTGGCGTGCTTCAGCAGTCCGTTGCAGGCGGTGCAGCGGCTCCAGGGGCGCAGCTCGGGGGCGAACCGGTCGAGGACGTCGTGGAGTTGATCGTCGGGGCGGGTGCTGTAGATGTAGGCGCCCGCCCACAGTTCGCGGCGGCGCAGCAGGCCGCGGTCGCGGCTGAGCATGACCCGTTTCTCGGCGGCCGAGCGGGCGGCGAGCGCCGCGTCGCCGATGTCCGTCGACTCGTACGCCGTGTCCACGCCGAGCAGGCGCAGCCGGCGCGCGAGGGTGCCGAGGTGGACGTCGAGGAGGAAGCGCAGGGGGGCGCCCGGGACCCGCTGGGGGCGCTCGACCGCCCGTACGCGCACGGTCTCGCCGGCCGCCGGGATGTGTGACACGGGCACCTCGCGGCCGTCCACGAGCAGCGCGCCGACCTCGGTCAGCGGGACGCCGAGGGACTCGATGACGTGGCCGAGCGTCGAGACGCCGTCGGTGGCGAGCGGGGTGGTGCCCCGGCGCCGGGCGTGCGGGACGAACAGCCGCAGCTCGGGGGAGACGTCGACGCGTATCTCGGGACCGTTCACCCGGTCAGGATGCCACGGCAGGGCTCTTGGGCCTCAGGGTTTTTCGGCGGTCGTGGGCAGGCCGTGCTCCAGGACGTCCAGGGTGCGGTCGACCAGCTCCGCGAGGTCGTCAATGTGGCTGTGTTCCGCCCAGTGGAGGGAGGTTTCCAGCAGCGCGCCGAGCAGCGACACCGCGGCGATCCGCACCTCCAGGCCGTCGGGGTCGAGGCCGGTGCGCTCGGCGATGAACCGGCCGAGCGTGTGGCCCGTGGCCGACAGGCTCCGGGTCATCCGGGAGCGGACCGCGGGGACCTCGGCGGCGAGCCGGGTCCGCAGCCGGGTCACCTCGGGCTCGTCGTCGACCGCCTGCCGGGCGGCGTGGCGCGCCACGTGCCGGACGGACTCCGTCCATGGCTCGTCCGCGGGACGGGCGCGCAGCTGGGCCAGGAGGGCGGCGTCGCGCTCTTCCGGGAGGACGATGTCCTCCTTGGCCGGGAAGTAGCGGAAGACGGTCGAGGGCGACACCTCGGCCCGGTCGGCGATCTGCTCGACCGTCGTGGCGTCGTAGCCCTGCTCCTCGATCAGCGCGTACGCCGCCTCGCGGATCGCCGCGCGGGTCCTGGTCTTCTTCCGCTCGCGCAGGCCCGGCCGGGGGCGGTCGGCGGGGGCGGAACCGGGGGCCGGCATGAAAAGAGAGTAGCTCTCACCTGCGAGTGGCTCACGCGTGCTGGTACGCCACCAGGGAGATGCCGACGTAGTGGACGACGAAGGCGGCCAGGGTGAAGGAGTGGAACACCTCGTGGAAGCCGAACCAGCGCGGTGAGGGGTTGGGCCGCTTCATCCCGTAGATCACGCCGCCCGCGCTGTAGAGGACGCCGCCCAGGATGACCAGGACGAGGACGGCGATGCCGCCCGCGCGCAGGAAGTCCGGCAGGAAGAAGACGGCCGCCCAGCCCATGGCGATGTAGCAGGGCGTGTAGAGCCAGCGCGGGGCGCCGACCCAGAAGACGCGGAAGACGATGCCCGCGGCCGCGGCCGCCCAGATGCCCCACAGCAGCCACTGTCCCTTGGCACCGGGCAGGAGCAGCATGGTCAGCGGGGTGTAGGTGCCCGCGATGATCAGGAAGATGTTGGCGTGGTCGAGCCTGCGCAGGATGCCGTCCATCCGCGGGCTCCAGCTGCCCCGGTGGTAGAGCGCGCTCACGCCGAACAGCAGGCATGCGGTCAGCACGTAGATCCCGCAGGCCATGCGCCCGCGGGCGGAGTCGGCGAGGGCGGTGAGGACCAGGCCCGCGACGAGGACGGCCGGGAACATGCCGAGGTGCAGCCAGCCGCGGAGCTTGGGCTTGACCGGGTGCGGCAGGGAAAGCGCGACGGAACGGCGGTCGTCGGCCGGCGTGTCCGTGGGCGCGTCGGAGGCGGACGCAGTCATGCAGGTCATGGTACCTACGGCACCGTAAGTTGCGGATCAGCGGGGTTCGGTGACGAACCGACAGGAATCGGCGGCGATGCGACGGCAGGGCGGGCGGAAGGCAAAAGAACGTCCAGGTGAAGCCTACCTGCACGCAAAAAATCCGCCCGGTGATGCGGTAATCGTGGCGTTCCTCACTCCGCTCACCTGTGGGGTCCTCTGGACAGATGGGCGCAGGCGTCGGATGATCAAATGAGTGCGGTCGACACCGGATGAGCGGCTACGAAGCGTCCGGGTCGCAGCCCCCATGGGGCCCATAGGACAAAATCCATCATTTTAGGAGCGATCGTGGCGCGCGACATCGCGGCTCCCCCCGTCATCCCCACCGACCATCAGGAACTGATCTCGTGGGTGAACGAGATCGCCGAACTGACTCAGCCGGACAACGTGGTCTGGTGTGACGGATCCGAGGCCGAGTACGAGCGGCTGTGCGAGGAGCTCGTCGGCAAGGGCACCTTCAAGAAGCTGGACCCGGTCAAGCGCCCCCACTCCTACTACGCGGCGTCCGACCCGACCGACGTCGCCCGCGTGGAGGACCGCACGTTCATCTGCTCCGAGAAGGAGGAGGACGCCGGTCCCACCAACCACTGGATGGCTCCCGCGCAGATGCGCGAGATCTTCACCGGTGAGCAGGGCGTCTTCCGCGGGTCGATGCGTGGCCGCACCATGTACGTCGTTCCGTTCTGCATGGGCCCGCTGGGCTCGAAGCTCTCCGCGATCGGTGTGGAGATCACGGACTCGGCGTACGTCGCCGCCTCGATGCGCACGATGACGCGCATGGGCCAGGCCGTCCTCGACGAGCTCGGCACCGACGGCTTCTTCGTGAAGGCCGTGCACACCGTGGGCGCCCCGCTGGCGGAGGGCCAGGAGGACGTCCCGTGGCCCTGCAACTCGACCAAGTACATCTCGCACTTCCCCGAGACACGCGAGATCTGGTCGTACGGCTCCGGCTACGGCGGCAACGCCCTGCTCGGCAAGAAGTGCTACGCGCTGCGTATCGCCTCCGTCATGGCGCGTGACGAGGGCTGGCTGGCTGAGCACATGCTCGTCCTGAAGCTCACCCCGCCCACCGGCGAGCCGAAGTACGTCGCCGCCGCCTTCCCGAGCGCCTGCGGCAAGACCAACCTCGCCATGCTGGAGCCCACCATCTCCGGCTGGACCGTGGAGACCATCGGCGACGACATCGCGTGGATGCGGTTCGGCGAGGACGGCCGCCTGTACGCCATCAACCCGGAGGCCGGCTTCTTCGGTGTCGCGCCCGGTACCGGCGAGCACACCAACGCCAACGCGATGAAGACGCTGTGGGGCAACGCGGTCTTCACCAACGTCGCGCTCACCGACGACGGCGACATCTGGTGGGAGGGCATGACGGAGGAGACTCCGGCCCACCTGACGGACTGGAAGGGCAACGACTGGACGCCCGAGTCGGGCACCCCGGCCGCCCACCCCAACGCCCGCTTCACCGTGCCGGCTTCGCAGTGCCCGATCATCGCGCCCGAGTGGGAGGACCCCAAGGGCGTGCCGATCTCGGCGATCCTCTTCGGTGGCCGCCGGGCCACGGCCGTCCCGCTGGTGACCGAGTCCTTCGACTGGAACCACGGCGTGTTCCTCGGCGCCAACGTGGCGAGCGAGAAGACCGCGGCCGCCGAGGGCAAGGTCGGCGAGCTGCGCCGCGACCCGTTCGCGATGCTGCCCTTCTGCGGCTACAACATGGGCGACTACATGGCCCACTGGATCGACGTGGCCAAGGACAAGGACCAGTCCAAGCTGCCGAAGATCTACTACGTCAACTGGTTCCGCAAGAACGACGAGGGCAAGTTCGTCTGGCCCGGCTTCGGCGAGAACAGCCGCGTCCTGAAGTGGGTCGTGGAGCGCCTCGACGGCAAGGCCGAGGGTGTCGCGACCCCCATCGGCGTCCTGCCGACGAAGGCGGCCCTGGACACCGACGGTCTCGAGCTGGCCGACGCCGACCTGGACTTCCTCCTCACGGTCGACGAGGACATCTGGCGCGAGGAGGCCGCCCTGGTTCCCGAGCACCTCAACACCTTCGGCGATCACACCCCGAAGGAGCTGTGGGACGAGTACCGCGCGCTGGTGAAGCGCCTGGGCTGATCCCGCCCGCAAGACTCCGCGGCCGGCTCGACTTGCCCTGACCTGCGATCGTCACGGCCGGCCGCGGTGCTCCCGTACCGGGCCCCCGCACAACGGCGTGCGGGGCCCGGTCCTTGAACAGTCGTGGAGATCTGGGGGGCAAGTGGCGTGTCGAACGCGGTACGGCTCCGGCTCCTGCGCTACGGCTGGCCGTAGCCGTCAAGGAAGGTGCCGATCCGGGTCACCGCGTCCCGCAGGTCGCCGACCGTCGGCAGGGTCACCACCCGGAAGTGGTCCGGTTCCGGCCAGTTGAAGCCGGTGCCCTGGACGACCATGATCTTCTCCTGGCGCAGCAGGTCCAGCACCATCTGGCGGTCGTCCTTGATCTTGAAGACCTTGGGGTCCAGGCGCGGGAAGAGGTACAGCGCCCCCTTCGGCCGTACGCACGTCACGCCCGGGATCTGCGTCAGCAGCTCGTAGGCGACGTCCACCTGCTCCTTCAGGCGACCGCCCGGCAGCACCAGGTCGTCGATCGACTGCCGGCCGCTCAGCGCGGCCACCACCCCGTGCTGGCCCGGCATGTTCGCGCACAGGCGCATGTTGGCCAGGATCGTCAGGCCCTCCAGATAGGAGTTGGCGTGCGCGCGCGGGCCGGAGACGGACATCCAGCCCACCCGGTAGCCGGCCACCCGATACGCCTTCGACATGCCGTTGAAGGTGAGGGTCAGCAGGTCGGGGGCGACCGCGGCGGTCGGGGTGTGCGTGGCGCCGTCGTAGAGGATCTTGTCGTAGATCTCGTCCGAGCAGACCAGCAGGTTGTGGCGGCGGGCGATGTCCGTCAGGCCCCTGAGCACCGCCTCGTCGTACACCGCGCCCGTGGGGTTGTTCGGGTTGATGATGACGATGGCCTTGGTGCGGTCGGTGACCTTGCGCTCGATGTCGGCGAGGTCGGGCATCCAGTCGGACTGCTCGTCGCAGCGGTAGTGGACGGCCGTGCCGCCGGACAGGGAGACGGCCGCGGTCCACAGGGGGTAGTCCGGTGCGGGGACGAGGACTTCGTCGCCGTCGTCCAGCAGGCCCTGCATGGCCATCACGATCAGCTCGGAGACGCCGTTGCCGATGAAGACGTGCTCGACGTCCGTCTCGATGCCGAGGGTCTGGTTGTGCATGACGACCGCGCGGCGGGCGGCCAGCAGGCCCTTGGCGTCGCCGTAGCCGTGCGCCGAGGACACGTTGCGGAGGATGTCCTCCAGGATCTCGGGCGGGCACTCGAAGCCGAACGCGGCCGGGTTGCCGGTGTTCAGCTTGAGGATGCGGTGTCCGGCCGCCTCGAGCCGCATCGCCTCCTCGAGCACCGGGCCCCGGATCTCGTAACAGACGTTGGCGAGCTTGGTCGACTGGATCACCTGCATGTCCGTGAGCTTAGGGCCGCAGCACGCCGTGCGCCGCGTGTTTTCCACCACGTGGGACGGGGCGGTTTGGGCTGTTATCGCAGGTAACTCCGTCACGCGTCGTTCACACCTCTAGAATGGCCCGCCATGTCATGGGAGCAGCGGCCCGGCGAAGGGGCATACGGCGCGAATGCCGCGAACGGCGCGACGGGCGCGCACCCCCTGAACGGGGTGCATCAGCAGAACGGCGGTGCCCAGGGGGCGCCGAACGTGTACCACCCGTACCCCGACGCGACGCCCGAGTACGACCAGTACGCCGACCCGGCGGCCGCCCACGGCTGGCAGAGCGCGTACGACCAGACGGCCGAGCTGCCCCCGGTGACCGACGACGGCAGGGGTGACGCGGACCATGAGGACGAGGGGCACCTCACCGCGCCCGGGGGATACGACGCCGCAGCGCCCCAGGACGATGACGGTTCCGTGTTCGTCGACGGCTCGGGGCGGCGCGCTCGGCTGATGCGCCGGGTGGCGATAGCCGTGGGCGCGGTCTGCGTCCTTTTCATAGCCGTCGTCGTCTCGGGACTCTTCGGCTCCGGGCCCTCCGACGGCCCGCTGCCCTGGGTGCAGGGCAAGGAACACAAGCAGAAGGCCGGGCAGGCGGAGCAGTCCGCGTCGCCCACGGCGGCGCCCGGCGCCACCCCCGGCAGCGCTGGTGGCAGCGCCACCGGCACTGCCGGTCCCCGGCCGTCCGAGTCCGCGGCGGCCCCCGCTGCCACCGGCGCGGCCTCCGCCTCTCCGCGTGTGTCCGGCAGCGCGTCCGCCGGCAGCGGTGACACGTCCACGGAACCCAGCACGGCGCCCTCGACCACGGCGACCCCCACCACGACCACGGCACCGGGGCGGGGAAACTCCGGTGTCACCCCCGGCCGCGGCCAGGGATCGACCAGGGGACCCAAGTGAGTCGAAGAACAGCCCGCACCGCAAGACCGGCAGGCACGGCGAGTGGCGCCGACACTGCTCGTACGTCCGGACCCTTCGGTGACTCCGGCGCGTCACGTACCGCCGTGCTGCCCCCGTCTTCCCGTACCCCGCGCACCCCCAGCCGCCACGCCCGCCGCCGCGACCCCCGCGCCCACTGGCTGCTGCTCGTCCTGACGCTCGCGGTGGCGGCCACGGCCCTGCTGTTCAGCGGCTACGGGCGGCACGAGATAGCCCCGACCGCGGCGCCCGCCCGGGACTGCGCCCCGGCTCCGCAGGCGGTGCGATCCGGCGGTGCGGTCCTGAGCGAGTCCGGCGGCAGACTGCGCAGCGCGCGGCTCCCGGCCCGCACGGTCGCGCTGACGTACGACGGCGGGCCGGACCCCGCCTGGACCCCGCGGCTGCTCGACGTCCTCGCCCGGCACCATGCCAAGGCCACCTTCTTCCTGTCCGGCGCCGAGGCCGCGGCCCATCCCGACCTCGTCCGCCGCATCCGCGACGAGGGCCACGAGATCGGCTCGCACACGTACACCGACGCCGATCTCGCCCGGACCGGCGCCGCCCGCTCCCAGCTCGAACTGGCGCTGACCCAGAACACGTTCGCGGGCACCGCGGCCCTGGGCACCCACCTGCTGCGGCTGCCGGACACCTCTTCCGTGACCACGCTGTGCGACGCCGAGTGGGCCGCCGGCAAGCGTGCCGTCGACGACGGATACGTCCTGGTCGCCGCCGACGCGCCGGGCCGCAGTTCGAAGAGCGGCGCGATCCGCCAGCTCACCGGCTCGCCCGCGGCCGTGAGCGAGACCGAACGCCTGCTGGCGCAGCCGCCGGTGAAGGGCCTGCGCTTCACGACCGTCGGCGCCGGCCTGGGCCTGCACGGCACCACCTACTCCGTCTCCGGAGCCGACGAGGCGAAGGGGACGGTCATCGTGTGGGCTCAGGACGTCTCCCGGGCCTTCGCGGACGGCATGACCTGGCTCATGGCAGCCGCCGGCGTGATCACCGTGGCCCGGCTGGTGCTGCTGTTCACGGTCGCCCGCGTGCATGTGAGCCGCACCCGCAAGAAGCGCCGCCGGGGCCACCGGCCGGCCCTGGTCGCCGACCCGGTCACGGTGATCGTCCCGGCGTACAACGAGGAGGCGGGCATCGAGGCGACCCTGCGCTCCCTGCTCGCCTCGACGCACGAGTACGTGCAGATCATCGTGGTCGACGACGGCTCCTCCGACCGCACCTTCGAGATCGCCGAGTCGGTGCGCGCCGAGGACCCGCGCGTGATGGTGATCCGCCAGCCCAACGCGGGCAAGGCCGCAGCCCTCAACACCGGCCTGTCCTGGGCCGAGTTCGACATCGTCGTGATGATCGACGGTGACACGGTCTTCGAACCGGACGCGATCGGCCGGCTCATCCAGCCGCTCGCCGATCCGCGCGTCGGCGCGGTCAGCGGAAACACCAAGGTCGGCAACCGGCAGGGCATCCTGGGGCGTTGGCAGCACCTGGAGTACGTCATCGGCTTCAATCTCGACCGTCGCATGTTCGACGTCCTCGAATGCATGCCGACCGTGCCCGGTGCCATCGGTGCCTTCCGCCGCGAGGCGCTCCTGGGGGTCGGCGGGGTCAGCGAGGACACCCTGGCCGAGGACACCGACCTCACCATGGCGCTGTGCCGGGCCGGTTGGCGGGTCGTGTACGAGGAGTCGGCCATCGCGTGGACCGAGGCTCCGTCGACCGTGAAGCAGCTGTGGAAGCAGCGTTACCGCTGGTGCTACGGCACGCTCCAGGCGATGTGGAAGCACCGGCGCGCGCTCGTCGAGCGGGGTGCCGGCGGCAAGTTCGGCCGCCGCGGACTGACGTACCTCGCCGTCTTCCAGACGCTGCTTCCGCTGCTCGCCCCCCTGGTCGACGTCTTCGCGGTCTACGGGCTGCTCTTCCAGGGCGCCGCACAGGCCGGGTTGGTGTGGCTCGCCTTCACCGCCGTCCAGGTCGTCAGTGCGGTCTACGCTCTCCGCCTCGACAAGGAGCGGTTCGAGCCACTGTGGACGATGCCGCTGCAGATCTTCGTCTACCGGCAGTTGATGTATCTGGTCGTGGTCCAGTCGGTGGTGACGGCTCTGCTGGGCAGCCGGCTGCGCTGGCACCGCATGCAGCGCACGGGAGGGGCCACGGACACGCTGCAGCGGCAGCCCGTCTGACGCGTTCTCGGCCACGGGGCGGGAGTCGACTCCTTGCCCCGCCCGAGACCACCCCTCACAATGCGCATGACAAGACTCGGCGGCCGGAAGATTTCCGGTCGCTCACGTCTGCAGAGGGGACCCCCACATGCGAAAGCCTCTCCTGGCCGCGCTCGCGACCCTGGTGATCACCGGGGCGGGCATGGCACCCGCGGCCGCGGCGACGGCTCCCGAGGCCGCCCAGGCCGGCAAGGCCGCCCGGGCCACCAAGGCCGCGCCCGCCCAGCGCACGGCGCCCACGGTCAAGGCCGTCGACTTCGCCGGCACCGTCGCGCTCAGCAACTGCTCCGGCTCCGTCATCCGCTTCCCGAACTCCGCGGACAACGACCCGGCGCTGGTGATGACGAACGGCCACTGCCTGGAGACCGGCTTCCCGAAGCCCGGCCAGGTCATCGTGGACCAGCCGTCCACCCGCACGTTCAGCCTGCTCAACGCGTCGGCCCAGAAGGTCGGGACGCTGCGGGCGAGCAAGGTCGCCTATTCGACGATGACCGACACGGACGTCACGATCTACCAACTCACCCGCACCTACGCGCAGATCAAGAGCACCTACGGCATCAGCGCGCTGAACCTCGCCGACACGCACCCGGTCGCCGGCACCGCCATCACGGTCGTCTCCGGTTACTGGAAGCAGACCTACAGCTGCGACATCGACGGGTTCGTCTACCGGCTCAAGGAGGGCGACTGGACCTGGAAGGACTCCGTCCGCTACACCTCCGCCTGCCAGACCATCGGCGGCACCTCGGGCTCGCCCGTCGTCGACAACGCCACCGGGAAGGTCGTCGCCGTCAACAACACCGGCAACGAGGACGGCCAGACCTGCACCGTGGACAACCCGTGCGAGGTGGACGAGAACGGCACCGTGACCGTTCGGAAGGGCATCAACTACGCCGAGGAGACCTACCAGATACCGGCCTGCTTCGGCATCGGCAACAAGCTCGACCTGAGCGCGAGCGGCTGCGTCCTGCCCAAGCCGTAGGGCACGCGGTGAGGCGGGCGGTCACACGGCAGGAGTCCTGCGCACCGCCCGCCCCGCCAGTACGTCCGTCCGGCGCCCGTCCTCGATCACGAAGCGGCCGTCGACGAGGACGTACGGGATGCCCGTCGGGAGCGTGCGGGGCCGCTCGAAGGTGGCGCCCTCCGCGACCGTGGCCGGGTCGAACAGGACCAGGTCGGCGCGGTACCCCTCGCGGACGAGGCCGCGGTCCGGCAGCCGCAGCCGGGCCGCCGGGCGCGAGGTGAGCCGGGCGACGCACTCCTCCAGCGACAGCACCCCCAACTCCCGGACGTACCGCCCGAGATAGCGCGGGAACGTGCCGTAGGCGCGCGGGTGCGGTTTCGTGCCCTGGAGGATGCCGTCCGAGCCGCCGGTGTGCACCCGGTGGCGCATGATCTCCCGCACGTTCTCCTCGTGCCCCACGTGCTGGAGGATGGTCGGGCCCAGCCGGTCCTCGACCAGCAGGCGGCGCGCCGTCGCCCACGGGGTCTCACCGCGCAGGTCGGCCGACTCCCGCACCGTCCGGCCGACATACGACGCGAGGCCCGGGTCGCCCACCCCCGAGATCTCGATCGTGTCCCACTCGACCGGCACCCCGTGGCAGCCGTCGGCGCCGACCACCTCCAGGTCGTACCGGATCCGCTCGGCCACGGCGTCGTCGGCGAGCCTCCGGAGGATCTCCTCGGGGCCGCCCTCGCTCGCCCAGCTCGGCAGCAGCGCGGCGAGGGTCGTGGAGCCGGGGGTGTACGGGTAGGTGTCGAGGCTGATGTCGGCCCCGGCGGCGAGCGCGCTGTCGAGCAGGGCCAGCAGCTCGGCCGCCCGGCCCTTGTTCACGCCGAAGTTCATGGTGGCGTGCGCGAGATGCAGCGGGCAGCCCGCCTGGCGGGCCAGGTCCACCATCTCCGCGTACGCCTCCAGCGCGCCCGCCCCGTAGGAGCGGTGGTGCGGGCAGTAGTAGCCGCCGTACGCGGCCACCACCCGGCACAGCTCGGTGAGTTCGGCGTCCTCGGCGTACATGCCGGGCGTGTAGGTGAGCCCGGACGACATGCCGACGGCGCCCTGCTCCATGCCTTCGGCGACCGACTGCCGCATCCGGTCCAGCTCTTCGGGCGTGGCCGCGCGGTCCTCCCAGCCGACGACGAGCGCGCGGACCGTGCCCTGCGGGATCAGATAGGCGGCGTTGACCGCGATGCCCTGCCCGTCGAAGCCGGAGTCCAGCCGGTCCAGGTACGCGCCGACCGAGCGCCAGGTGAAGTCGATGTCGTCGCCGTAGCCGTTCCAGCCGGTGATCGCCCGGCGCACCTCGTCGAGCGTGCGGTCGTCGACCGGCGCGTACGACAGTCCGTCCTGGCCGAGGACCTCCAGCGTCACGCCCTGCGCGGCCTTCGCGCTGTGGTCGGGGTCGCGCAGCAGCGCGAGGTCGCTGTGGGCGTGCATGTCGATGAAGCCGGGGGAGAGGACCAGGCCCTCGGCATCCAGCTCGCGGCGGGCCCGCGGCCGCTGGCAGCCGGCCGCCGCGGCCTCCTTCACGATGGACACGACGCGGCCGCGGTGCACGACCACGTCGGCGCGGTACGACGGCGCGCCGCTGCCGTCCACGACGTCCGCGTCCCGGATGACGAGCTCTTCCACGTCAGGCCTCCCGCCTCTGGAGGCTCACGCCTTCCGGAGGATCGTGTCTAGAAGAAGGTGCGGAGGTAGTCGACCACCGTGCCGTCCGCCTCCGCGACCGGGATCAGCTGCCACTTGTCGAAGGACGTGCACGGGTGGGACAGGCCAAGGCCCACCCAGTCGCCGACCTCCAGGTCCGCCTCCGGGGTCGTCCGCAGCCAGGCGTGCTGGTCGGACAGGGCGGTCACCGACACGCCGGTCGCCGGGCGCTCGGTGCCGCCCCGGCGCACCACCTGGGCGATCGGCAGACCGAGGTCGTACGCGGCGTCCCGCTTGCCCGCGTTGACGAAGGCCTGCTCGGGGGAGGGGCGGGAGACGACCTGCGTCCAGAGGCGGAAGGCGGGCTCCAGGGCGCCCTCCTCCGGGACGCGGTTGAACGGGGTCCGCTCGCGGTAGTGGCCGTCGTCGTGCGAGACGTAGGCGCCGGAGCGCAGCAACTTCAGGACGGGTCGGGAGAGTTCGGGGATACGGCCGAACACGTCGGCCACCACGTCGAACCAGGCGCTGCCGCCCGCGCTGACGATGATCTCCTCGCCCTCCTCCAGGCCCGCGAACCGGCCCGCCTTGTCGAGGTCCACGGCCACGGAGACCAGCCGGTCCAGCCACCCGCGCACCCGCTCCGGGTCGGCGTGCGGCACCTCGCCCTCGTAGCCCGCGACACCGACCAGCCGCAGCGTCCCGGTGGCCGCCACCGCGTCCGCCACCGCGGCGCACCCGGCCTCCGTCCGGACGCCGGTACGGGCTCCCTCGCCGGCGGCCAGCTCCACCACCACGTCCAGGGGCCGGGAGGCGCCCCGCAGCGCCTCGTCCATCAGCCGTACGCCGCTCACCGAGTCGACGTAGGCGACGAGGCGGAAGGACGGGTCGGCGTCCAGCTCGGACGCGATCCAGCGCAGGGCCGCCGCGTCCACCACCTCGTTGGCGAGGAAGATGCGCTCGATGCCGAACGCCCGCGCCACCCGCACCTGGTGGGGCACCGCGAGCGTGATGCCCCACGCGCCGTGCTCGATCTGTCGTCGGAAGAGCTGCGGGGCCATGCAGGTCTTGCCGTGCGGGGCGAAGGCGAGGCCGTGGCGTCGCGCGTACGTCTCCATGAGCCGCAGGTTGTGCTCCAGGCGCTCGGCGGAGAGCGCGAGGACGGGGGTGGCGAAGCCGCCGGTGAAGAGGTCGCGGCGCTCGGCGGCCAGCTCCCCGACGGTCAGCCCGCCGGCGTCCGGCGGGAGGCCCTTGAACCGGTGGTCCACGCGTTCCTCGGCCAGGCGGGCGAGCGCTTCGGTGCTGCTCATGGAGCCTCCTGATCTGGCTGTTCGCAGATGGGCGACGCGGGATGAGGCCGCCGGGCGCTGTCTAACATCCTGGTCGAGACGGGGTCAACGGAGCCACGGACCGATCCGCCCCCAACGGGCCAATGCGGCTGCGGCAGTTGGGTAGGGTGCGGGCATGACCGAGAAGATCGCGCTCACCCCCAAGACCCACACCGCCCCGCCCGCGCGGTTCTCGCACGGCGTGCGGAAGGGGAACATCCTCCAGGTCGCCGGTCAGGTCGCCTTCCTGCCCGCCGAGGAGGGCAAGCCCCGCAGGATCGCCGGCCCCGCCCTGCGCGAGCAGACCCTCCAGACCCTCGCCAACGTCAAGGCGGTCCTCGACGAGGGCGGGGCGAGCTGGGACGACGTGATGATGATCCGCGTCTACCTGACGGACGTGGACCACTTCGCCGAGATGAACGAGATCTACGACACCTACTTCGCGGAGCAGAACCTCACCCAGCCGCCCTCCGCGCGCACCACGGTGTACGTCGGGCTGCCCGCGGGGCACCTCATCGAGATCGACGCCCTCGCCGTACTGGACTGATCCCCGTCGAACTCGGGTTCCGGGTGGGTCGGTTGGTCCCGGCACAGGTATGTCGTCCATACTCTGCGGCGTGGAGCAGCGCATAGGATCGAGCAGCCAGCCCCTGGAAGGCGCCGGATTCGACCCGGCCTTCATCCCCGGGCTCACCTCACCCGCGTCCGCCGAGCCGCAGGACGCCGAGCCCGCGGAGGACGCGGCGTCGGCGGCGGAGGCCGCGCAGCCGGAACCCGGCGTCACGTCGTCCGCCATAACGGCCGAGGCCGACACGGACGACGCGGACGAGGCTGAGGGCAAGGCGGCCGGGACGGTCGAGGCCCCGGAGGACGGCCCCGTCTTCGAGGCGTCCGACCGCCGCGCCAGGATCGTGGCCGACCACCAGGGCGTCCGCCTCAGCCTCGACCAGGAATCCTGCGAGTTCCGCTGGGACGAGGTCGGCGCGATCGAGACGGAGCCCGCCCGCTTCGGCAAGCGGTTCACCATCACGGTGCACACCACCGACCGCCGCTGGTACCCGATAGAGATCGAGGCGACGGCCAGGAGCCGCTTCAAGGAGTGGGAGGCCCAGCTGGACGCGGTGCTGGACGCCTACTTCGAGGACGGCGACTGACGCTCGCCGCTCGCGAACCACTTCGAGTCGAGGGCGATGGCCTCCAACTGCTTCATCGTGAGCGCGGGGGTCTTGCGGGTCGCGGCGGTCGTCTGGGTCCGGGAGTTGAAGGCCGTGATCACCACGCGGCGGCCGTCGGGGCGCATCGTGTCGACGGTCCACTGCACGACCCCCGCGGCGCCCTTCTCACCGGGCTGCTGACGCGTCGCGACCCGGGTGCCGTCGGGCAGGGTCCTGGAGCCCTGCCCGAAGAGCTGATTCCTGACGTCGGACATGTCCGTCTGGACGTTGACCTGCACAAAGCTCGCGCCGTTGCCGTCGTCGACGATGACGTACCCGAACTCGGAGTCCCGCCTGCCCTTCGTGACGACCGTGAGTCCCTTGGGCAGGAGTGAGGCCAGCCTCGACGACACGGAGCCGCCCGGCACCGCCTGGGTCGGCCTCGGCTCGGCTGTCCGCACGTGGCGACGCACGGGAATGGCGTCGACGGCGGCACGCCACTCCGGCGCGCTGACGATCGCCTTCAACCGGTCCGGGGAGAGGGGAGGCTGCTCGCGGCTGATGGGCCTGTCCTTCTCGGCGGGGGCGTTCCACTCCTGGACGGTGACGTACTGCCCCTTCCGCGTGAGGAGGTGGGCGATCCACAGCTTCGTGTCGACGCGGCGGTCCGGATACTCGTACCCCTGGAAGATCTTGAGCACGGAGCCGTCGGCGAGCCTGCTCGTGTGACAGGCGTCGTACGAGACGAACACCTTGTCCGGGCACTGGGTGGCCTCGGTGACGGCGTCGGCGGCGTCATGGATGCGGGTGAGGCCGACGGCGATGGCGGCCTTTCCCTTGCCGTCGTCGTACACGAGCTGGGCGTACGACGCCGGAGGTTCGTCGGTGCCGCGCGCCTCTTCGTTGCTGAAGCCGCCTTTGGGAAGCAGCCTCTTCAGGGTGGCGAGGAGCTGGTCACCGGTCACGACCGTGGGACGGCTCGGGGATGCGGCCACTGAGGCCTGCGGTGCGCCGTCCGGCCGGAGGCCGGGCAGGACGAGCGCCCCGCCCAGCCCGACGAGCGCGACCCCGGTCACGCCTCCCACGATGGCGGCCCGGCGCCGGCGGAGCCTGCGGCCGCGCAGCTCGCCGCGGACGGCGAGGTCGGCCGGCTGGTCGTCGAGGGTGCCGCCCGCGTGCCGCAGGGCCTGGGCGAACTGCTCCTCGAAGGGGTCGTGCTCTTCAACAGGCATGGCAAACCGCCGTTTCCGCGGATGAGTGGTGGATGGGTGGGCCCGGGGGCGGGTCAGGGGCTCGCGTACTCGCTGAGGGCGTCGCCGAGTAGGGCGCGCAGCCGGGCGAGGGCGCGGACGCAGCGGGTGCGTACGGCGGCCGAGCTGGTGTCCATCGCGGCGGCGGTCTCCTCGATGCTGCGGTCCTCCCAGTAGCGCAGGACGACCACGGCACGGTCCTTGGCGGACAGCCGCCCGAGCGCCTCGATGAGGGTGAGCCGGAGCGGGGTGTCGCCCGACGTGCCCGGATCGGGGAGGTCGGGAAGGACGTCGCTGGCGCGCTCCCTGCGGCTGCTGAAGCGCCGCTGATGCGCGAGGAAGGTACGGGTCAGGACGGTCTGGGCGTACGCGGCGGGGTTGTCGGCGCGGGCGATCCGGCCCCAGCGGACGTACACCCGGCCCAGGGTCTCCTGGACGAGGTCCTCGGCGAGGTGTGTGTCGCCGCCGGTGAGCAGACAGGCGGACCGGTACAGATGCCCGGTGCGCGCGGAGGCGAACTCCGGATAGCCGTCGCCGCGCCCTTGTCTCATGCGTGCCCCTCGAATCCCGGGTCCCGGGCCCACTGGTCCCGATGTCCGGTTCCCCGCGTTCCCGATGTCCCCGACGTTCCCGATGTTCCCTGTGTGCTTCCGCACGCTTGGCCGCGTGCGTCGCCTTCACCTCACTGATGCGGCGGACCCCCCGGAATGTTTCAAGCGAATTCCCGGGACCTCATCTCATTTCCCGCTCATCCTGTCCCGATTTGACGGGTGTTGCGCACAACGGATCCTCGCGAGCTACACAAACGCTGTTCTCCGGTCACAGAGGCGTGGTTACAGTGCTGAGGTAGTCACGCTGTGAAGTCGTCCCGGCGCATGGGAGTAACGCCGGTGGGCCGGCGGGTGTGAAGAGCGGGGAGCTGCGCGTGCCAACTGCCATTGCCGTGACGAGCGCCGACCTGGCGCTGCCGGCACAGGACGAACGGACCATGCCCGCCGTGGTGTTGCGGGACCTCGACAAGCGACCGCTGGAACACGCGCTGGCCGAACTCCACGCGCTGGTCGAGCAGCACGGACATGTGATCGTGGTGTGTTCGCAGGCCGCTTCGGCGGCCGTGACCCGGCGGCTGTACACCCTCCGGGCGCTCATGGAGAGCGACCGGATCGCCGTGTTCCGGCCGGATCTCCCGCCGCTCGGAATCGCCGTCCTGGCCCGCCAGTTGAGACAGCTCGCCTCCTGCGACCTCGGTCCGGGCGTGCTCGCCTCCGCGGGCCGTCTGCTCACCCACTACATCCACGCGGGCGCGGTCCTCGGCTCGGTCGCCCGGCTGGACCGGGTGCCCGTCGGCCTCACGGCACACGCCAAGTCCTGGGTTCCGGGCAGCCAGTTCGCCGTGCTCGCCCACCCCGAGCCGCAGTTCGTGCGCGTCGGGCCGGGCGCCACCCTGACCGGGCCCAGGTTCGGCACGTGGATGCTCGTCGCCAAGGGGCCGTCGCAGACGCAGGCCCAGGCGGACTGGGTCGGCACCCTGTCCAAGGCCTGGAACGTCCTCGGGCTGCGCGAGGCCCCGCTGCCGGCCGAGTCCCCGCGCTGGTGGGGGACGGGGCGGATGGTGGAGTTCTGCGGCCATCTCGCCGACCTCTCCGTCCTCTACCAGCTGGTGACGTCGGTACGGCGCGGCAACTGCCACTGGTGCGGCATCGACGTCATCGGCGACCGCTGCGTCTTCTGCTCCGCGGCCCCGCCGGGCCATGAGCCACCCGCTCCCCGGGCCCTGGAGCAACGCGCCCCCGCCTGACCGCGGCCCGACGACGCCGGACGCACCACGCCCGCCACTCCTGTCCCGATGCCCCCGCCCGACCGAATCCCCCCACGAGGTTGCACGGTCCATGAACTCCCGTCAGCGCCGCGGCGTCATACTCCTGATCCTGTCGGTCCTCTGCGCGCTCGGTGCCTTCGCCGGCGTGCTCTCCGTCATCGCCGACGCGAACTCCAAGGTCGGCCCCGAGGTCACCGCGTACCGGCTCAGGTCCGACGTGGCGCCGTACACGACGCTGGACACGGGCCAGTTCGAGCGGATCCGGATGCCCGAACGCTGGCTGTCGGCCAACGCCGTCACGCATCTCGGCGACATCCAGGGCAAGATCGCCGTGACCACCCTGCGCAAGGGCTCCCTGCTCCAGACCGACATGATCGTCGACCAACCCGCGCTTCAGGTCGGCCAGCAGGAGGTCGCGATCATGATCGACGCGGCCACCGGGGTCGCCGGCAAGATCACCCCCGGCTCCCGGGTCAACGTCTACGCCACCTTCGAGGGCAAGCGCGAGGGCGACCCGGACCAGTCCAAGATCATCGTGACGAACGCCCGGGTCCTCGACGTCGGCAGGCTGACCGCCCTCGAACCCGACGACAGGAACCAGAACCGGCAGCCCACCGACGCCGTCCCGATCACCTTCGCGCTGTCCACCATCGACGCCCAGCGCATCACCTACGCCGAGTCGTTCGCCCAGCGGGTGCGGCTCGCGCTGGTGGCGCCCGGCAGCCAGACCACCGTCCCGGACAAGGACCGCACCTACGAACTCGCGACGGACAAGTGAGAGGCGGCCCGCATGCCCACCAGGATCCTGTCGGCCGCAGGCGACGTGGACGCCGTACGCTCCCTCACGACCCTGCTCAGCCAGCTGCCGGACGCCGAACCTCTGGTCCCGGTCGCCGACTCCACGCAGCTGATCGACACCCTCGCCCGGCTCGCCGCCGAGTCCCTGGACGAACTGCCCGAGGTCGTCGTCGTCGACGAGCGCATCGGCCCGGTCCCCGCGCTGGAGCTGATCCGCGAGGTCGCCCTGCGCTTCCCGGCCGTCGGCGTCATCCTCGTCACCTCGGACGCCGGCCCCGGCCTCTTCTCCGCCGCCATGGACTCCGGCGCCCGCGGGCTGGTCACGCTGCCGTTGAACTACGAGGAGCTGGGGACGCGCGTCCAGGCCGTCGCCCAGTGGTCCCACGGCGTACGGCGCCATCTCGGCCACGGCACCGAGGCGCCCGGCGGCGCCGGCGGAACCGTCGTCACCGTCAGCGGGGCCAAGGGCGGCGTCGGCGCCACCCTCGCCGCCATTCAGCTCGCCCTCGCCGCCCAGGCGTCCGGGCGTCCCACCGCCCTGGTCGACCTGGACCTCCAGACCGGCGACGTCGCCTCCTTCCTGGACATCCAGTACCGCCGCTCCGTCGCCGACCTCGCCGCCATCACCGACCTCTCCGCGCGCGTCCTCGCCGACGCCGTCTTCCGCCACGACACCGGCCTCGCCCTGCTGCTCGCCCCCGCCGACGGCGAACGCGGCGAGGAGGTCACCGACCGCGCCGCTCGCCAGATCCTCGGCGCCCTGCGTTCTCGCTACGAGGTCGTGGTCGTGGACTGCGGCGCCCAGCTCAGCGGGGCGAGCGCGGCCGCCGTCGAACTGGCCGACCGGGCCCTGCTGCTGACCACCCCGGACGTGGTCGCCGTACGGGCCGCCAAGCGCACCGTACGGATGTGGGACCGGCTGCAGATCCGCAAGGCCGAGGAGACCACGGTCGTCGTCAACCGCCTCAGCCGCGGTACGGAGATCCAGCCGGCGCTCGTCCAGCGCATCACCGGCACCGCGCTCGCCCGCACGGCCGTCCCCGCCAACTTCCGGGAGCTCCAGGGAGCCGTGGACGCCGGACGCGTCCATGAACTCGACAGCAGGAGCACGGTGAAGCAGGCCCTGTGGACCCTCGCGGGCGAACTCGGCCTGGCCCGCGCCCCCGAGGGCTCCCCGCGCGGTGGCCGGTCGCGCGGCGACCGCGGGCCGAGCGGCTTCCGGCGCCGTAAGGAGGCCGGCGGATGACGGCGCGGGGGACGGAGCGGGCCGAACGGGACCGGGGGCAGGTCAGCATCGAGTTCCTCGGCATGACCCCGCTGATCGTCGTGACGCTGGTGCTCCTGTGGCAGTGCGTGCTCGTGGGGTACACCTTCACGCTCGCGGGGAACGCTGCGGACGAGGCCGTACGGCAGGGGACGGCGGCCCCGCCGGGGGCCCGGCAGGGCGCGTGCGAACAGGCGGGGCTGCGGCATCTGCCGGGGGCGTGGAGGGGGGCGGCCACGGTGCGCTGCGGCGGGACGGGCTATGTCACGGCCGATGTGTCTCTCAAGGTCCCCGTGCTCTTCCCGGGGGCGTTCGCCTTCCCGTTCACGGTGCACGGTCACGCGGGCGCGGTGGAGGAGGCGACGCACTGAGATGCCGTACGAGAGCAAGCGCCGCGACGGGGGGCAAGTCGCCCTCGAATACCTCGGGTTCATTCCGATTCTGATCCTTGTCGCGCTGGCCGGCGTACAGCTCGGGCTGATCGCCTACACCGCGCAGCAGGCGGGGACGGCGGCGCGCGCGGGGGCGCGTGCCGCCTCGCTGCGGGAGAGCGCCGCGGACGGCTGCGCGCGGACCGTGAGCAACTGGCTGGCGGCGAGGATGAGCTGCCCCGCCGCGTACGGCGGCGACGCGGTGACGGTCACCGCCACCGTCCACATCCCGTCGGTGGTCCCGGGCTGGGACTTCGGGGACGCCCACAAGACGGCCACCATGCCGCTCGACCACTGACCAGGACCGAGGAGCACGCGACCCATGAGCCTGCGGGCACGCATCAACTCCCCCGAGGAGCACGGCAGCCGGGGCGAGGACGGCCATCTGGTCGCCTCCTACCGGGCCAAGCTCCTGGAGGAGATCGACCTCGCGGAGATGAGCTCGCTCGCGGCGGCCGAGCGCAGGGCACGCCTGGAGCGGGTGCTCGGGCACATCATCAGCCGCGAGGGGCCGGTCCTGTCGACGGCCGAGCGTGCGCAGCTGATCCGCCGGGTGGTCGACGAGGCGCTGGGCCTCGGCATCCTGGAGCCGCTGCTGGAGGACGCGTCCATCACCGAGATCATGGTCAACGGCCCGGACGCGGTCTTCGTCGAGCGCGGCGGCCGGGTCGAGCAGCTGCCGCTGCGCTTCGTCTCGCAGGACCAGCTGATGCAGACCATCGAGCGGATCGTCTCGACGGTCAACCGCCGCGTGGACGAGTCGAATCCGATGGTCGACGCCCGCCTGCCCTCCGGCGAGCGCGTCAACGTCATCATCCCGCCCCTGTCGCTCACCGGCCCCATCCTCACGATCCGCCGCTTCCCGCGCTCCTTCACCCTCCAGGAGCTGATCGGCCTCGGCTCGCTCGACGAGCCCATGGTGTTCCTGCTCGCGGGCCTGGTGCAGGCGAAGTTCAACATCATCGTCTCCGGGGCCACCGGCACCGGGAAGACGACCCTGCTGAACGCCCTCTCCGGGCTCATCCCGGCCCACGAGCGCATCATCACCATCGAGGACTCCGCCGAACTCCAGCTCCAGCAGTCCCACGTCGTCCGCCTGGAGTCCCGCCCGCCGAACGTCGAGGGCAAGGGCCAGGTCACCATCCGCGACCTGGTCCGCAACTCCCTGCGCATGCGCCCCGACCGGATCGTGGTGGGCGAGGTCCGCGGGGGCGAGTCCCTCGATATGCTCCAGGCGATGTCGACGGGCCACGACGGCTCCCTCGCCACCGTGCACGCCAACAGCGCCGAGGACGCCCTCACCCGGCTGCAGACCCTCGCCTCGATGTCCGACGTCGAGGTGCCCTTCGTCGCCCTGCACGACCAGATCAACAGCGCCGTGGACGTCATGGTCCAGCTCACCCGCTTCGCCGACGGCGCCCGCCGCATCACCGAGATCGCCCTGCTCGACAGCCACGGCAGCGAGCCGTACCGGCTGGCGACGGTGGCCCGCTTCCACGCGCGGCCCATGACCCCCGACGGCCGCGTCCACGGCACCTTCGAGCACTTCCCCCTCCCGCGCCGTACCGCCGACCGCCTCTACATGGCGAGCCAGCCCCTCCCGCAGGCCTTCGGCGTCGCCCAGAGCGCGGACCAGCTCGCCACCCGAGAAGCCAGGTAGGCCACCCCCATGGATCTCCACACCCTCGTCGCCCTCACCACCGGCATCACGCTGCTCACCCTCGTCCTGGCCGTGCTCGGCCTGCACGCCTACGCGGCGGGCCGCGGCCGGCAGGCCGAGCTGGTCGAGCGGCTGTCGAGCACGGGGCAGATCCCGATGACCGGCCGCCGGCGCCGCCTGCGCACCCTCGACCGCCGCCTGCGCCGCACCGCTCTCGGCCGCAGGCTGGAACTCCGGCTGGCGGCGACCGGCCTGGACATCACCCCGGGCGAGTTCTTCGCCTGCATGCTCGCCGCCGTGGCCGCGCTGTGGCTCGTCGGCGAGGCCACCCTCGCCCCCTTCTTCGGCCCGCTGGCGGGGCTGCTCGGCGTCTGGGCCGCCTGGCAGTTCCTCGCCTGGCAACGCCAGAAACGCATCGAGCGCTTCATCAACCAACTCCCCGAACTGGCCCGCATCCTGGCCAACGCCACCCAGGCCGGCCTCGCCCTGCGCACCGCGATCGGCCTGGCCGCGGAGGAGCTGGAGGCCCCGGCAGGCGAGGAACTCGCCAAAGTCGCCGACCAGTTGGCGATCGGTCACTCCATGGACGACGCGCTGGGCGACCTCGCCGACCGCCTCCCCTCCCGCGAGCTGGTCGTGCTGGTCACCACACTCGTCCTGTCCAACCGGGCCGGCGGGCAGGTGGTGGGCGCCCTGCGCAACCTGACCGAGACGCTGGAGGAACGCAAGGAGACCCGGCGCGAGATCCGCACCCAGCTCTCCCAGGTGACGATGACCTCGTACGCCGTCCCCGTCCTCGGCACCGGCGCGCTGTTCCTCATGAACGGCGTCAAGGAGGGCGCCCTGGACCGCATGACCGGCTCGGCCATCGGCCAGGCCTGCGTGATCGTCGCGTTCGCGATGTACGCGGTCGGCTTCGTCCTCATCCGCCGCATGAGCCGTATCGACGTCTGAGGAGGCCGGCCTTGATGGGATGGACGGGATTCCTGCCGGCCCTGCTGATGGGCCTGAGCGTGTGGGGCGTCCTCGCCGGGATCCGGATGTACCGGGCGGAGGTCAAGCTGCCCAGCGACCTCGCACTGGCCCTGGAGGTGGGCGCGACCCGCACCGGCGCCGCGAACTCCCTGATCGACCGCATGGGCATGCGCTACGCCCCGGCCGTGCTGCGCCTGATGGGCCCGAAGCAGGTCGCCAAGTACCGCCGCAGGATCGACCTGGCGGGCAACCCCGGGGGCCTGACCATCGACCGCTACGCGGCCCGCCGGGCGGTGTACGGCGCGCTCGGCGGGGTGGGGTTCCTGGTGATGCTGCTGAGAGGGGAGTACGTCGTGGCCGTACTCCTGCTCGCCTTCGGCGCGTTCTGGACGGAGGTCGGCATCTGGTCGGCGATCCGCATCCGCAAGGACGTGATCGAACGGACGCTGCCCGACTTCCTGGACGTCCTGGCGGTGGTGGTGAGCGCGGGCCTGGGCTTCCGCCAGGCGCTGGACCGGGTCGCCTCGCGGTACGAGGGCCCCTGGGCCGACGAACTCCGCATCACCCTGCGCCAGATGGACCTCGGCATGAGCCGCCGCCAGGCCTTCGCGGAGCTGCGCCGGCGCAACGACTCCGAGCAGGTGGCGATGTTCGTGACGGCGCTGCAGCAGGGCGAGGAACTGGGTGCCCCCATCGTCGACACCCTCGTCGCCCTGGCCAAGGACATGCGCCGCACGGACGCCCAGAACGCCCGCCGCAAGGCCGCCCGTGCGGTCCCCAAGGCCACGCTGATGATCACGACGTTCATGGTCCCGGCCACGATGCTGCTCCTGGGCGCGGGCCTGCTGCTGGGCTCCGGGGTGGACTTCGGCACGCTCACGGGGAAGTAGGCGGGGTGATGGCCATGGCGACGGCGAACGACCGGACGGGACCGCAGCCCCGGCACCCCACGGAGCCCCCCGTGATCACGATCGACCCGCCGGCCACCCCCGGCGGAAGGGCCCCGCAGGGACCACCCCCACCGGACCCCGAAAGACTCCAGATACGCGCCCTGCAGGCGATGTGCCGCCAGGTCTTCGGCTTCCGTCTGGCCATGATCGCCGTGGCCGCCCCCGCCGCCCTCGTCAACGCGGCCCCCGGCCTGGGCGCCCGCCTGGTGGGCGCGGCGGTGGTCGTCACCTTCATGGTGTCGTACGTCCTGTTCCGCGACTGGGAGCGCTTCGGCCCCCTCCTCCTGCGCCACCCCACCCTCCTGGCGGCGGACACCCTCTTCGGCTCCCTCCTGCTCGTCTCGGCCGGCCCGGACACGACCCTCGCCTACGTCAGCGTCTGCACCCCCCTCCTCGCCGGCCTCGTCTACGGCTGGCGGGGCGCGGCCTGCTTCGCCTCGCTCCAGGCCCTGATCCTGCTCCTGGTCCACGCCACGCTGACGAAGGGCCCCCACACGGACGCGGCCGAGTCACTGCTCCTGCCCGGACTCTGCGTCATCACGGGCGCGATGGGCTCGACCCTGCGCAACCTGATGCTCCGCTACGGCGCCGCGACCCAGGCCCTGACGGCGGTCCAGGCCCGGCTGGCGGGCGCGGAGGCGGCGGGCGCGGAACGGGCCCGCCTGGCCCGGGAGATGCACGACTCGGTCACCAAGACGCTGTACGGCGTGGCCCTCGCGGCGGACGGCCTGGCGGCCTCGGCGGCAGCGGGCCCCCGCATGGACCCGGCCCTGATCAGACAGCAGGCGGAACTGGTGTCCCGCTCGGCCCGCAGGGCGGCGGTGGAGGCACGCGAGCTGCTGACGGACCTGCGCCGCGAGGACACCCCGGACAGGGGCCTGCTCGCGGAACTGGCAAGGAAGGCTGAGGACTTCACACACCGGACGGGCCTGCCGACCACCGGCCCCGCGACACCCACGCACCCCCTCCCACCGATCCCCCCTGCCATGGCCCGCCAACTCCTCGCCATCGCCTCGGAGGCCATGGAGAACGCCCACCGTCACGCGGACGCCACCCGCGTGGACGTACGGGCCGACGTCCAAGGCGGTGTGCTCCGCATCAGCGTCCGCGACGACGGCCGGGGCCTGCCGCCCGGCACCACCCTCGACCGACTCCGCCGTACCGGCCACTTCGGCCTGATCGGCATGACCGAGCGTGCCGCGTCGGTCGGCGCCCGCATCCATATCGGACAGGGCGCCCGCCCCCAGGGCACGGAGGTGCTCCTGGAGCTGCCGCTGACGGCCCTGACACCCCCGAACGCCGAACAGGCCCCGGACACATGAGAGGAGGCCCCATGCCGGTCCCGGCGAACCCCTTCGACACCTTTCCCCCGACCACCCCCGTCGCCACCCCCCTCCGCATCCTGGTGGCCGACGACAACCCCGTGGTCCGCGCGGGCCTCACGGCCCTTCTCGCCGGCCGTGAGGACATCACGGTGGTGGCGGAGGCGGCGGACGGCCGCGAGGCCTACGACGCGGCCTGCCGTCACCGCCCCGACGTCATCCTCCTCGACGTCCGCATGCCCGGCGTCGACGGCATCGCCGCGCTCCCGCACCTCGTGCGCCTGGCCCCGGTCATGATGCTGACCTACAGCCACGAGTCGGAGACCGTCCAGGAGGCCGTACGGCTGGGCGCCGCCGGCTATCTGGTCCACGGCGAGTTCACCGTGGACCAACTCCTCACGGCGGTACGGGACATCCGCCACGGCCGACCGCACTTCACGCCGACGGCGGCGGGAGCGCTGATGGCGCAACTCAAAAGCGACGCAACTGCACACGGCAATCCGGAAATGGCCAGTTCCGCACCCACTGTTTCTTCACAAAACCTTTCGCAACTGCAATCAGGCGTGGGACAGTCGGGGAGGTCGCGGTTCCAACTCAGCCCGAGGGAGGCGGAGATCATGGACCTCATCGCGTCCGGCATGACCAACCAGCAGATCGCCGCCGCCTGCTTCATCAGCGAGAAGACGGTCAAGAACCACATCAACCGCATCTTCGCCAAGCTCCACAGCACCAGCCGCTCGCAGGCGGCCGCCAAGTGGCTGGGGGTGGCCTGAGATGCGCGTACGGGGGACGGGCTGGGCCCGGGATTGGGTCCTGGGGCCCTCCGGCGGGTGGGGTGCCCGGCCGTACGTTGCCCGTGCCGACGGCTGCAGCGGCGGGGAGGAAGCCGGGAGCGCGGCACGGGGAGGGGAGCTCCATGAGCAACTGGACCAACACGACCGTCGCGTACCTGCGGTCCCGCGTCGCCCGTCTCGCCCGCGACGACAGGGGGCAGACGGCGGTGGAGTACCTGGGCATCATCGCGGTGGTCGTGGCGATCGTGCTGGCGATCACCGGTACGGACATCGGGCAGACGATCTTCGACGCGATCACGCAGAAGATCGCCGAGGTGACCGGCGGCTGAGGCGCCCTCTCACCTACTACGACGACGCAGGGCAGGCCTTTCCCATTTACCTCACGGTGGTGGCGGGCCTGCTCTTTCTCGCGTTGGTCTATCTCGCGGTCGGCCAGGCCGCGGCGACGCGCAACGGCGCCCAGACAGCCGCGGACGCGGCGGCGCTCGCGGCGGCTCAGGACACCCGGGACCAGTTGACGGGCCAGTGGGTGAAGGACGTACTCGACCCGGCCAAGTGGCAGGACATCTTCGACGCGGACGTGCCCGTCGACCCCTCCTGCGGGCGTGCCGATCAGCTGGCCGGCCGCAACGGCGCCCATGTGGAGGCGTGCACGCCGAAGGGCCCGCTGGGCTACCGGGTGGACGTCCGGACCGACAAGCCGGTGGGGGACTCGATCGTGCCCGGCACGGAACGGACGTACGCCAAGGCGCATGCCACCGCGGTCATCGAGCCGCTGTGCACGTTCGAGCTTCCAAGCGGAAAGGTTCCGGGCGGTAAGGCGGGCGGCCACGCGTTGCCGCGGCTCACTTGCAAGGACCGGGACTGGGACCTGGATCCGCACGACCTCACGGACCTCCCGGGTCCTGAGGATCTCTTCGACGTCCACCTGGCCGCCGACTGACAAGCACACGACGAGTGGAGAAGGAAGCGGGGCGATGAGCATGCGGTTCACTGCGGGGGCCCGCAGAGGGATGGTCGCACTGACCGTTGCGGCCGGCCTGGCCGTCGGTGCGGCCGGCTGCGGTGGGAGTGGCGGGGGTGACGAGAAGCCGAAGACCTCGGCCTCGGCCGACAAGAACGGTGGAGCCGATCCGAGCGCCCAGGAGGGGCAGTCGGACACGCCCCTGGCCGAGTTGAAGGGATCGGACGGACTGATCCTCCGGATCACCTCGGCCCAGCGGGATTCCGGCGGTTTCGTCACGGTGAACGGAATGCTGAAGAACGACGGCGCCAAGAGCGTCGCGATTCCCTCGGCGTTGAGCGGCAACGAGACGGAGATCATCCGCAACGGACATTCACTCGGCGGCGCCACCCTCGTCGACTCCAAGGGCAAGAAGCGCTATTACGTGCTGCGCGACACGGACGGCCGTCCGCTGACCACCACGGGATTCTCCACGATCAAGGCGGGCGACAGCCTGGCCGTGTTCATGCAGTTCCCGGCGCCGCCGACGAGTACGACCGACGTCACCTTCCAGCTGCCGACGTTTGCGTCCGCCCCCGTCACGATCTCCGGGTGAGGCCGCCGTGACCACCACATCCCGCCTCCCCCTCGCCGTCACCACCGCCACCGCCACCGTCCTCCTCGCCACGAGCCTCTACGGTGCCGGAGCCGCCCGCGCCGACGACAGCGGCCCCAGCGTTCCCCCGGGCACCGAGGCCGGCCCCGCCGCCCCCGTCCGGGTCGACCCCAACGACCCGGACCTGAAGCTGCCCGAGGGCGCCACCCTCGCGAGCCCCAAGGTCCTGGACATCAAGTCGGTCGTCGAGGACCAGAGCGGCGACGAGCGTCGCGAGGACACCAACGCGGACGTGACGTTCGCGCTCCAGGCCGAGGTCCTGTTCGGCAAGGACAGCGCGAAGCTCGGTGGTGAGGCGAAGGCCCGTATCTCCGCGATCGCCGAGGAGATCAAGAAGCAGAACGCTACGCAGATCCGGGTGTTCGGCTTCACCGACGACCTGGGCTCCTCCGCCCACGGCGACGTCCTGTCCAAGCGGCGCGCCAACGCCGTACAGGAGGTGCTGGACCAGGACCTGAACGACCCGGACATCACCTTCGAGGTGCGCGGCTACGGCGAGCAGTACCCGATCGCGGACAACTCCACGGAGGCGGGCCGCAAGAAGAACCGACGGGTGGAGGTCACCTTCCCGCGCCCGGAGAGCTGACGTCCTCGACCGTCACCCGCACCCCCGCCCGAATCCCCCACTCCGCCATGGCCCCCGCCTCCGCCTCCAGCACATGCCGGGCGCGGAGCCGGGGCAGGCCCAGGCGGCCGGGTTTCATGGTGCGTACGGCGATGACCCTCAGCAGGCGGTCGAGGTAGGCGACGTCGATGGGCATCCCCATCCCGAAGGTGTGCACGCTGTTCGCGGGCGTCAGCAGCATCGCCCCGGCCACAGAGTCCCGCCCCAACAGCCCTTTCGTACGCGTGCGGTACGAGGCCGCTATCTCCAGGGGAACGGTCGGGCCGCCGGCGTCCGAAGGATCGCTCCCGTGCACGACCAGCCTCCCCGGCCCGTCCTTCCAGTACCCCATGCCGAGATCCCCTCCGCTGTCCCGTGCTGCGCCTGCCCCTGGGCTGTCACGCCGAACCGCCGTGCCGCACAAAGCAGTTGTGGGGTCGGTCCGCAGCCACTAGGAAGACTCCATGACCGTACTCGGCGCCGTGTTCCGTCCCCAGCTCCCCCCTGAGCGCCTGCGGGCCGTGGCCCGGATCGCGGACGACGCGGGGCTCGAGGAGCTCTGGCTCTGGGAGGACTGCTTCCGGGAGGGCGGGCTGTCCACCGCCGCCGCCGCGCTCGCCTGGACCGAGCGGGTACGGATCGGGGTCGGGCTGCTGCCCGTGCCGTTGCGGAACGTCGCCATCAGCGCGATGGAGGCCGCCACGCTGCACCGGATGTTCCCCGGACGGCCCATGATCGCCGTCGGGCACGGGGTGCAGGAGTGGATGGGGCAGGTCGGTGCCCGGGTCGTGTCGCCGCTGACCCTGCTCCGGGAGCATCTGGACGCCCTGCGCGCCCTGCTGCGGGGCGAGCGGCTCAGCATCGACGGGCGGTACGTCCAGCTCGACGACGTCGCCCTCGACTGGCCGCCGCAAGGCCCCGTCGAGGTGCTCACCGGCGCCACCGGGCCGCGTACGCTGCGGCTCTCCGGCGAAGCCGCCGACGGCACGATCCTCACCGCGTCCACCTCGCCGGACGGCGTGCGACGGGCGCGGCGGCTCGTCGACGAGGGGCGGGAGGCGGCCGGGCGCGGCGGGCCGCACAAGGTCGTCGTCTATCTCCTCGCCGCCACCGGTCCCGACGCCGACGCCCGGTTGCGCGCCGAGCTGGCGGCCGAGGGGCTCGGCGACGTGCCGGGTCTCGGTGTCGCCGGGGACGCGGCGGCCGTGGCCGAGGCCGTGCGGGGACTCGCGGACGCCGGGGCCGATGCGGTGATCCTGCAGCCGACCGGGGACGAGCCGGATCCGGAGGGCTTCGTACGGTTCACGGCCGAGGAGGTACGGCCCCTCGTGCCGTGAATCGTACGCAGCACGGGGTTTCCACATCGCTATCGATCGTTCTCGTCGTCGGCTCACGCCTGTCCGGCCCCTTCCCATAGGTTCAGACCAAGTAATTCGTGTGAGCAAAGCCGCGCAAGGCGGTACGGCGCAGTGGAGGGGGGCTGCGCGGTACCGGAAGTGCGCCGGTGCGCCCGTCAAGCGCCCGTTGCGACGGAGGTCGCCTGTCGGGGGGACACGACGGCGACGCGCCGACCGCGGCTCGCATGAGAGCCATATTTCTTTCGAGCTCTCCCCAGGTCCCCCGATCTTGCTCTGAATCTCCGCATGCACCTCGATGGCCTGCGGTTTCGTCGCGGATTCCGCCGCGCGGGGGCCGGTGAAGGAGGGCTTCCGTATCCGTCGGGGCGTCGCCGGGCGACTTCGGAGAGTAGTTGTGGCACGCCGATGCACGCAGCATCACTTACGAAGGGTTATGGTGGAAACCCCCCCTCGGGCCGGTCCGTCTCCCCCCCACGGACCGGCCCGTTTTTCTTGTGGCCTTCCGTGCTGCCGCCGGATCGCCGCCCGGCACCATGTGCGGGCGCGCCGATGCGTCGGGGGTAGGCTTCGACCCCGGGGAACCGCCATACGGACAGGGACCGCCCGCGGTCGAGCCGGGTGCGCCTGTCCGATCCGTACGGAGGGGCTGACAATCACGTGATCCTGCGCGACAAGCTGCGCGGCCTTCTGGTCAGGCTGTACGCACGCCGGGTGGAAGGTCACCTGGACCACGCTCAGGTGCCCAAGCACATCGGCGTCATCATGGACGGCAATCGCCGCTGGGCGAAGGCCGCCGGGTCCAGCACCGTGCACGGCCACCGGGTCGGTGCCGACAAGATCGGCGAGTTCCTCGGCTGGTGCAGCGAGACGGACGTCGAGGTCGTCACCCTGTGGCTGCTGTCGACGGACAACTTCGACCGGCCCAAGGAGGAGCTCGTCCCACTCCTCGGCATCATCGAGGACGTCGTACGCTCCCTCGCCGCCGACGGCCGCTGGCGGGTGCACCACGTCGGCACCCCGGACCTGCTCCCCGCGGAGATGCAGCGGACGCTGAAGGACGCCGAGGAGTCCACCGCCCAGGGCGACGGGATACTGGTCAACGTCGCCATCGGCTACGGCGGCCGCCAGGAGATCGCCGACGCCGTGCGCTCGATGCTCCAGGATGCCCAGGACAAGGGCGTCTCCATGGACGACCTCGCCGAGTCCGTCGACGTCGACATGATCGGCCGCCACCTCTACACCGGCGCGCAGCCCGACCCCGACCTGGTGATCCGGACCAGCGGAGAGCAGCGGCTGTCCGGATTCATGCTGTGGCAGACCGCGCACTCCGAGTACTACTTCTGCGAGGTCTTCTGGCCGGCCTTCCGCAAGGTCGACTTCCTGCGTGCCCTGCGCGACTACGCCGCGCGGCACCGGCGCTACGGCGGCTGACGGGCGGGCGCGTCACCCGGGCGGCCCACCCGGCGCCACATCGCCTGCGGTGGGTGTCCGTTCGGAAAGCGCCCCCGGCCCACCCCGTTTGGGGCGGAAGTAACGAGGAGTTCACCAGCGCGCTGTCCTGTGCGTTTGCATGGCGTCGCGTGTTCGAGGGCATAACGCAGACAGGTCGACGCCCGAACCACGGGTGTCGGATCTCAGCGGGCGGCTCGGTGCCGTCCGCCCGGGAGGCCCTTTGCACCAGCCCGACCGTGCCGTCGCAGCACGGACGCAGCCGCGGAGGGCCGGTTTTCGGCCCGCCGTGCACGTGCCACGGGGCCGTCAACCGGTCCAGCTCTTTCTCGTCGCTCCCCGACCTCATCCGAGGGGGTACGTCCTTCCGTGGTGACCAGCGCAAAGCGCCACAAGTCAGACCGGCGCACCTACGTTCTCGACACCAGCGTCCTGCTGGCCGACCCCAGTGCACTGACCCGCTTCGAGGAGCACGAGGTCGTGCTCCCCATCGTCGTGGTGACGGAACTGGAGGCCAAGCGGCACCATCCCGAACTCGGCTACTTCGCGCGGCAGGCGCTGCGTCTGCTCGACGACTACCGGGTCCGGTACGGCCGTCTGGACGCCCCGATCCCGATCGGGGACCTGGGTGGAACGATCCGTGTCGAGCTCAACCACTCGGACCCCAGCGTGCTGCCCACCGGCTACCGCCTGGGGGACAACGACTCCCGCATCCTCGCGGTCGCCCGCAATCTGCAGGCCGAGGGGTTCGACGTCACGGTCGTGTCGAAGGACCTGCCGCTGCGGATCAAGGCCTCGTCCGTCGGCCTCCTCGCCGAGGAGTACCGCGCCGAACTCGCCATCACGGACGCCTCCGGCTGGACCGGGATGTCCGAACTCCCGTTGTCCGGCGAACAGGTGGACATCCTCTTCGAGGAAGGCCATGTGTATGTGCCGGAGGTGTCCGAGCTCCCTGTCCACACCGGCCTGACGATCCAGTCGGAGCGGGGCAAGGCGCTGGGCCGGGTGACGGCCGAGGGCAATGTCCGGCTGGTGCGCGGCGACCGTGAGGCATTCGGCATCAAGGGCAGGAGCGCCGAGCAGCGCATCGCCCTCGATCTGCTCCTCGACCCGGACGTCGGCATCGTCTCGATGGGCGGCCGGGCCGGCACCGGCAAGTCGGCGCTGGCGCTGTGCGCGGGCCTGGAGGCGGTCCTGGAGCGTCGTCAGCACGAGAAGGTGATGGTCTTCCGCCCGCTGTACGCGGTCGGCGGGCAGGAACTTGGCTATCTGCCCGGCTCCGAGGCCGAGAAGATGAGCCCCTGGGCGCAGGCGGTCTTCGACACCCTCTCCGCGGTCACCAGCCGCGAGGTCATCGAGGAGGTCACCGCGCGCGGGATGCTGGAGGTGCTGCCGCTGACCCACATCCGCGGACGCTCGCTCCATGACGCGTTCGTCATCGTGGACGAGGCGCAGTCACTCGAACGGAACGTCCTTCTGACCGTTCTGTCGCGAATCGGCGCGAATTCACGGGTGGTTCTGACCCACGATGTGGCACAACGGGACAATCTGCGGGTCGGCCGGTACGACGGTGTCGTAGCCGTCGTGGAGAAGCTGAAGGGGCATCCGCTCTTCGCGCACGTCACGCTGAACCGGTCCGAGAGGTCCCAGATCGCGGCCCTTGTGACCGAAATGCTGGAGGACGGACACATCTGACCCGAGTGACCCAAGTGCTCAACTTGGGTTGATTACCCGCTGGTTGGCGCCGTCCGGCAAAGGCCCCGAGCCTAGCCGGGCGGCGCCGTAACTTGTGCGGATTCCTTGAAATCTCCGGGGTCAAACAGGATGTGAGCTTTCACACGCACCATGGAATTGCCTTGCGATGGCGGGGTACGGCAGAGTCTCACTCCTGTCAGGCCCCGCATACGACACGCCTGTACCCCCAGCGGTATGGCACCACACAAGCACCAGGACCAAACTTCATAGCGACGTCGTATGCCGCCCGAGCACCATGCGGCGCTCCCGTCACGGGAGTTGCCCGCCGGGTCAGTGCCTCCCCGTGACCCCGCAGTTGGGAGGCCAGCGCCAGGGGCACGATTGCGTCCGCCAGGGTCACCGAAGCGGGCGGTGCTGGAAGGAAATCGTGTGAGCCGGATTTCGGTCCGGGGATTCGCAGTGGCCTCGGCCACCGCGGTCACCGCTGTCGGAAGCGTCGTCGGTGTTGCCTCGGGCAGCGTCGCCCAGAACAACGATGCCGCCGAGGCGACGGCAGGCAACGCGACGCTCCTCGCGGACATCCCCACGGGTCAGCAGGCCCAGGTACAGACCGCGTCGCTCGCTCAGCAGGCCGACGCCCAGGCCATCGCCGCGGACGCGAACGCCAAGAAGGACGCCGAAGCGGCGGCCCGCAAGGCTGCCGCCGAGACCGCGGTCGCGAAGAAGGCCGCCGCCGAGGAAGCCGCGAAGGCTGCCAAGGAGGCCAAGAAGCGCGCCGAGGAAAAGGCCGCTGCCAGCCGCGACTCCTCCCGCCTCTCCCTCAACCTCTCCGTGAAGAGCTCGTACTCGGTCGGCGAGATCCAGGCGATGGCGCGTCAGATCGTGGGGGGTGACCAGTTCCAGTGCTTCAGCAACATCGTGAATCACGAGTCGAGCTGGAACTACCAGGCGACGAACGCCTCCTCCGGTGCGTACGGCCTCTTCCAGGCTCTGCCCGGCTCCAAGATGTCGAGTGTCGGCGCGGACTGGCGGACCAACCCGGCCACCCAGATCAAGTGGGGCCTCAACTACATGGACAGCCGGTACGGCAGCCCGTGTGAGGCCTGGTCGTTCTGGCAGGCGAACAGCTGGTACTGATGTACGAGCGGCCCTGAGACCACCGGCAGTGCACTGCCGCTCTCAACCCCGCACAGCCCCCTCCCGTCCTACGGGAAGGGGCTGTTGCCATGTACGGTCGTCGAGACGACTTCCAGGGAGGAGTGGTGGGGACGGACGGGGACGAAGGGCGGATCATGTCGCGAGTGCCGGAGTGGCTCGGCCGGATCGGTGCCGGCCTGACCGAGATGGGTGAGCGCCTCGACGAGCGCCGGGCCGAGGTGGAGAAGGACTACGCCGAGCCCGCCCCCGCCCCCGTCGGCCGAGCCCCGCTCCCCGAGCCGCCACCCGCTCCCGCGCTCGCGGCGTCCGTCCCCGCGCCGCCCCGTCCTGATCCCGCACAGGCGGTGCCGTGGGGAGTCCGGGTCGCGGCGGAGGCCGGCTGGCGGCTGCTGGTGCTCGCCGGAACCCTCTATGTGCTGATGCGGGTCATCAGTGCCGTGCAGCTGGTGGTGCTGGCGTTCGTGTCGGCGCTGCTCGTCACCGCGCTGATGCAGCCCACGGTGGCGCGGCTCAGGCGATACGGGGTGCCGCGGGGGCCCGCCACCGCGCTGACCGCGGTCCTGGGCTTCGTCGTCATGGGCCTCATCGGGTGGTTCGTCACCTGGCAGGTCATGGAGAACATCGACAACCTCTCCAGCCAGGTCCAGGACGGCATCGACGATCTGCGCCGCTGGCTGCTGAACAGCCCCTTCCACGTCACGCCCAAGCAGACCAACGCGATCGCCAAGAACCTGCGCGACGCGATCGGGGCGAACACGGACCAGATAACGTCCGCGGGCCTGGAGGGAGTTCAGGTCGTCGTCGAGGCGCTGACGGGCATCCTGCTGACGATCTTCTCGACGCTGTTCCTGCTGTACGACGGCCGGCGGATCTGGGAGTGGATGCTCAAGCTGGTGCCGGCGGCCGCCCGGCCGGGCGTCGCGGGCGCCGGTCCCCGGGCCTGGCAGACGCTGACGGCGTATGTGCGGGGCACGGTGGTGGTGGCACTGATCGACGCCATCTTCATCGGCCTCGGGATCTACTTCCTCGACGTTCCCATGGCCGTCCCGCTCGCCGTCTTCATCTTCCTGTTCTCCTTCATCCCCCTGGTGGGCGCGGTCGCCTCGGGAGCGCTGGCGGTGGTCGTCGCGCTGGTGACGCAGGGCGTCTTCACCGCGGTGATGACGCTCGCGGTGGTGCTGCTGGTGCAGCAGATCGAGGGCCACGTGCTCCAGCCGTTCATCCTCGGCCGGGCGGTGCGCGTGCACCCGCTCGCGGTGGTGCTCTCGGTCGCGGCCGGCGGCATGGTGGCCGGCATCGGCGGCGCGGTGGTGGCGGTGCCGCTGGTTGCGGTGACGAACACGGTGGTGGGGTATCTGCGCCAGTACTCACTGCGGCAGAGCGCACCGCAGCCGGCCCGTCCGGGGGCCTCCCCCCTGCCCGAGTTCGAGGACGAGGCCGTCCAGGCCGAAGAGGGCGCAGCCTCCAGGAGCGGCGCCGAACACGCCGAGAGCCCCGCCCACCAAGGGTGAGCGGGGCTCGGAGGCAGCGCGGCCGAGTTACTCGGAGAGCACCGCTTCGGCCTCCAGCGTCGTACCGACCGCCTGGACCACCGAGGCGATCTTGAACGCCTCCTGGATCACGTCACGGTCGAGGCCCGCCTTGCGCAGCACCTGCTCGTGCGAGTCCAGGCACATGCCGCAGCCGTTGATGGCGGAGACCGCGAAGGACCACAGCTCGAAGTCGACCTTGTCGACGCCGGGGTTGCCGATGACGTTCATCCGCAGGCCCGCGCGCAGGGTGCCGTACTCGTGGTCCGACAGCAGGTGGCGCGTGCGGTAGAAGACGTTGTTCATCGCCATGATCGCCGCGGCGGACTTGGCCGCCGTGTACGCCTCCGGCGTGAGGTTCGCCTTCGCCTCCGGCTCCAGCTCGCGCAGCACGATCGGGGAGCGCGAGGCGATGGCGGTCGCCAGCACCGTGCCCCACAGCTGCTGAGCGGGCAGGTCGGAGTTGCCGATGACCGAGCCCAGGTTGAGCTTCAGGTCCTTGGCGTAGTCCGGGATGCGTGCCTTGAGCGAGTCGAGCGACATGTCACTCACCGGCCAGCAGCGCGACCGGGTCCAGGGTGTCCTCGCCCTTGCTCCAGTTGCACGGGCAGAGCTCGTCCGTCTGGAGAGCGTCCAGGACCCGCAGGACCTCCTTGGGGTTACGGCCGACGGAGCCGGCGGTCACCATGGAGAACTGGATCTCGTTGTTCTGGTCGACGATGAAGACGGCGCGCTTGGCGAAGCCGTCCTCGCCCTCGATGCCGAGGTCGCGCATGAGCTCGTGCTTCGAGTCGGCCATCATCGGGAAGGGCAGGTCACGCAGGTCGTCGTGGTCCTTGCGCCAGGCGTGGTGCACGAACTCGGAGTCGCCGGAGAAGCCGAGGACCTGGGCGTCACGGTCGGCGAACTCGTCGTTCAGCTTGCCGAAGGCCGCGATCTCGGTCGGGCACACGAAGGTGAAGTCCTTGGGCCACGCAAAGATGATCTTCCACTGGCCCTCGTAGGTCTTGTGGTTGATCGTCTCGAACTCCTTGCCCTTCTCCAGCGAGACGCAGGCGGTCAGTTCGAACTCGGGGAACTTGTCACCGACAGTGAGCACGCGCTCTCCTTGCAGCGAAGAAACACCCGGATTGGCACGAGTGCTTCTCATGGGTTGGACGATCCTGATGGTGGCACAGGGTGCATTGATTAGTGAAATAGCTACACTAGGTCGCATTGATCGGAGGTGGTTATCAGTGACCAGTAGTAGCGGCACGCGAAGGCAGCCGAGTCTCGCACAGCTGCGGGCCTTCGTCGCCGTCGCCGAACATCTGCACTTCCGGGACGCCGCGACCGCCATCGGCATGAGCCAACCGGCCCTGTCCGGCGCGGTGTCGGCGCTGGAGGAGGTCCTGGGCGTGACGCTCCTGGAGCGTACGACCCGCAAGGTGCTGCTCTCGCCCGCGGGTGAGCGTCTCGCCGTACGGGCGAAGGCCGTTCTGGACGAGGTCGGGGCGCTGCTGGAGGAGGCCGAGGCGGTGCGGGCGCCGTTCACCGGTGTGCTGCGGCTCGGTGTCATCCCGACCGTCGCGCCCTATCTGCTGCCCACCGTGCTGCGGCTGGTGCACGACCGGTATCCGCACCTCGACCTCCAGGTGCACGAGGAGCAGACCGCCAGCCTGCTGGACGGCCTGACCTCCGGCCGTCTCGACCTGCTGCTGCTCGCCGTGCCTCTGGGTGTGCCCGGCCTCGTCGAACTCCCGTTGTTCGACGAGGACTTCGTGCTCGCCACCCCGACCGGCCACCGGCTCGGCGACCGCGAGGGCATCCCGCGCGAGGCCCTCAAGGACGTCGACCTGCTGCTCCTCGACGAGGGCCACTGCCTGCGCGACCAGGCCCTCGACATCTGCCGGGAGGTCGGCCGGGCGGACGCGCCGGTGACGACCACGGCCGCGGGGCTGTCGACGCTGGTCCAGCTCGTCGCCGGAGGACTCGGCTGCACCCTGCTCCCGCGCACCGCCCTCCGGGTCGAGACCACCCGGGGCGACCAGCTCCGCACCGGCTCCTTCACCGACCCCGCCCCGGGGCGCCGTATCGCCCTGGTCATGCGCGCCGGCGCGGCCCGCGGAGGCGAGTACCGGGAGTTGGCAGCCGCCCTGCGCGAGGCGCTGCGGCCGCTTCCCGTACGGGTCCTCGACGAGGACGCCTGAGAGGGGCCCTCTGCGGCCGAGGGTCCCTCTCCGCGGCAGGGCCGGGCCCTGCCCTACTCCGTCCGCAGCCCCTCCGGGCGCGCCAGCCGCAGCAGCGGAGGCAGGCTGAGCAGGGTCACGGCGAGAACGACGGCGGCGCCGATGCCCGCCATCGACAGCACGCTCGCCCAGTCCACGGCCACCGGTGTGTTGATCATGCTCAGCAGCACCGCGCCCAGCGTCAGCCCCACCGCCGAGGCCAGCAGCACGCCGAGGGCGACCGGGACCGCCGTCTGCCACAGCACCGACAGGCCCAGCGTGCGGCGCCGGGTGCCGAGGGCGACCAGGGACGACAGCAGTTTCCGGCGCTCGCGCAACTGCTCCACCTGCGAGACCAGCAGGCTCGCGCCGACCAGTGCCAGCACACACGCGGCGCCCACGAACAGGCCGGTGCGGAGCGAGGTGAACTGCCGGGACCTCTCCACGGCCGTCCAGTCGGTCGGGTTCGTCAGCGGATCGATCGCCGCGGCCGTGGTGCGCACGCGCTCGTGCACGTCCGCCGTGGACTCGTCGAGCGACAGGAAGACCGTGCCGGCGAGCGCGGGCGCGGCCCGTGCGGGCAGCGCCCCCGGCGTCATCAGGAAGCCGCCGCGGAGCGAACCCGCCGGATCCCTCGCCGGTAGTGCGTGCCGCACGTCCGCCGGCACGGTCCAGACGACCTCGGACCGGTGGCCGGAGCGCGAACGCCCGCTCGGACGGGACGCGCTGAGATACAGCCTCGTGCCGGGCCTGGCCGACTGCGCGCCGCCGGAGCCGTGGTCGGCACCCGTCACCACGAACACGTCGCCGTCCCGGCACGAGGGCAGCCTCGCCGCCTCGCGCAGGGCCGCGCAGTCGCCGACGGTCAGTTCGGCGGTGCGCCTCGGCTGCCGGCTCCACGGCCGGTCGCCGAAGGAGCCGTACGACAGGGCCGTGGCCCTGCGTACCCCCTCGGTGGCGGCCAACCTCCGTGCGGCCGCGGCCGGTCGGATCCCGTGCGGCAGGTCCACCTGCATCTGCGCCCGGCCGGGCTCGTAGGACGAGTTCTCGGTGTAGTCCCCCTGGACCCCGGCGAACACCATCTGCAGCGCGATCGCACCGGCGACCGCGACCGCGATGCCGTTGACCGTGCGAGCCGCGGTCCCGCTGCTCAACTGCAGCCTCCGCAGGGCCAGTTGCCAGGCGAGGGGGCCGGAGCCGAGCCGGGCGACGACCGCCTCCACGACCCAGGGCAGCAGCGCGGTGACGCCGACGAGGAGGAGGACGACACCGCCGGAGACCAGGAACTCGTTGAAGCTCCCGCCGCCCCGGCCCTGCCCGAGCATCGGGGCGAGCAGCGCCAGCCCGGCCAGCGGAAGCAGCAGCCGCCACCACAGCCGCCGTCGGACGGGCCGCGCCGTGCGGACCACGCCCAGCGGCTCGATGACCACCCCGCGCAGGGCGAACAGGGTGACCAGGACGGCGGCCGTCGGCACCGCGAGGGCGATGAGCGCGGCCGGGGCGGGGGACGGGTTCAGACAGCCGGGGAAGACACTGACGCCGAAGAACTCGACAAAGCCCGCGAGCCGGCGGGCGACCAGGAAGAAGCCGGTGCCGACGACCAGGCCGAACAGTGCCCCGGCGAGCGCCTCGCCCGCGGCGATCCGCCGGGTCATCCGGCTGTCGGAGCCGACCAGCCGCAGGGCCGCCAGCCGGCGGTCGCGCCGTTCGCCCCCGAGCCGTACGGCCGCGGCGACGAACACGGCCACCGGCATGAGCAGCACGACGACCACGACGAGGACCAGCAAGGCCAGCACCGGGTCCGTCTGCTCGGCCACCGGATGGCGGTCGCCGAACGCGTCGATGCGGGTCACCCGCCATCCGTCGAGCCGCGCGGCGAGTCCCTCGGCGCCCGCGTAGTAGGCCAGTTCGTGCGAACCGACCAGCCCGCTCTCCCGGATGGTCCCGGCGATCCGGTACGGGATGCGCTCCCGCAGCAGCCTGCCGCCGTCGGAGGCGAGCAGCTCCTTGAGCGCGGGGGAGACGACCATGTCGCCCCGCGCCGGGTACGCCGTCAGCCCCGGCGGCAGCGGTGCCCGCGCGCCCTCCGGCTCGACCAGCCGTCCGCGCACGTCCGTGCCCCGGTACGTCGTGTCGACGCGGGCGACGACGAGCGTGTCGTCGGCCCTGCGCAGCTCCTGCGTGCCCACGGGATCGTCCATGCGGGCCGCTTCCCGGTCGTGCCGCGCCGCCAGTGCCGTCGGTATCGACGCCGTCAGCAGCAGCAGTGCCACGCCGAGGCCCACGCCGACGGCCGTCAGCAGCGTCCGTAACCACCCCTCGCGCCCGCCGAAGGCGAACCTGACACCCATGGCCAGATCGCCGTACACCCTCATACGGCGCGCTCCATGTCCCGGGACCTGCCGTCCCGTACGACGATCTCCCGGTCGGAGTAGGCGGCCACCCGTGCCTCGTGCGTGACGAGCACGACGGCGGCGTCGGTGGAGCGGGCCGCGTCCGTGAGCAGCTCCATCACACGCTCGCCGTTGTAGGAGTCCAGCGCGCCGGTCGGCTCGTCGGCGAACAGCACCCGCGGCCTCGTGACCAGCGCCCGCGCCACGGCGACCCGCTGTCCCTGACCGCCGGACACCTCACCGGGCCGCTTGCCCCTGAGGCCGTCGACCTCGAGCCGCTCCAGCCAGCCGAGCGCGGCCCGCTCGGCCTCCTTGCGGGAGGTGCCGTTCAGCCGCAGCGGCAGGGCGACGTTCTCCACACAGGTCAGCTCCGGCACGAGCTGCCCGAACTGGAACACGAACCCGAACTCGGTCCGGCGGAGCGCGCTGCGCCGGGCGTCGGTCATCGTCGTGAGCTCCTGCCCGTCGTAGGTGATCGAGCCGGAGTCGGGCGGCACGATCCCGGCGAGACAGTGGAGCAGGGTCGACTTGCCGGACCCCGAGGGGCCCAGCACGGCGACGACCTCGCCGGGGTGGACGGAGAAGTCGGCGCCGTCGAGCGCGACGGTCTGTCCGTACACCTTGCGCAGCCGCTCGGCGGCGAGCAGCGAACCGGTGGGGGCGGTCACGAGGCCACCGCCTCGCGCAGCTTCCCGAGGCGCGCGGCGGTCAGCTCCAGCCAGCGCAGGTCCGCCTCCAGGTGGAACAGGGCGTGGTCGCAGATCAGCTGGTCCGCGAGGTCGCCCCTGCGCTTGCGGTCGGTGAGGATGCGCATGCTGCGCAGGTGCTCGGCGCGCTGGTGGTCGAGGACGTCGGCGGCGTCGCGGTGCGTCAGCAGCGCCAGGACGACCTTGGTGTAGAGGGTCGACTGGAGGTACGGCTCCGGCTTCTCCGGCGTCGCCAGCCAGCGGGCCACGTCGGTGATCCCGGCGTCCGTGATGGCGTACCGCTTGCGCTCGGGGCCGCCGCCGGACTCGATCCCTTCGACCTCGACGAGGCCGTTCTTCAGCAGCCGGGACATCGTCGCGTAGACCTGGCCGTAGTGCAGCGGCCGGTCGTGACCGAACTTCTCGTCGAAGGCCCGCTTCAGGTCGTAACCGTGCCGGGGGCCGGACTCCAGGAGTCCCAGAAGGGTGTGGCCAATGGACATGCCAAGCACTCTACACAGGGTGTATACGCCTTGTGTATAGCCGGATTCGGACAGCATGATCCGGACATCTTTTCCCCTTCCGGGCAACCCTCCGAGTGCGTCGTTCGTCGGTTTCGTTGGGACGGCCGCGGCCGGTTCCCGTAGGGCCGGGTGCTGATTGTCACGTCCGCAAAAGGGCGGATCGAGACCCCTTTGCCGGATACGGCGGTGTTAGCTTTCGGAGCTGGCCCGAGCCACGCACTGTGTGACAACCGAGGACGAAGCGGAGTAGACGGACCCATGGGACGAGCGGAAGAGAGGCGAGCGCATCAGCGCGGTGGCCGCCGCGCGGCGCCGGGGCGCCGCTCGCAGGCCGGCCCCGGCGGCATACGCCGGCTGTTCACCTGGAAGAAGATCCTCGGCACGTTCCTCGGCCTGTGCCTGCTCGGCATGGGCACGTTCATCGTGCTGTACCTGGTGGTGGACGTTCCCAAGGGAAACGCGGCCGCGCAGCGCCAGAGCAACGTCTACAAGTTCAGCGACGGCACGGTCCTGGCCCGCAAGGGCGATGTGAACCGCGAGATCGTCGACCTGTCCAAGGTGCCGAAGAAGGTCCAGCTGACCTTCGTGGCGGCCGAGAACAAGTCCTTCTACAAGGACGCGGGCGTCGACTTCAAGGGCACCGCCCGCGCCATGGTCAACACGCTGGCCGGCCGCGGCAGGCAGGGTGGCTCGACGATCACCCAGCAGTACGTCAAGAACTACTACCTGAACCAGGACCAGACCGTCACGCGCAAGCTGAAGGAACTGGTCATAGCGCTGAAGGTGGACCGCCAGCAGTCCAAGGACGACATCCTCGCGGGCTACATCAACACCAGCTACTACGGTCGCGGCGCCTACGGCATCCAGGCCGCCGCCCAGGCCTACTACCACGTCGACGCGCAGGACCTCACGGTCGAGCAGGGCGCGTACCTGGCCGCGCTGCTCCAGGCACCGAGCCAGTACGACTGGGCGGTCGCGTCCGACACCGGCAAGCAGATGGCCAAGGCCCGCTGGAACTACGTCCTGAACAACATGGTCAAGGAGGGCTGGCTCAGCAAGTCCAAGCGCGACGCCGCGAAGTTCCCGGTGCCCAAGGCGCCCAAGGGCGCCCCAGGCCTCGAGGGGCAGAAGGGCTACCTGGTCCAGCTCGCCAACCAGCAGCTCGAACACCAGCTGATGCGGCAGGAAGGTCTCACGCAGTCCCAGGCGGAGACCGCGGTCGTCGACCAGGGCTGGACCATCACCCTGAACGTCGACCGGAAGAAGCAGGCGCAGCTGGAGAAGGCCGTCAAGGCGCAGCTGACCTCCAAGCTCGACCCGAAGCGGCGCGCGGTCGACGCGCACGTCCAGGCCGGCGCCATCTCCGTCGACCCGCGCGACGGCCGGATCGTCGCTCTGTACGGCGGCCAGGACTACTACAAGCACTACTACAGCAACGCGACCCGCCCGGACTACCAGCCCGCGTCGACGTTCAAGCCGCTGATCCTCGCCTCCGCGCTGGAGAACAACGCCACGACCCAGGGCGGCCAGCCGATCAACGCGAACACGGTCTACGACGGGAAGAGCCGCCGCCCGGTCCAGGGCAGCCCCATCGGCTTCGCACCGCCCAACGAGGACGACCACGACTACGGCCGCATCTCCGTCCAGACGGCGATGAACAAGTCCGTCAACTCCGTCTTCGCGCAGATGGGCGTGGACGTCGGCATGAAGAACGTGCTGAACGTCGCGGGCCACCTCGGCATGGACACCAAGGGCGTGGCCCCGGTGCCCGCGCAGACCCTCGGCACCATGGGCGCGAGCCCGCTGGAGATGGCCGGGGTGTACGCCACCCTGGACAACCACGGCAAGAAGGTCACGCCGTCGATCATCAAGTCGGCGGAGAAGCGGGACCGTTCGATCGACATGCCCGACCCGGTCGGCGGCCAGGTGATCAGCCGTACGGACGCGGACACGGTGACGTCGGTGCTGACCGGGGTGGTCAACGACGGTACGGCCAGGACGTCGGTACGGGACAACCCGCTGCGCGACGGCCAGCAGGTCGCAGGCAAGACCGGTACCTCCGACGAGGACCGCTCCGCCTGGTTCACCGGCTACACGCCCGACCTGGTCACCTCGGTCGGCATGTTCGGCGAGGACCCCGGGACCCACCACCACAGCTCGCTGCGGGGCGCGACCGGTCTGATCCCGGGCAGCGGCCGGATCAACGGCGGCGGTTACCCGGCGCAGATCTGGGCGGCGTACACCTTCGGCGTCACCAGCGGGGCTCCGTTCGACCTGAACACCACGCAGGGCGCGGCCGTCCAGCCGACCGAGACGCCGACCGTGACCCAGACGCCGTCCGAGACGCCGTCCGAGACGCAGAGCAGCGAGCCGCCGACGTCCGAGCCGCCGTCGCAGAGCCCGTCGGAGAGCCCGAGCACGAGCACGCCGCCGCCGTCGCAGAGCCCGACGTGGGGGAGGCCGCAGCCGACGACTCCGCCGAGCACGCCGACGTACAACGTCACGGAGGACCCGCTGAATTCGGGCCACCCCCGCAGGCCATGACGTGAGCCGTGACGTGAGCGCGTGAAGGGGCGCCCGGGAGATCCGGGCGCCCCTTCACGCATGGCGGCGACGGCGCGACGGCCGGCGCGCGCCTCAGCCGTGGTTCAGCTCGAACCACACCACCTTGCCGGTGCTCAGCCGCGTGGCTCCCCAGCGCCTGGCCAGCCTGTTCACCAGATACAGCCCGCGGCCGCCCTCGTCCGTGGCCCGCGCCTGCCGCAGCCGCGGCAGCTGCGGTACGTCGTCTCCGACCTCGCAGCGCAGCACGTCCGTCCGGAGCAGGCGCAGCGTGATCGGGCGCGACGCATAGCGCACGGCGTTCGTCACGACCTCGCTGACCAGCAGCTCGACCGCGTCACTGAGGTCGTCGAGACCCCACTCCGCCAGCGCGCCCCGGATCAGCCTGCGGGCCCGGCCGGGCGCCGTCTCCTCCGGCTCCAGGAACCAGTACGCCACGTCGCTCGGCGCGATCCCGTCGAACCGGGCGGCGAGCAGCGCGATGTCGTCGTCCCGGTCACCCGGGCCGAGCATGTCGAGCACGTCGTCGCACAGGGCCTCGAGCGGCGGCGCGTGGTCCGGCCCGGTCAGCTCCGCGGTCGCCGCGAGCTTCTCGCGCAGCTGCTCTATGCCGGTCCACACGTCCCGCAGCCGGGACTCGACCAGGCCGTCGGTGTAGAGGAGCAGCGTGGCCCCGGCCGGCGCGTCCAGCTCGACGGCCTCGAAGTCGACACCGCCGACCCCGATGGGCGCGCCCGGCGGCACCCGCAGCACCTCGGCCTCGCCGCCCAGGTGCAGCAGGACCGGCGGCGGGTGGCCGGCGTTGGCGATGGTGATGCGGTGCGAGACGGGGTCGTACACGGCGTAAAGGCACGTCGCCATGCGGTCGGTGCCCAGCCGCTGGGCCTGCTCGTCGAGGTGGTGCAGCACCTCCTGCGGGGGCAGGTCGAGTCCGGCGAGGGTCTGGGCCGTCGTCCGCAGCTGGCCCATGATCGCCGCCGAGGTCATGGAGTGGCCCATGACGTCGCCGACGACGAGCGCGACCCGGCTGCCGGGCAGCGGGATGGCGTCGTACCAGTCGCCGCCCACCCGGGCGGTCTCGGCGGCGGGCAGATAGCGGGACGCCAGCCGTACGCCCGTCGGGCGGGGCAGCGTCTCGGGCAGCATCGTGCGCTGGAGCTCGTCGGCGATGTAGGCCTCGCGGCCGTACAGCACCGCCTTGTCGATGCCGAGGGCGGTGTGCGTGGCGAGCTGGGCGGCGACCAGCAGATCGTCGGACTCGAACGCGTCCCGCTCCGGGCGGCGCAGGAAGAGCGCGGCGCCGATGACGCGGCGCCGGCCGCGCAGCGGGGCGAGGATCGCGTGCTGGCCGTCGGGGACCAGTGAATCGGCTCCCGCGCCGAGGAGTTCGGGCAGCGCGGCCCGGGCGGCGGGCGCGCCCGCGAACACCGGCCGCACGCCGCGCAGCACCTCGTTGAGGGCACCGCCGGGCCGCACCTCGCACAGCTCGGCGGTCAGGGCGGACAGCCCCGACAGCGCGGCCGGATCCGACGCCTCGGACTCGGTGGCCTGCCCGGGCAGGAAGACGCCGTCGGTGTCGCGTTCCTCCGGGATCCGGTCGGTGCGGCGCAGGCGCAGCACCACGGGGCCGGTGGGGCGCTCGTCGCCGACCGGCAGCGGGTCGCGCAGATAGACCACGATCGCGTCCGAGAAGGTCGGGACGGTGGCCCGGCACAGGCCCATCACGATCTCGTCCAGGTCGATGCCGCGGGCGATCCGCCGGGTCGCGGCGCCCACGTACCGCAGCCGGTCGCCGACCCGCCGCATCGGCATCGGCCGCCCCGGAGGCAGCCCCCGTCCGGTGCGGCGCTCCCGGCCGTCGGCGACGGCGTCCGGGTCGTCGTCCTGCTGGAGAGGTATGCCCTCCGGCGTGGGGCGCGGGCGGAGCATGTCGGGGTCGGCGTCGGCCGGCTGTGCGTGCTCGGGGCCGTTGACTGGGGGCTCCTTCCCCTTGCCGCAGGGCGTGGTGGTGCCCGGCGCTGCGGGCGTCTCGCCGGTGCGGGCCTGTGCGGGCAGGGCGGCGGCGCCGAAGGGTTTCGGCGCACGCGTCAGCGCCCCGCGGGGGTCCGCGGGGTCGACGCCCGGCTGGGGGCGCTCATGGGAGGAGGTGGAGTGCTCCGTCACGCGTGTCGAATCCGTCCGTCCGGGGCCGCGCGCCACGCACGCGGTTCGTCCCGCAGAAGTCCCGATACCCGGAATACGTGTCCCAGGAACGGAATTCCCGCGTGGTCAGAGGCTGTTCCTGTGTCACCGGCGAACCCTCTGCGGGCCGTACCGGTGGTGCCCTCGTAACCCTCGCTCACGTCCTGCCGCCCCTCGGTGACGTTCGGTCAAACCCGGCACATGATCCGGGAGTTGCTGCTGTCTGCTCTTGCGGAGGACGATCCTACGGTTGTGCACCGGGGGCGCATCAAGGGTCTCATGAGGACATGTGCGCGGGCGTGCGGTCCCAGTCCTCCGGGAGCGAAGGCACTGCCCAGGACGGGTCGGGGCGCCAGTGCTGCCAGCCGTCCGAGAACGGCCGGCCCCATGCGCGGATCACCGCCGCCGCGGCCTGCCCCGCCTCCCGCACCTGCGCGGCCAGCCGTGCGCCCACCAGGCCGTCCCGCTGGGCCTGGGCGAACTCGTCCTCGTCGCGCCAGCGCCAACTCCGGTCCGGATGCACGGAGATGTCCAGGAAGTGGTCCTCGGAGTCGACGCCGCCGTGCCAACGGCTCAGCGGTTCCTCCAGGTTGACGTACCAGCTCTTGAACCGCCAGCCCGGCTCCCAGAACAGCCACACGGACCAGGGCTCGCCGCGCCGGGCCAGCTTCAGCACCCCGGTGCCGAACCAGCGGTCGCGCTGCACCGTACGCGGCTTGGTGTACCGGGACTCCAGTGGTTCCAGGTGCACGGACGTGCCGTCGGCGAGCACCGGCTTCACGCACTCGGTGCCCGGCGCCATCCACACGGCGAGCAGCTCATGGTCGTCCCGTACGACCGTGACGGGGCGCGCGATGTGGATGCGCTCACCGGCGTTCTCCCGGTAGCGCCACAGGATGTGACTCCCGGGCGACCAGAAGCCCGTCGACCCGTCCGCTCCCTCACGTTCCCCGCCGCTGCGCCTCACCGCTCCACCGTCTGCCATGCAGAGATATTAGGTGCCGTAGGCATACGACGCTGCGGCACGCGTCACGGTTCCGGCCCGGCACCGGGGACGGCCGGCTCCGCCTCACGGATGCGTCATACGCAGCACGTCCAGCGCCTCGTCGAGCTGTTCGAGCGTGAGGTCGCCGCGCTCCACATAGCCGGAATCCAGCACCACCTGACGGATCGTCCTGCGCTCCGCGAGGGCTCTCTTGGTCACCTTGGCGGCCTCCTCGTAGCCCAGGTACCGGTTGAGCGGGGTGACCACGGAGGGCGACGACTCGGCGTACTCGCGGGTCCGCTCCCGGTCGGCGGTGATCCCGTCGACGGTGCGGTCGGCGAGCAGCCGGGAGGCGCTCGCGAGCAGCCGGATCGACTCCAGCACGTTCTTGGCCATGACCGGCAGCATGACGTTGAGCTCGAAGTTCCCGGCGGCGCCGGCCGTGGTGATCGTGACGTCGTTGCCGATGACCTGCGCGCAGACCATCAGGACGGCTTCCGGGACGACCGGGTTGACCTTGCCGGGCATGATCGACGACCCCGGCTGGAGGTCGGGCAGCCGGATCTCGGCGAGCCCGGTGCGCGGCCCCGAGGCCATCCACCGCAGATCATTGGCGATCTTGGTCAGCCCGACGGCGATGGTCCGCAGCTGCCCGCTGGTCTCGACGATCCCGTCCCGCGCACCCTGCGCCTCGAAATGATCACGCGCCTCGGTGAACGGCAGCCCCGTGGCCCGCGCCACCTCCTCGATCACGGCGGCGGAGAACCCCGGCGGGGTGTTGATCCCGGTCCCGACGGCGGTCCCGCCCAGCGGCAGCTCGGCGAGCCGGGGCAGCGACGCCCGCAGCCGCTCGACGCCGTACCGCACCTGGGCGGCGTACCCGCCGAACTCCTGCCCCAGGGTCACGGGCGTGGCGTCCATGAGATGGGTCCGCCCGGACTTCACGACGTCGGTGAACTCCTCGGCCTTGCGGGCGAGCGCGTCGGCGAGGTGCTCCAGGGCCGGGATCAGATCGCGGGTGACGGCGGCGGTGGCGGCGATGTGCAGGGACGAGGGGAACACGTCGTTGGACGACTGCGAGGCGTTGACGTCGTCGTTCGGATGGACGTCCCGCCCCAGCCGCTCGCTCGCCAGCGTGGCGATGACCTCGTTGGCGTTCATGTTGGACGAGGTGCCGGACCCGGTCTGGAACACGTCGACGGGGAAGTGCGCGTCCCACTTCCCCTCGGCGACCTCCGTCGCGGCATCCTGGACGGCCTCGGCGACATCCTTGTCGAGCACCCCGAGCTCGGCGTTCACCTTCGCGGCGGCCGCCTTGACGCGGGCGAGCGCCTCGATGTGGGCCCGCTCGATGCGATGTCCGGAGACGGGGAAGTTCTCGACGGCGCGCTGCGTCTGGGCCCGCCACTTGGCGTCGGCGGGGACGCGCACCTCGCCCATGGAGTCGTGCTCGATGCGGTATTCGCTCATGCCGGTTACAGCGAACGGGACGGCGGCGATGTTCCGGGGGGTGGGCCGAACGGGGGCGTGCCCTCGCCCACCGGTGTGCCGAGCATCCGGTGCACGGAGGCCGTCATGCAGGTCACGAAGGCGTCGCGGGTCGCGTCGGAGACCAGGTCCAGGGACAGGTAGGGGTTGAGGTCCTCCAGCTCCACCAGCAGGAGGTCGCCGCCCTGGGTACGGCAGGCGTCGACGCGCTGGATGCCGTGGTCGAGGGTGTTCCAGTCGATGAAGCGGAGGGCGAAGGCGAGGTCGGCGTCCGTGGGCGCGTAGGGTGCGAGCGCCCAGCGCCGGTCGGGGTCGGGAGCGTACAGGGCGTACTGGAAGGCGTCGTCGACGTAGTAGAAGGACACCTCGTAGCGGAAGTCGATGCGCGGCTGGATCAGGACGTCGCCCTCGGCGGCGAGGCTGCCGAGCTGCTCCCGGGGTACGAAGCTCAGGCCTATGGAGTCCGCACCCGCCTTCGGTTTGACCGCGTAACTCCCGGCCTCGGGCAGCAGGTTCAGGTCCTCGGGCCGGTCGACGGTGGGGATGACCGGATACCCGGCGGCCGTCAGGTCCGGCAGGTACTGCTTGCCGGCCATGTCGCCGCGCCCGGACAGCGGGTTGTAGACGCGGGTGCCGCGTGCCGCGGCCCGCTCCCGGAAGGCGTCGTACTCCCGCCGGTAGTGCAGGACGGGGCCGCTGTTGCGGACCACCACCGCGTCGAAGGCGTCCATGAGCGCGGCGGCGTCCGACGGGTGGCACAGGGCGACGTCGAAGGCGCCGCGCAGCCGGGAGGTCAGGAAGATGTCCTCGTCGCAGTAGCGCCGACCCCTGGCCTCGTAGGCGAGATCGGTCACGAACAGGATGCTGGGACGGGCGGGCACGGCACCTCTCCTTCCGCGGCGGCCCCTCAAGCTAAGGCATCCGCCGCCCGTCCGCGACAGAGCCCCCGGCGATGCGCCGGGGGCTGTCGAGGAGTGTTGCCGCGGGGTCAGCCCAGGCCGGGGCCCCGAACCGGGATCGACGTGAACGTCGGCGCCGGAGCCGGGTCCTGGAAGAAGTCGTTGCCCTTGTCGTCCACGACGATGAACGCCGGGAAGTCCTCGACCTCGATCTTCCAGACCGCCTCCATGCCGAGCTCCGCGTACTCGACGACCTCGACCTTCTTGATGCAGTCCTGGGCGAGGCGGGCGGCCGGGCCGCCGATGGAGCCGAGGTAGAAGCCGCCGTGGGACGCGCACGCGTCGGTGACCTGCTTGCTGCGGTTGCCCTTGGCCAGCATCACCTTGGAGCCGCCCGCCGCCTGGAACTGCTCGACGTAGGAGTCCATACGGCCGGCCGTCGTCGGGCCGAAGGAGCCGGAGGCGTAGCCCTCGGGGGTCTTGGCCGGGCCCGCGTAGTAGACCGGGTGGTCCTTGAGGTACTGCGGCATCTCCTCGCCCGCGTCCAGCCGCTCCTTGATCTTGGCGTGCGCGATGTCGCGGGCCACGACCAGCGGGCCGGTGAGGGAGAGGCGGGTCTTGACCGGGTACTCGGCCAGCTCGGTGAGGATCTCGTCCATCGGCTGGTTCAGGTCGATCTTGACCACGTCACCGTCGGACTCGAGGTGCTCGTCCGTGGTCTCCGGCAGGAAGCGCGCCGGGTCGGTCTCCAGCTGCTCCAGGAAGACGCCCTCGGCCGTGATCTTGGCGACGGCCTGGCGGTCGGCCGAGCAGGAGACCGCGATCGCGACCGGGCAGGAAGCGCCGTGGCGCGGCAGGCGGACCACGCGGACGTCGTGGCAGAAGTACTTGCCGCCGAACTGCGCGCCGATGCCGATCTTCTGGGTGAGCTCGAAGACCTTCTCCTCCAGCTCCTTGTCCCGGAAGCCGTGGCCGAGCTCGGAGCCCTCCGCCGGGATCTCGTCCAGGTAGTGCGCGGAGGCGTACTTCGCGGTCTTGAGCGCGTACTCGGCGGACGTACCGCCGACGACGATCGCCAGGTGGTACGGCGGGCAGGCGGCCGTGCCCAGCGAACGGATCTTCTCCTCCAGGAACTTCATCATGGAGGCCTCGTTCAGGACGGCCTTCGTCTCCTGGTAGAGGAAGGACTTGTTGGCCGAGCCGCCGCCCTTCGCCATGAACAGGAACTTGTACGCGCCGCCGTCGGTCGCGTACAGCTCGATCTGCGCCGGGAGGTTGGAGCCGGTGTTCTTCTCCTCCCACATGGTGAGCGGAGCCATCTGCGAGTAGCGCAGGTTGAGCTTGGTGTAGGCGTCGTAGATGCCGTGGGACAGCGCTTTCTCGTCCTCACCTTCGGTGAGGACGTTCTGGCCGCGCTTGCCCATCACGATCGCGGTGCCGGTGTCCTGGCACATCGGGAGCACGCCCGCCGCCGCGATGTTCGCGTTCTTCAGCAGGTCCAGGGCCACGAACTTGTCGTTGCTGGACGCCTCGGGGTCGTCGATGATCCGGCGCAGCTGGGCCAGGTGGGCCGGGCGCAGGTAGTGCTGGATGTCGTGGACGGCCTCTTCGGCGAGCTTGCGCAGCGCCTCCGGTTCGACCTTGAGGAACGTCCGCCCGTCGGCCTCGAAGGTGGAGACACCCTCGGAGGTCACCAGCCGGTACGGGGTGGTGTCCTCTCCCTGGGGGAGCAGATCGGTGTACGCGAACTCAGGCATCGGTGCCATTCCTCACTCGGCAGACAGCGGCTGGCCTCCGTTGGCAGCGTCCACCAGCGTAGAACCTGCCGCCGACGGCGGGCTTGTGAGGTAAGGCTCAGTCGGCGGAACGCGGTTGTCCACAGGCGAGCCGGTCAGGTTGTCCACACCCCTAGTCGCGATCTATCGCGTTTCGGTACGCTGCTGCCGTGGACCTTCAGAAGCACGCCCGACAGGAGGGCGCGGCGCCGCGTGTCGCCGAGCTGCGCGCCTCGGACGCCGACCGCGACCGCATCGCCGACATGCTGCGTGACGCCCTCGCCGAGGGGCGCCTGACCGCCGACGAGCACGCCGAGCGGGTGGAGGGGGTGCTGAACGCCAAGACGGTCGGTGAGCTGGAGGTCTTCGTCCAGGACCTGCCTGCCGCGCACCAGCAGCGCGCGACCCCCGCCTACACGCCGGTGCCGCCCCGGCCGACCGCCGGTGCGATACCGGTCGAGGCCGACGCCAACGTCGTCGCGGTGTTCAGCAGCGCCATGCGCAGGGGCCGTTGGCGCGCGGGGCGCCGACTGCACGCGTACGCGGTCTTCGGCAGCGTCGAGATCGACCTCAGCGAGGCGATCTTCGAGTACCAGCAGGTCGTCATCAAGGCGGTGTCGGTCTTCGGCAGCGTCGAGATCCACGTCCCGGAGAACGTGTCGCTGCGCGGCACCGGCGGCGGCGTGCTGGGCAACTTCGAGGTGGACACGCGGGATTCGGTCGAGGCCGACGCCCCCGTGGTCTACGTGGACGGGTGGGCGGTTCTCGGCAACGTCGAGGCGCGGCCGAAGCGCGGCAAGCTCGTCACCGACATCCTCGACCGCGTCCAGGGCAAGGTCGACGGGGCTTTGCGCAAACGCCTCGACCGTTGACGGTCGCGAATCCGCCGCCGCTTCGGAACGGACCGGCCCGTCGCCGGGTCGGGTCCGGGGTCGCGAACCGACCGTCGCGCGCCTGCTGTTGGGAACGCAGTGCATAGGCCCGCGCACAGCGGGTAGGCCTTGCTGCATCGTCTCTCGCTCGCGAAGCCGTCGTCAGGAGTAGACCGTGCTGCAACCGCCGCGTTCGTCCCTGCAAGTAGCCGCCGTTCCGGCCCAGCGGGTGCCGGCGCGAGACAGGGACCAAGACGCACCGTGGCACACCGAGGCGGTGTGCCGCCGCGACGAGGCAGGCCTGTTCTTCGCACCCTCCAAGGAACCCACCGCCGCCCGGCTCTCCCGCGAGGAGGCCGCGAAACGGGTCTGCGCGCGCTGCCCGGTGATGGTCGAATGCCGCGAGCACGCACTGCTCCAGCCCGAGCCGTACGGCGTCTGGGGCGGCCTCACCGCCGCCGAGCGCCGCGTGGTCCTGGCCAGGCGCCGCCGCCGCGACATGGAACTGAAGAAGGCCGCAGGCGCGGCCGACCGCATAGCGGCAGCGGGTTAGCCCCGCTCACAGACACAAAAAGGGGCGCCCCCGCTTCCGCACAAAGGGGGGCGCCCTTTTGACGCCGAGCGCGTCAACTCCCTAGGGGCGCGGGGAACTGCGTGACCAGCCACGACGGACCCGCAGCCACCCGCAACCCGTAGTGCCCCGGCTGAACCGACGGAGTCACTTCGCTCGGTCGAAGTCGATCGCGCTGTAAGCCCGTAGCTTGCTCAGCCGGTGCTCGGAGTCGATCCGGCGCACGGTGCCCGACTTCGAGCGCATGACGATCGAGTCGGTCGTGGCGATCTCCGCGCGGTACCGCACGCCCCGCAGCAGCTCGCCGTCGGTGATGCCGGTGGCCACGAAGAACACGTTCTCGCCCGTGACCAGGTCCTCGGTGGTCAGGACGCGTTCGAGGTCGTGCCCGGCGTCGATCGCCCGCTGCCGCTCCTCGTCGTCCTTGGGCCACAGCTTGCCCTGGATGGTGCCGCCCAGGCACTTCACGGCGCAGGCCGAGATGATGCCCTCGGGCGTGCCGCCGATGCCGAGCAGCAGGTCGACGCCGGTGCCCTCGCGCAGCGCCAGGATCGAGCCGGCCACATCGCCGTCGGAGATCAGCTTGATGCGCGCGCCGGTGTCCCGGATCTCCTTGATGATGCCCTCGTGCCGCGGCCGGTCCAGGATGACGACGGTGACGTCCTCGGGCGCGGAGCGCTTGGCCTTGGCGACCCGGCGGATGTTCACCGACACGGGCGCGTTGATGTCCACGAAGTCGGCGGCCTCGGGGCCGGTGACCAGCTTGTCCATGTAGAACACGGCGGACGGGTCGAACATCGCGCCGCGCTCGGTGGCGGCCAGCACCGCGATCGCGTTGGGCATGCCCTTGGCGGTCAGCGTGGTGCCGTCGATCGGGTCGACGGCGATGTCGACCTCGGGCCCGGTGCCGTCGCCGACGCGCTCCCCGTTGAAGAGCATCGGGGCCTCGTCCTTCTCGCCCTCGCCGATGACGACCACGCCGTTCATCGACACGGTCGAGACGAGGGTCCGCATGGCACGCACCGCTGCCCCGTCGGCGCCGTTCTTGTCACCGCGCCCGACCCAGCGGCCCGCGGCCATCGCCGCGGCTTCGGTCACCCGGACGAGTTCCAGGGCGAGGTTGCGGTCGGGAGCCTCGGACGGGACATCGAGCTCGGACGGCAAGTGATGATGCTCGGTCATCGGAGCGCACCTTTCTGATACGACGACGGCCGGATGAGGGTGTTCGACCCGACTCTATCGTTAGGTAGACAAAATGAGCAGGGGCCCCCACGGATGAGCGCGCCGGACACCTGCGACGATAGGGCGCGTGGCAGGTTCGAACGGCAAACAGAAGACGGTCCGGGACATGATTCTGTCCCTGGGCCTGATCGGGATCGCGGCGGGGGTCATCTACCTCTTCATCCCGCACGACGACCACGCTCCGGATCTCAAGCGGGTCGACTACCGCGTGGAACTCCTCACGGCACGTCGTGCCGCGACGTACCCGGTGGCCGCACCCGAGGGCCTGCCGAGGACCTGGAAGGCGACCTCGGTCCGCTTCCAGGGTGAGGACTCCGGCCGGTGGCACCTGGGCTTCCAGAACCCCGAGGGTCAGTACGTGCAGATCGAGCAGTCCCGTGAGAAGCGCGCGGAGTTCATCGACCAGGCCAGCCAGGGCGCGAAGGCCACGAAGGTCACCGAGAAGATCGGCGACCGGACGTGGACGCGCTACACCGGCGGCCGCTACGACGCCCTGGTCCTGGAGAACACGCCGGGCTCCACGACGGTGGTGGCGGGCACGGCGCCGTTCGCGCAGCTGACGAAGATGGCCGAGTCCCTGAAGTTGTCCTGAGCGGCCCGCTCAGAACCGGCCGCCCGCCGTGTCACTAGGAGCCGTCGGCTTCCTCGGAGTCGTCCTCCGCCTTCTCCTCCTCGGCCAGCGCGGCGTCCAGCCGGGCCCGCGCGCCCTCCAGCCAACGCCGGCACACCTTGGCCAGTTCCTCGCCGCGCTCCCAGAGGGCGAGGGACTCCTCCAGGCTCGTACCGCCCGCTTCCAGCCGCCGTACGACCTCGATCAGTTCGTCCCGCGCCTGCTCGTACGAGAGCGCCTCTTCCACCTTGCTGGTCATCCACTCACCCTAAGCATCGACTCGTACGGGACCTCCGTACGAGAACCCCGTACGGGACCTACGCCTCGACCCGTACCGTGAACTCGCCCTCGGCGACCCGCGCCCGCAGGGTCTCGGCCGCCGTCACCTCGTCCGGATCGCGCACCACGTGCCCGTCGGACTTCTGCAGCACCGCATACCCGCGCTTCAGCGTCGCCGCGGGGGAGAGGGCCACCACGCGCGCGTGCGTGTGCCCCAGCTCGGAGTCGGCGCGGTCGAGGAGGTGGCCGAAGGTGCGCCGCCCGCGCTCGAGCACGGACGCGACATGGTCGGCACGCACGTCGATCATCCGGTGCGGATCCTCGATCGAGGGCCGGGCGAGGGCGTGGGACAGCCCCCGCTCCTCCCGCTCGACGAGCGCCCGCACACACCGCCGCGCCCGGTCCCGCATCATCCGCACCCGCTCCAGCTCCTCGCCCACGTCCGGTACGACCTTCTTCGCGGCGTCGGTCGGGGTGGAGGCGCGCAGGTCGGCGACGTAGTCGAGGAGCGGGGTGTCGGGCTCGTGGCCGATCGCGGAGACGACCGGCGTCCGGCATGCGGCGACCGCGCGCACGAGCTGCTCGTCGGAGAAGGGCAGCAGATCCTCGACGCTGCCGCCCCCGCGCGCGACGACGATCACGTCCACCTCGTCGAGCGCGTCGAGCTCCTTGACGGCCTGCACGACCTGCGGCACCGCGTGCACGCCCTGCACGGGGACGTTGCGCACCTCGAAACGGACGGCGGGCCAGCGATGCCGGGCGTTCTCGAGCACGTCCCGCTCCGCGGCGGAGGCCCGTCCGCAGACCAGGCCGATGAGCTGGGGCAGGAAGGGCAGCGCCTTCTTCCGCTCGGCCGCGAAGAGCCCCTCGGCCGCCAGCGCCTTCTTCAATCGCTCCAGCCGGGCCAGCAGCTCGCCGACCCCCACGGGCTTGATCTCGACGGCCCGCAGCGACAGCTGCCCGCGCGGGGCGTACCACTCGGGCTTGGCGTGGACGACGACGCGCGCGCCCTCGGTCACGACATCGGCGACGGCGTCGAACACCTGCCGGTAGCAGGTCACGCTCACCGAGATGTCGTACGACGGGTCCCGCAGCGTGAGGAACACGACGCCCGCGCCGGGCCGCCGCGACAACTGCGTGATCTGCCCCTCGACCCACACCGCCCCGAGCCGGTCGATCCAGCCCCCGATGAGCCGCGACACCTCACCGACGGGCAGGGGGGCGTCCGCGGACGTGTTCACAGCCATGCGCCCGAGCGTAATGGCCGGTACCGACAATGGACCCACGTCGATGCCGCACCGCGCGCGGGCGCGGGCGCCCCTGCCGTCCCGCGTGTGGGCACGGCGGGACGCGCCAATCCGACCGGACGTGTGATCTTCCGCCGTCCGAGGCGGCCTTACGATGGGTGGCATGACTGCTTCGCCTGGCCGCCGTGTCCTGCTTGCCGCCCCCCGAGGCTATTGCGCGGGTGTGGACCGCGCCGTGATCGCCGTCGAGAAGGCCCTGGAGCAGTACGGGGCCCCGGTCTACGTCCGCCACGAGATCGTCCACAACAAGTACGTCGTACAGACCCTGGAGAAGAAGGGCGCCGTCTTCGTCGAGCAGACGGAGGAGGTGCCGCCGGGCAACATCGTGATGTTCTCGGCGCACGGCGTGGCCCCCGTCGTCCACGAGGAGGCCGAGCGCGGCCGTCTCACCACCATCGACGCCACCTGCCCGCTGGTCACCAAGGTCCACAAGGAGGCCGTCCGGTTCGCCAACGAGGACTACGACATCCTCCTGATCGGGCACGAGGGCCACGAGGAGGTCATCGGCACCTCCGGCGAGGCCCCCGAGCACATCCAGCTGGTCGACGGCCCCGAGGACGTCGCCAAGGTGGAGGTCCGTGACCCGTCCAAGGTCGTATGGCTGTCGCAGACCACCCTCTCCGTCGACGAGACCATGGAGACGGTCGACGCGCTGCAGGGGAAGTTCCCGCAGCTGATCTCCCCGCCGAGCGACGACATCTGCTACGCCACGCAGAACCGCCAGCTCGCGGTGAAGCAGATGGGCGCCGAGGCCGAACTGGTCATCGTGGTCGGCTCCCGCAACTCCTCCAACTCCAAGCGGCTCGTCGAGGTCGCCAAGCTCGCCGGCGCGCGCGAGGCCTACCTCGTGGACTACGCGAGCGAGATCGACGAGGCCTGGCTGGACGGCGTCACCACGGTCGGCGTCACCTCCGGCGCCTCCGTTCCGGAGGTCCTGGTCGAGGAGGTCCTGGAGTGGCTCGCCGAGCGCGGCTACGGCGACGTCGAGCTCGTCAAGGCGGCCGAGGAGTCCATCACCTTCTCGCTGCCCAAGGAGCTGCGCCGCGATCTGCGCGAGGAGGCGGCGGCACTGGTCGCGGAGCGCGGCGGTTCGGGCGCCTCCGACGCCTCCGGCGCACCCGAAGAGTGACTGGCGGTCCCGCGTCGTAACGTAGGGCCCATGCAGATCTTCGGCGTGGACATCGGCGGATCCGGGATCAAGGGCGCCCCTGTGGACCTGGACAGGGGCGACCTGGCCCAGGAGCGCTGCAAGGTATTCACCCCGCACCCGGCGACGCCCGACGGCGTGGCCGACGGCGTGCGCGAGGTCGTGGAGCACTTCGGCTGGCGGGGCCCGGTCGGACTGACCTTCCCCGGCGTCATCACCGGCGGAGCCATCGTCCGCACCGCGGCCAACGTCGACAAGGGCTGGATCGACATGGACGCGCGTGCGCTGTTCAGCGACCGGCTGGGCGGCCTCCCGGTCACCGTGATCAACGACGCGGACGCGGCCGGCGTGGCCGAGATGCGCTTCGGCGCGGGCCGCGGCCGCAGAGGCACGGTCATCGTGCTCACCTTCGGCACCGGCATCGGCAGCGCCCTCTTCGTCGACGGCGCCCTCGTCCCGAACACCGAGCTGGGCCACCTGGAGCTGCACGGCCACGACGCGGAGAAGCGGGCCTCCAGCAAGGTCAAGGAGGACGAGGACCTGTCGTGGGAGCGCTGGGCGCGGCGCGTCCAGAAGTACCTCGCCCACCTGGAGATGCTGTTCTCCCCCGAGCTGTTCATCTTCGGCGGCGGCGTCAGCCGCAAGGCGGACAGGTTCCTGCACCTCATCGAGGGCATCAAGGCGGAGATCGTCCCGGCGCAGCTGCAGAACAACGCGGGGATCGTGGGAGCGGCGATGCTGGCGTCGAAGGACGCGTACGGCGGGCTGAGCGGGCAGAGCGCGCAGAGAGGGCAGGACGCCGGCGGCGACCGTTAGGCGATCCCGTCAGGAGATTCCGTCGGGAGATTCCTCCAGGTGATGATCACGCCCGCCGTCGGCGCCTCACCAGCCTGATCCTCCGTACGATCGCGATCACGCCGGCGACGAGCGTCCCCCCGTACAGCCACCCGGCCTGGGTGGCCAGCGCGGTCGCCAGCCCCATCAGCCGGCCCGCGGACCCCCCGCCGCCGTCGGCGACGGGGACCAGCCCCACGGCGAACGCGATCGGCACGACGACGGGAGCGGTCATCAGGTCGCTCCCGCGCAGCCATAGCGCGGTCAGCGCGCACACCGGCAGGAACAGCACGCCGTACGCGGTCAGGGACGCTCCGAACAGCAGCTGGTCGAGACCCCCGAGCAGAAACATCAGCACCACGCTGAACAACCCCCCGCCGAGCCCGGTGAGCCGGGGGTTCGGCATCCGCCGCCGGGGCCGTACCGCGGGCACCGGACGCGAGGCGGGTGGCCGCAGGCCGGCCGGCCGACGTCTGGCCTGGGGCGGCAGGGGCGCCGAGGGCCTGCCGCGTCGCGGTCCGGGCTGCGGGGGTCGGGTCCTGTACTGCTCCACTGGACCAACTTAGGTCGGTTTATGTGCCGAATAGCCCCTCAGACACGCCGTTGAGCAGAGCTTGCCCGGTGGTTCGAAGCGGCCGCCGGGTCCGGGCCCGATACGCCGTAAACTGGTGGATCGGCCAGTCCCCTGGCCCTCTCGCCCAGTCCCCTGGCCCTCTGACGTAACGGGAAGTCGCAACGTGTCGCTCACGATCGGAATCGTCGGTCTGCCGAATGTCGGCAAGTCGACCCTGTTCAACGCCCTGACCAAGAACGACGTGCTGGCGGCCAACTACCCGTTCGCCACGATCGAGCCGAACGTCGGCGTGGTCGGCGTCCCCGACGCCCGCCTCACCAAGCTGGCCGAGATCTTCAGCTCGCAGCGCGTCCTCCCGGCGACCGTGGACTTCGTCGACATCGCGGGCATCGTCCGCGGTGCCTCCGAGGGTGAGGGCCTGGGCAACAAGTTCCTGGCGAACATCCGCGAGTCCGACGCGATCTGCCAGGTCATCCGCGCCTTCAAGGACGAGAACGTCGTCCACGTCGACGGCAAGGTCTCGCCCAAGGACGACATCGAGACGATCAACACCGAGCTGATCCTCGCCGACCTCCAGACGATCGAGAAGGTCCTGCCGCGCCTCCAGAAGGAGTCGCGCATCAAGAAGGACATCGCTCCCAAGGTCGCCGCGGTCGAGGCGGCGAAGGAGATCCTGGAGAAGGGCGACACGCTCTTCTCGGCGGGCATCGTCCAGGGCTCCGGCAACGAGGAGCTGCTGCACGACCTCCACCTGCTGACCACCAAGCCGTTCCTCTACGTCTTCAACGTGGACGAGGACGAGCTGATGGACGAGGACTTCAAGAACGAGCAGCGCGCCCTGGTCGCCCCGGCCGAGGCGATCTTCCTCAACGCCAAGCTGGAGGCGGACCTCGCCGAGCTCGACGAGGAGGACGCCATGGAGCTCCTGGAGTCCGTGGGCGCCGAGGAGCCCGGCCTCGCCACCCTGGCCCGCGTCGGCTTCGACACCCTGGGCCTGCAGACCTACCTCACGGCCGGCCCCAAGGAATCCCGCGCCTGGACCATCAAGAAGGGCGCGACCGCCCCCGAGGCCGCCGGTGTCATCCACACCGACTTCCAGAAGGGCTTCATCAAGGCCGAGGTCATCTCCTTCGCCGACCTGGTCGAAACGGGCTCGGTCGCCGAGGCCCGCGCCAAGGGCAAGGCGCGCATGGAGGGCAAGGACTACGTGATGCAGGACGGGGACGTGGTGGAGTTCCGCTTCAACGTGTAGCGGGTGATCTACTACTAGGCCGCCGATCTAGCAAACATGCAGGTCGGAAGGGGTCCGACTCTTCGGAGTCGGACCCCTTCGTTTTAAGCATCCTGATGTCATTTCTGAGTCTGAATTGATATCGTCGTTGTGTCGTCGGGCTGTGGAGGGCTGACTGATGGCCAGGACTGTGATCGATCTGGACGACGAGATCGTCGAGCAGGCGATGCGGCTGTACGGCGTGAAGACCAAGGCCGCAGCGGTACGGGCGGCAATGGAGGAGGGGGTGAAACTCCGGCTGCGCCGGGAGCTGTTCGATGCCATTGACGAGGGTGAGTTCGAGGACGGGTTCGCGGAGATCCGGTCGCAGACGGGGCCGCGGAATCCGGACGGCTCACTGAAGCGCGAAGGCGGGGCCTCGGCGGCGTGAAGGGGCGCTACCTCATCGATAAGTCCGCGCTTGCCCGCCGGGGTGAACCGCCGGTGCGGGCGCGGCTGGATGCGCTGGACCACGACGGGCTCCTGGCGGTGTGCGCCCCGACCGAGTATGAGGTGCTGTACTCGGCGCGCGGAAAGCCCGAGGCGCTGCGACTGCGTACCCTGCTCCGCGGTTTCGACCACCTGCCCTGCAATGACGAGGAGCTCGAGCGGGCACTCGAGATCCAGGCCCTGGCTCTGCATGCCGGCTTCCACCGGGCGCTGTCGCTGGCCGACGTCCTCATCGCTGCAACCGCCGAGCGGCATCGGGCCACGGTCCTGCACTACGACGGCGACTTCGACATGATTGCTTCGGTGAGCGGGCTGCAAGCCGAGTGGGTCGTGGAGCCCGGCACCGCCGACTGAGCGGGGAACTCCGCGTGCCGTGCCAGCGCGTGCCTCTATGGGTGAGGGCAGAGCTTGCGCGCCGTCGGCCGGGCCGTCGCGGACCTGCTCAACGGCATCGTGCGGGTGCTGGGGCTGAACTCAGGCCGAGGCCGCCCATGTCCTCAACGCCGCCCTGGACGCCGCGCCCGACGCGGACTACGTCGAGGACGACCCGCCCGGACACAAGGCGTGGGCCGGGCGGGTCGCGGCCGCGCTCACCCGGCGTCCCGGATCCTGCGCGGGCGCGACTGGCCGACGGACGCGCGGCAGCCGGTCGCCGAGCTCGCGGACGGCCTCGACCAGGCCCGGAAGGAGTGGGCGAAGGCCGCCGCCGCCCCGGACACCGACACCTTCTACGTCCACTACGAGAAGGGCTTCAAGCTCCTCGCCCCGGAGACGACGGTCACCGCGCGCAAGGCTCTGGGCCTCGCCACGACCCCACCGTCCGACGACCGTTACGACGGTGACGGGGGAGACGGTGCGGGAATGGAGGTGTGACGAGGGCCCGTACTGGGGAGAAAGTGCCTGCGCAAAGCCCTTTCCCGAGGCAAGTCATCACATCGAGTGATTCTCTGGCCTTTACTTGCACGTATCAACCACCGGTTGCCACGCTGTTGCTGTCTGTACAAGCTGATGGGAGCGGCCAGTGACTTTCGGTGAGCAGCCGGCGTATCTGCGTGTCGCAGGAGACCTCCGCAAGAAGATCGTCGACGGTTCACTCCCACCCCACACCCGCCTCCCCTCCCAGGCGCGGATCCGTGAGGAGTACGGCGTCTCCGACACGGTCGCGCTGGAGGCCCGCAAGGTGCTGATGGCCGAAGGCCTGGTCGAGGGGCGATCCGGCTCGGGGACGTACGTCCGGGAACGACCCGCGCCCAGACGTGTCGCCCGCTCCGGCTACCGGCCGGACGGCGGGGCCACACCGTTCCGGCAGGAGCAGGCCGACGCCGCCACGCGCGGCACCTGGGAGTCCGGCAGTGAGCAGGCCGAGGCGAGCGACGTCATCGCGGAGCGGCTCGGCATCCGGCCCGGCGAGCGCGTGATGTGCACCAAGTACGTGTACCGGGACGCCGGTGAGGCGATGATGCTCTCCACCTCCTGGGAGCCCCTCTCCGTCACCGGCCGTACGCCCGTGATGCTGCCGGAGGAGGGCCCCCTCGGCGGCATGGGCGTCGTCGAGCGCATGCGGGCCATCGACGTCATCGTCGACAACGTCACCGAGGAGGTCGGCGCCCGCCCCGGCCTCGCCGAGGAACTGCTCACCCTGGGCGGCGTGCCCGGCCATGTCGTCCTGGTCATCCAGCGCACCTACTACGCCTCCGGCCGTCCCGTCGAGACGGCCGACGTGGTGATCCCCGCCGACCGCTACCGGGCGGCGTACCACCTTCCCGTGAAGTAGCGCACAACCCCCGGCAGTCGGCCCCGCGACCGTGCCGCTCCGCGCGCGTGCGCGAGCCGGGGGAATTCGGTCGTCTCCGCAGGTGACGGGCGTGCCCGCGGTATGGCCGCGGCCGGATGGGGTGGGCGGGCGGACGGCGCACTCGTCATTGTGCGCCCCGTCGTTCTGGCTGGTTGCGTACCTCTTTGTGAAAAGCCGTATTCGCAGCGTGAAGGTTGGGCGTACGCTCGGGCATATGCGGATTGCGGTTTCCTCGGCGGGTGGGGTGACGGGCAGGGGAGGGGCGAGATGAGCGACGGCACGGCTTCCTTCCCTTGGCTCGTCATACGGCAGGACGACAGCGGCAATCGCTACCGCGTGGGCAGGTACGCGACGCGGGCCGAGGCGCAGAAGATCGCCGACAGCCTCGCGGACCGTCGGCACAAGCAGCTCTACTGGGTCGAGCGCATCCGCCCGGGCGGGCGCGGTACGCGCAACTGACCCGCCCGCCCCGGCGCTCCCGTAGGCTCCGGCGTATGACGGAACGGATCGTGGTGGTCGGAGCCGCCCTGCTCGACGACGGACACCTGCTCACCGCGCGCCGCAGCGCACCCCCCGAGCTCGCCGGTCGCTGGGAACTGCCGGGCGGCAAGGTCGAACCGGGTGAGACGCCCGAGGACGCCCTGGTACGCGAGCTGCGAGAGGAACTCGGCGTCGATGCCGAGGTCGTCGAGCGAGTCCCGGGGGAGTGGCCGCTGAAGCCGCCGTACGTCCTCCAGGTGTGGACCGCCCGCCTGCGTCCCGGCTCCGCCGCCCCCCGACCCCTCCAGGACCACGACGCGCTGCGTCGCCTCGCCCCCGGCGAGATCTGGGACGTGGACTGGCTCGACCAGGATGTCGACGCCGTGCGTCAGGTGGCGAGCCGTCTCGAAGCCGGGGCCCGCTGACAGTCGTAGCCGGTGCCCGCTGAGAGTGACGCAGGGGGCTGCCGAGGGCGAAGCCGAGGGTCACCGACAGCTCTGCGAGGGCTGTGTACGCCGTTCGTGCCACAGTGCGCCGTCATGGGCGGTACCGCCCCGGGGATATCGGGTATGTGCCCATTAACCCCACGAAACCGGACATGGGTGAGCTCGCAGCCTGGGAAGTGATCGGCGTGATCGACACCGAAGGCGACTGCGCCGAGTGGACCTTTCCCGCGGTCCCGGGCGCCGTGCGCACCGCCCGCGCCGCGGTCCGCACCCAGCTGCGCGGCTGGGAGCTCGACAGCCTCGCCGATATGACGGCGCTGCTGGTCAGCGAGCTGGTGACCAACTCTCTGCGGCACGCCACGGGCCCCATCGGTGTACGTCTCGTGCGCCCCGCCGAGCAGGACGACGGTCTGCGGGTCGAGGTCTCCGATCCGCTGCCCGACCCGCCGCGTGAGCGTGCCGCGCGTCCCGACGACGAGAGCGGACGCGGCCTCCAGCTCGTCGCCAGCACCTCGCGCCGCTGGGGCACCCGGCCCGGGGACACCGGCAAGACGGTCTGGTTCGAGCTGGCCGTTCCGGGGTGAGGGGAGCAGGGGGGAAGGCGGAGGGGGGTGGTTCCCGGGTGGTCGGGGGTGACGGTGGTCACCGGTGGTCGCCGAGTGACGATCTCGCGTATGCCCGGTGAAGTGGGTGTATGCGGCCGTTCCGTCAGCCGGTGGCCGGTTCGGATCGGTGGCGGTTGTCGGCGCAGGTGGTTCGAGGGCGTGTTCCCTGGTTAGAAGACTGGAAGTGTTGTGAGAGTCCGGTCGCAGCCAGGTCCGAATACCGCCTGGAGCACGCTGTGATCGTGAACACCGTGTTGTGCGGCGTCGTAGTGCTGGATACTGCGGGCAGCCGCCTTTCGGTGACCGGTGCCGGACGCGGTGAGCTGGAGGGGACGGTTCGCGTGAGCGAGATACCAGCGAAGGCCACGGAGTCCGAGGACCCGTCGGACGGCGCAAGGGCGGAGGCCGCGGAGGTCACCGCGGCACTCGGCGACGCCATGTGGCAGAGCAGTCCGCCCGGCTCGATCTACGACTACATCAAGGTGGCGTCCTTCTCCATCGGCCCCGGCGGCCTCGTCGACCAGTGGAGTCTGCGCGCCGAGCAGATCTTCGGCATCCCCGCCGAGCGGGCCGTCGGCAAGGACCCCATCGAGGCCTTCATCGACCCCGACCTGCGCGAGCGCGGCCAGCGGAAGATGGCCGAGATCCTCGACGGGCGCGAGTGGACCGGCGTGGTCCCCTTCCGGATGCCGGACGGGACGGGCGGCAGGCGCGGCGAGGAAGGGCTCGCCGAGGTCTACGTCATGCCGACCCGGACCGCGGAGGGCGAGAGCGCCGCCGTCTGCATCGTGGTCGACGTCCGTACGCTGCGCAGCATCGAGACCGACCTCGCCGCCTCGCAGTCGATTTTCGGTCAGTCTCCCTTCGGCTTCCTGCTGATCGACCCCAGCCTGCGGATCCGCCGCGTCAACGAGCAGTTCGCCTCCACCTTCGGCGGCACACCGGACGACCACCTGGGCAAGGGCGTCCACGACTACCTGCCGCGCGGCGAGGCCGAGCGGGTCGCCGCCACCCTGCGCCGGGTCCTGAAGACCGGCGACTCGGTCACGGACATGCACGTCACGGGCTTCTCACCCGAGTCGGACGGGCGCCGGCACTGGTCCATCAACCTCTACCGCGTGCACAGCGGCAGCGGCCGCCCCATCGGTATCGCCTGGCTCGGAATCGACATCACGGACCGCCGGGCGGCCGCCCGCGAGGCCGCCGCCGCACGGCGCAATCTCGCCCTTCTCAACGAGGCCGGCGCCCGCATCGGCACCTCCCTCGATCTGGAGACCACCGCCCGCGAACTCCTCGACGTCGTCGTCCCCGGCTTCTGCGACCTGGCCACCGTCGACCTCTACCAGGGCCTGCTGTCCGGCGACGAGACCCCGCCCGGGCTCGCCGACGGCAGCGCCGAACTCCGCCGCGTCGCCTTCGCCAGCGCGGTCGCCGACGCCCCCTTCATCAGCGACGAACCGCCGGTCGCGGTGGGCGCGGTCCACCACTACCCCTTCAACTCCCCCTGCGCGGACGCCCTGCGCACGGCCCGCCCGCAGCGCGTTCCCGCCGAGGAGGGGGGCCTCGTCCAGTCCACGCTGGCCGTTCCGATGGTCGCCCACGACACGGTCGTCGGACTCGCGCAGTTCTCCCGTACGAAGGGCAGCGAACCCTTCGGCGACCGCGACCGGGACCTCGCGGTGGAGCTGGCGGCACGCGCCGCCGTCTGCATCGACAACGCCCGCCTGTACCGGCGTGAGCACGAGCGCGCGCTGATACTGCAGCGGTCCCTGCTGCCGCCCGGCGACCCGGAGGCCTCCGGCCTGGACATCGCCTGCCGTTACCTGCCGGGCAACGCGGCGACCGAGGTCGGCGGCGACTGGTTCGACGTGATCGAACTGCCGGGGCACCGCACCGCGTTGGTGGTCGGCGACGTGATGGGCCGCGGCCTGCGTGCCGCCGTGGCGATGGGTGAACTCCGCACGGCCGTCCGCACCTTGGCCCTGCTGGACCTGGAACCGGCCGAAGTCCTCTCGGCGCTGGACGAGATCGCCCGGGGCCTCGGCGCGCCGGGCGGCATCCAGCAGCCGACCCGCACGGCCCGCCAGCCGCGCGCCGCGGACCTCTCCGAGGTCTACCTGGCCACCTGCGTGTACGCGGTGTACGACTCGGTGACCAGGAAGTGCACCTTCGCGAACGCCGGCCACCTGCCGCCGGTGCTCGTGGAGCCGGGCGAGGCGGCGCTGATGCTGGACGTGCCGCCGGGGATGCCGCTCGGCGTGGGCGGCGAGCCCTTCGAGGAGGTCGAGGTCGAACTCCCGGAGGGAGCCCTCCTCGCCCTCTACACCGACGGCCTGGTCGAATCCCGGGACCACCCGCTGGACGAGGGCCTCCAGGCGTTCGTCGGCGCGCTCACCGACCCGACGCAGCCCCTGGAGGACGTCTGCGACCACGTCCTCAACACGCTCGACACCCACCACGGCGAGGACGACATCGCGCTGCTGATGGCCCGCGTCCAGGGCCTGCCCGCCGAGTCCGTCGGCGACTGGACCCTGCCGCGCGAGCCGCGCAGCGTGGGCCGGGCCCGCGAGTACGCGCGCGCCCAACTGCTCAGCTGGGACCTTGAGCCGCTGGTCGACACCACGGAACTCCTGGTCAGCGAGCTGGTGACCAACGCCCTGCGCTACGGCGAGGGCGACATCAGACTCCGCCTGCTTCTGGACCGCACCCTCGTCTGCGAGGTCTGGGACGCCGGCCTGGTCCAGCCGCGCCGCCGCCGCGCCCGCGACACGGACGAGGGCGGCCGGGGTCTGCAACTGGTCGGCCTCCTCAGCGCGGCCTGGGGCTCCCGACGTACCCACGAGGGCAAGACGGTGTGGTTCGAACTGCCCCTCCCGGACGGCGAGAACGGCCTGACGGACCCGGCGGAGGCGTTGCTGAGCCTGTTCTGACGGTGCCGGACCCGGGGCCGGCGCAGTGGTTCTCGGGTTACTCCTCGGGCAGCCTGAGGCGCCCCCGCGTCTGCGGCCCGCCGAAGCCGGCCGGGGGGCCTCCGTCCGGTTCCTCGGCGAGGAGGATTCCGCCGAGGACGGCGCCGGCGAGGCCGCTCGCGTGCTCGGCGGGACCGGCGTACGGGTTGCCGTGCGCCCGTACGTCCCGCTCCGCCAGCTCCCGGGCCTCCCGGGCCAGTTCGTCGGCGGCGGCCGTACCCTCACCCTCGTCGCCGGCGAGCAGCCGCTCCGCCTCCGCCAACCGCGTGCGGGCCCCGGCGCCCACCGCCCCCCGATGCGTGGTCACGAAGTCCCCCGCGGCGCCCGTGGCACTCCGGGCGACGAGCCGTGCGGCGACCGGCACCGCGCCGGCGCGCCCCACCCCCAGCGCCTCGACCACCCGCGCCACGCGCCGCAGCACGTCCAGCGGGGCGTACGCCCCACCGGCCACCTCCTCCCTTACGGCACCCAGCACGACATCGGCACGCGCCACCCGCGCGCGGAGCTCACCGACCGGTATCCGCGCGGCCTTTCCTGCCGTGGGTCCGTCGGTCTGCGGGGGGCCCGTCAGCCGCCTCCGCGCCTCCGCCACCCCGGCCTCCGCATCCTTGAGCGTGGCCGGTACCAACGCCGCCGCCTCGCTCGACTCCCGCCCCAGCCGCTCGACTCCGCTCACGAAGACGTCCGCCTGCGCCACGGCGCCCTCGGCGGCGCGCAGATGGCGTACCGCCCGCACGACCGCCTCCGAATCGGCCGTCTGCCCGGCCCGGTCGAGCTCTGCCGAGGCGAACCGCAGGCGGTCCTTGGCCTGTTCGACGTAGCCCAGGACCGGGGCGACGGCCGAGGATCCGTATTGCTCACCCAGCTCGGTGAGCGTCGTCTCCGCATCTGTGGCCCGCCCGGCGACGTTTTGGAACCGGGCTTCAGCGGCTGCCGACGCCTCACCCAACCCGCGCTCCAGATCCCGGAGTTGATCGAACCTCCCCGCCTCCGCGTCCAGCCGGCGCCCGGCCTCGGCGCACCGTCCGACCATGCCGACGAGCGCCTGCCTCCGGGTGACGTCGTCCGCCGGAGCCCCCTGCTCGTACCGCAGCCGCAGCGCGAACGCGGCCGACAGTTCGGTCTCCGCCGCCCGCAGGGCCCGCTCGAAGGGTGCGACGGCCGTCGTCCCCAACTGTTCCTGCGCGAAGCCGAGTTCCTCGCGGCTGGTGCGCACGCTGTCGTCCGCCGTGATCAGGGCCGCCCGGGCCTGCCGCTCGGACTCGGCCGGTGACGGCTCCGGCGGCCGCTCGGACACCACACCGCCGCCGGGCGTCGTACGGGTCCGGGCCCGCCGGGTGCGCCGTACATACCCGTACGCCGCCAGCGCACCCGCCGCCCCCACGACGACGAGCGGCAGGACGAAGTCGACGGGAGAGGTCTCGTCCTGCTCCGGCGGCGCGACCGGGGCGACGGCCACCGCCCCGCCGGGCTTCGCGGGGACGGGGACGGGAAGAGGAACCGAACCCCCGCCGCTGACCGTCATCCCCGGCAACATCAGCCACGCGAGCCCGATCACGCCACCCAGCACGGTGTGAGCCACCCGCACGGATATGTGCGACCTGGCGCGCCGCGGCCGGCCCCGGATCAAGGATGACGTCACATTCCGGAGCGTATGGGCGGGTGAGCAGCTGCGCGACCGGGGTGAATGCGCGCGGGGGACGGCCGTGAGCGTGCTACGGGAAGAGGGGGCGGGGATGGCGGCGGGACCCACACAGCAGCCGACCGGGCAGCCGACGGGAGAGGTCGCAGAGCAGCCGGTCCGGCAAGGGGCGGCACCGGCACGGCGCCGCCGGCTCACGTGGGTCAGGCGCATCGCCCTCGGTCTGGTGCTCGCGCTCCTTCTCCCCACCCTCGCCGCCGAGACCGCCCTCCGTGTGAACTACACCGGCGACCCGGCGGACGGCACGTACACCCGGCACAGGGACGCGATCTGGCTCGGCCACGCCTGGGTCGACGGCCGTAAGCGCGACGCCGACGTCAAGGCCCTCGCCCGCCGTCTGCGCGGCACCGGCATCCGCGACCTGTACGTCCACTCGGGGCCCCTGGAACACAACGGCACCCTCCCGGAATCGGCTTACCCGAAGGCCCGTTGGCTGATCGGGGCCGTGCACCGTGAACTCCCCGGTGTCCGCGTCCAGGCGTGGCTCGGCGACGTGCTCGCCAGCGAGGGGCCGGTCGGTCTGCGCCTGGAGCGGGCCGGGACCCGCGCGGCCGTCGTCCGCTCCACCCGCCGGATACTCGCCGCCGGCTTCGAGGGCGCTCACTTCGATCTGGAGCCGCTCCACTCGGGCAACCGCGACTACCTCGCCCTCCTCGACGACCTGCGCCGCGTCACCCGCGCCTTCCCCCAAGCTCTCGGCTGCGCTCGAGCAGGGGGGACCCCCACCGCCCTGCTCTCCGTCGCCGCCCACCAGATCGACCCGCTGCCCGGCTTCCACTCCTTCTGGGGCGCGACGGTCAACCACCCCAAGTGGTGGTCGCAGGCGTACTTCGGGCAGGTGGCCCGCCGCGTCGACCAGATCGCCGTCATGTCGTACGACACCGGGCAGCCCCTGCGGAGCCTGTACGGCGGCTACGTCGCCCAGCAGACCTCCCTGGCCCTGGAGGTCACCCCGGCCACCACCGACCTCCTCATGGGCCTGCCCTTCTACTACGAGAACGACATCGGCCACTGGGGTCACGCCGAGACCGTCCCGGCCGCCGTACGGGGCGTCCGCCTGGGCCTGTCCCGCACGGACGCGGACCGGGCCCGCTTCGGTGTGGCCCTGTACGTGGACTTCGCGGCCACGGAGGAGGACTGGGCCGCCTACCGCGAGGGCTGGGCTCCTTGACGGAATCCATACGCGGCATCGCGGCGTACACCCTGGCGCGGACGCCGACTCGGGCGGACCATGATCGCCATGCACATATTCCTGGTGGTGGCGGCCGTGCTGGCCGTCGCTGTGTACGCGGCGGCCGGTGTCGCCGCCGTCGCGGCGGGCTGGATGCCGCCGTTGGCCCGTCGCAACGTCGTGCGGGCGCGGCTCTGGGGCTACGGGGCGCTGCTGAGCGCGTTCGGGCTGGGCCTGTACCTCTTCCTGGGCCCGCTCGAGCACCACATGTTCAATGCCGTCCCGGTCATCGGGTGGTGCGTGTGGATGGGCGGGATGGTGATGTCGAGCTGGGCCCAGCGCCCCGGCCGCGACGCTAGGAGGAACGCCTCCTGATCTTCGACCCGAGCCACACCAGCGGGTCGTACTTGCGGTCGACGGCCCGTTCCTTCAAGGGGATCAGCGCGTTGTCCGTGATCCTGATGCCCTCGGGGCACACCTCCGTACAGCACTTGGTGATGTTGCAGTAGCCGAGTCCGTGGTCGTCCTGGGCCGTTGTCCTGCGGTCCAGGCCGGTCTCCGCGGCCGCGTCCAGCGGATGCATGTCCAGCTCCGCGATCCGCATCAGGAAGCGCGGCCCCGCGAACGCCTTCTTGTTCTCCTCGTGGTCACGCACGACATGGCACGTGTCCTGGCACAGGAAGCACTCGATGCACTTGCGGAACTCCTGCGAGCGGTCCACGTCCTCCTGCATCATGCGGTACTCGCCCGGACCGAGATCGGCGGGCGGCACGAAGGACGGAACCTCCCTGGCCTTCTGGTAGTTGAAGCCGACGTCGGTCACCAGATCGCGGATCACCGGGAACGCGCGCAGCGGCGTGACCGTGATCGTCTCGTCCCGGTCGAACACCGACATCCGCGTCATGCACATCAGCCGTGGGCGCCCGTTGATCTCCGCGGAGCACGAACCGCACTTGCCCGCCTTGCAGTTCCAGCGCACGGCGAGATCGGGCGCCTGGGTGGCCTGGAGGCGGTGGATGATGTCGAGCACCACCTCGCCGTCGTTGACCTCGACCTCGAAGTCCTCCAGGCCGCCGCCCTCGACGTCACCCCGCCACACCTTGAAGCGGGCCTCGTAGCTGCTCACTCGTAGAGCTCCTCTTCGGCGAGGTACTTGACCAGCTCCTCCTTCTCGAAGAGGTTGAGCAGGTCGGGGCGGATGGGTTCGGTGGTCTCGCGGGTGAGCCTGATCTGGCCGCGGACGGGGTCCGTCGCCGCCAGCCCGCCGGTGGGGTCGGCGAGCGCGCACAGCAGGTTGACGTTGCGCCAGTCGCGGTCCATCGCCGGGTGGTCCTCGCGGGTGTGCCCGCCGCGCGACTCCGTGCGCTCCAGGGCGGCACGGGCCACGCACTCGCTGACCAGCAGCATGTTCCGCAGGTCGAGGGCGAGATGCCAGCCCGGGTTGAACTGGCGGTGGCCCTCGACTCCGGCCCGCCGCGCCCGTACGCGCAGGCCGGCGAGCTTCTCCAGGGCCTGCGCCATCTCGCCCTCGCGGCGGATGATGCCGACCAGGTCGTTCATGGTCTGCTGGAGTTCCTGGTGGAGGGTGTACGGGTTCTCCGGCGGGCGTCCCTCCTCCTCGGCCGCGGTCGGCCCCTCGGCCGAGAACGGCCGCAGCGCCTCCGCCGCCGCCGTGTCGATCTGGGTGTCGTCGACGGCGGGGCGGTCGTCCGCGAGCCCCGTCGCGTACTCGGCCGCGTGCCAGCCCGCCCGGCGCCCGAACACCAGCAGGTCGGAGAGCGAGTTGCCGCCCAGCCGGTTCGAGCCGTGCATGCCGCCCGCGACCTCGCCGGCCGCGTACAGGCCGGGCACCCTGCGGGCCGCCGCCGTGTCGGAGTCGACCGCGATGCCGCCCATCACGTAGTGGCAGGTCGGCCCGACCTCCATCGCCTCGGCCGTGATGTCGACGTCCGCCAGCTCCTTGAACTGGTGGTACATGGACGGCAGCCGGCGCCGGATGACCTCGGCGGGCATACGCGTCGACACGTCGAGGAAGACGCCGCCGTGCGGGGAGCCGCGGCCCGCCTTCACCTCGGCGTTGATCGCGCGGGCCACCTCGTCACGGGGGAGCAGCTCCGGGGGACGCCGGTTGTTGTCCGGGTCGTCGTACCAGCGGTCGCCCTCCTCCTCGGACTCGGCGTACTTCTCCTTGAAGACGTCCGGGACGTAGTCGAACATGAACCGCTTGCCCTCGGAGTTGCGCAGCACGCCGCCGTCGCCGCGCACCGACTCCGTGACCAGGATGCCCTTCACCGACGGCGGCCAGACCATGCCCGTCGGGTGGAACTGCACGAACTCCATGTTCAGCAGGGGCGCGCCCGCGAGCAGTGCCAGAGCGTGGCCGTCTCCCGTGTACTCCCACGAGTTCGACGTCACCTTGAACGACTTGCCGATCCCGCCCGTCGCGATCACGACCGCGGGCGCCTCCAGGACGAAGAAGCGGCCCGACTCGCGCTCGTACGCGAAGACCCCGGAAACGCGGCCGTCGTCCTTGAGGACCCGGGTGACCGTGCACTCCTGGAAGATCTTCAGGCGGGACTCGTAGTCCCCGGTCTCCTCGAAGTCCTCCTGCTGGAGCGCCACGATCTTCTGCTGGAGCGTGCGGATCAGTTCGAGGCCGGTACGGTCACCGACGTGCGCGAGGCGCGGGTACTCGTGGCCGCCGAAGTTGCGCTGCGAGATCTTCCCGTCCTTCGTACGGTCGAACAGCGCGCCCCAGGTCTCCAGCTCCCACACCCGGTCCGGGGCCTCGCGCGCGTGCAGCTCGGCCATGCGCCACTGGTTGAGGAACTTGCCGCCGCGCATGGTGTCGCGGAAGTGCACCTGCCAGTTGTCGTGCTCGTTGACGTTGGCCATCGCGGCCGCGATGCCGCCCTCGGCCATCACCGTGTGCGCCTTGCCGAACAGCGACTTGCAGATCACGGCCGTACGCGCGCCCCGCTCCCGCGCCTCGATGGCGGCGCGCAGCCCGGCGCCGCCGGCGCCGACCACGACGACGTCCCACTCCTGTCGGTCGACCACGGACATCAGAAGGTCCCACCCAATCTAGAAGAAGCGCGGATCGTCGAAGGCGCCGGACGCGAGCAGGTACACGTAGAAGTCGGCGAGCGCCACGCTCACCAGCGACGCCCAGGCGAGCTGCATGTGGCGCGCGTTGAGCTTCCCGACGTACTGCCACGCCTTGTAGCGCACGGGATGTTTGGAGAAGTGCTTGAGCTTGCCGCCGACGATGTGCCGGCAGGAGTGGCAGGACAGGGTGTACGCCCAGATCAGCACGATGTTGGCCAGGAAGACCAGCGTGCCGAGGCCCATGTGGCCCCACCGGTAGTGCTCGTCGCGGAAGGACAGCACCGTGTCGTAGGTCAGCACGCCGGCGACCAGCAGGGCGGCGTAGAAGAAGTAGCGGTGGACGTTCTGCAGGATCAGCGGGAAGCGGGTCTCGCCGGTGTACGTCTTGTGCGGCTCGGCCACGGCGCAGGCCGGCGGAGACGCCCAGAAGCTGCGGTAGTAGGCCTTGCGGTAGTAGTAGCAGGTCAGCCGGAAGCCGAGCGGGAAGATCAGGATGATGATCGCCGGGGAGATGGCCCACCAGCTGCCGAAGAGGTCGGCGTTGGGGCCCGCGTGCATGGTCCGGCAGTTCTCCGCCAGGCAGGGCGAGTAGAACGGGGAGACGTACGGCGCCGCGTAGTAGTCCGCGTTGGCGAAGGCCCGCCAGGTCGAGTAGACGATGAACGCGAGCAGACCGGCGGCGGTGACGGCCGGGGCCAGCCACCAGCGGTCGGTCCGCAGGTGCGGTGCGGTGATCGCGGCGCGCGTACCGGTGCGTACACCGCCGCTGTTCTGTTGGGGTTCCGTACCAGTGGCCAAAGCAGGACTCCGGTCGGGGGCAGGGGTCAGGGGGCGTGCCGGTCGCGGGCGCCGAGTCCCTCGTCGTCCGAGTCCGTCCACAGGGTGATGTCGTAGGGGGTGTCGGAGATGGTCACGAGATCGGGGCTACGTGGCTGGGTCAGCCTGGGGGCGGCCTCCCGCAGCAGTGCCACGCTCTCGCGCAGGTGATCGGCGTCGGCGCGGACGCGGCGCATCTCCAGTCCGCCGCTCCCGAGCTGTTGCTCCAGGCGGCCGACGGACCGGTACAGCTCGTCGACGCAGCGCTGTACTGACGTCAGGTCGTCGTGCACGGACATGACGTGACCTCTCTTCCGCGAACCTCGTGGTCCAAGGCGGCAACGTTCATGCGCCTGCGAGTGTTGCGCGTCACACGGGCCGATGTGAAGGCATGTGCAGCGATTGGCGGATAGCACTCCTCCGCCGCGCGCCCGTACGCCTCCCCCGCACGCCCGTGCGCGCGCCCTGTGTGCGCCGGGGCGCATGTTGCGCCGCACGAGTGGCTTGGGGGCTCCCGCCGCCGTGTCGCCCCCGCCGGGCGAACCCTTTCCACTTGAGTGGGTCCGTAGATCTGATCAACTCCAAAATACCGCCAAATGTGAACAGAACACACCCACGTCACCGGGCTCCCCGGAGGTAGCAGAGATGTCCCACGACGGTGTCGGATCGCGCGCGGTGCTGCGTGCGGCCGCCTTCCTCACCGCGGGCGCGCTCGTGGTGCCCGTCCTCGCCGGCTGCGGTTCCGACGAAGAGGCGAGCCGCCCGCTGGCCGGACAGGACATCGTGCCCGTGGCCCGCGACAAGGTCGCCGACGGCGGCACTCTGCACTGGGCGGTGGACTCCCTGCCGGAGACCCTGAACACCTTCCAGGCCGACGCCGACGCGGGCACCACCCGGGTCGCCCAGGCCGTCCTGCCGTCGATGTTCCGCCTCGACGCCGGCGGCCGTCCGGTCGCCAACCCCGACTTCCTGGAGAGCGCCAAGGTCGTCGAGACCGAGCCCCGCCAGGTCGTCGTCTACAAGCTCAACCAGCAGGCCGTCTGGAGCGACGGCCGGGAGATCGGCGCCGCCGACTTCGCCGCCCAGTGGCGCGCCCTGTCCGGGAAGGACAGCGCCTACTGGACGGCCCGCAACGCCGGTTACGACCGCATCGCCAAGATCGAACGCGGCGCCAACGACCTGGAGGTCCGGGTCACCTTCGACCGGCCGTACGCCGACTGGAAGTCGCTGTTCTCCCCGCTGTACCCCAAGGACGTCATGGGCACCCCGGACGCCTTCAACGACGGGGCGCGCCGCAAGCTCAGCGTCAGCGCCGGGCCGTTCCAGGTGCAGAAGGTCGACACGGCGGGCAAGAACATCGTCCTCGCCCGCAATCCGCGCTGGTGGGGCCACCCGGCCAAGCTCAGCGAGATCGTGCTGCAGGCCGTGCCCCGCGACAAGCGCGCCGCCGCGCTCGCCGAGGGCACGGTGGAGCTGGCCGACATCGACCCCGACGAGGCCGGGCGCATCGACCTCGCCTCCCAGGGCAAGGGCGCCGACAGCCCCCTCCAGGGCGCCGGGCGCACCTCCGCCAAGAAGCTGCGCTCCTGGGCGCTCGCGCACGGCTTCGCCTCCGACGAGCTCCCCGAGGGCGCGACCACGACGCGCGAGGCCCTCGCGACGTATCTGCGCCGGCAGGACGCCCTGCGCGGCTTCGAGGTCCGCAAGTCCCTGGAGCCCGCCTACACCCAGCTCGCCCTCAACGGCTCCGGGGGTCCGCTCGCCGACGAGCGGGTCCGTCACGCCGTCGCCCGCGCCCTCGACCGCAAGGAGCTCGCCGAGGTCGTCCTGAAGCCGCTCGGCCTGCCCGCCACGCCGCTCGGCAGCCACCTCGCCCTGTCCGGCCAGCCCGACTACGCCGACAGCAGCAGCGCCCTCGGCGGTCAGGACACCGCGGAGGCGCAGGGGCTGCTCGCGGACGCCGGCTGGGTGCCGGGCGGGCCGGTCAAGGCGGAGAAGAAGCCCGAGAAGAAGCCCGAGAAGGGCGCCGGTCCCGACGCGGACAAGGCGAGCGAGCAGCCGCCGTCCGGCGGCGACGACGACGGCACGTACGTCGTCGGCGAGGACGACAAGGCGCCGCGCGAGAGCGACCAGGACCACAAGGCCGACCCCAAGGACCACACGGAGAAGCAGCACTCGAGCGACGAGGGCGGCCGGCACCTCGCGCAGGACGGCAAGCAGTACACCGACAAGCACCCGCCGCAGGGCGGGGCGCCGGGCGCGTACGCCCCGAAGGGCACCGCCGCCCCCGCGGGCGCCCCGGCCGGGCCGCTCGCCAAGGACGGCAAGGCGCTGACGCTGCGCTTCGTGCTGCCCTCGGGCCCCGGCTCGGGGAGCGTGAGCGCCGTCGCCGACAAGATCTCGCGGATGCTGCAGAAGGTCGGCATCCAGACGGAGATCACCAAGGTCCCGGACGACAGCTACTTCAAGGACCACATCGCGGCCGGCCAGTACGACCTCGCGCTGTACTCGTGGCCGTCCACGCCCTTCCCCGCCACCGACGCCCGCCCGATCTACGCCAAGCCGCTCCCGGCCGCCGACGGCTCGCTGAACATCGAGCAGAACTACACCCGCATCGGCACCGACCAGGTCGACCAGCTCTTCGACCAGGCCGTCGCGACGCTCGACGAGGACGAGTCCCGCTCCCTGATCCGCAAGGCCGACTCCCGCATCTGGGCCGCGGCAGGCTCCATCCCGCTCTATCAGCGCCCCCAGCTCACCGGCGCCAGAAAGGACCTGGTCAACGCGGGTGCCTTCGGCTTCCAGACCCCCGTCTACGAGGACATGGGCTTCCTGAAGAAGGGGGTCAAGGTCTCCGCGAGTCCCTCTCCGAGTTGATCTTCCGTGGCCCTGCGGGGGCCGCTTCCCGCGGGGCCACGTAACATGGGGTGAGGCCGTGGCGTGTCAAGCCCGGCAGGGCCCGCGTCAAACGGACGCACGCACAGGCCTTCCTCACACTCCGGGAGTACGTCGCAATATGGCCACGCGCCACGACATTCGCAACGTCGCCATCGTCGCTCACGTCGACCACGGCAAGACGACCATCGTCGACGGCATGCTGAAGCAGGCCGGCGCCTTCGCCGCCCACCAGCTCGACTCCGTCGACGACCGGGTCATGGACTCGAACGACCTGGAGCGTGAGAAGGGCATCACGATCCTCGCCAAGAACACCGCGGTGAAGTACCACCCGAAGGACGGCGGGGAACCGATCACGATCAACATCATCGACACCCCCGGCCACGCCGACTTCGGTGGCGAGGTCGAGCGCGGTCTGTCGATGGTCGACGGTGTCGTGCTGCTCGTCGACGCCTCCGAGGGTCCGCTGCCGCAGACCCGCTTCGTGCTGCGCAAGGCCCTCCAGCAGCGCCTGCCCGTCATCCTGTGCATCAACAAGACGGACCGCCCGGACTCCCGGATCGACGAGGTCGTCAACGAGGCCTACGACCTCTTCCTCGACCTGGACGCCGACGAGGACCAGATCGAGTTCCCGATCGTCTACGCCTGCGGCCGTGACGGCATCGCCTCGCTGACCAAGCCGGAGGACGGCACGGTCCCCGCGGACTCCGACAGCCTGGAGCCGTTCTTCTCCACGATCCTGGAGCACATCCCGGCCCCCACGTACGAGGAGGACGCGCCGCTCCAGGCCCACGTCACCAACCTCGACGCGGACAACTTCCTCGGCCGTATCGCGCTGCTCCGCGTCGAGCAGGGCGAGCTGCGCAAGGGTCAGACCGTCGCCTGGATCAAGCGCGACGGCTCCGTCAGCAACGTGCGCATCACCGAGCTGATGATGACCGAGGCCCTCACCCGCAAGCCCGCCGAGAAGGCCGGCCCGGGCGACATCTGCGCCGTCGCCGGCATCCCCGACATCATGATCGGCGAGACGCTGGCCGACCCGGAGAACCCGGTCGCCCTCCCGCTGATCACGGTCGACGAGCCCGCGATCTCCATGGTCATCGGCACCAACACCTCGCCGCTGGTCGGTCGCGGCGGCACCGGCAAGGGCGCCGACGCCAAGGCGGCGGTCAAGGACCGCAAGGTCACCGCCCGCCAGGTGAAGGACCGCCTCGACCGCGAGCTGATCGGTAACGTCTCGCTCCGCGTCCTCGACACCGAGCGCCCCGACGCCTGGGAGGTGCAGGGCCGCGGTGAGCTGGCGCTGGCCATCCTGGTCGAGCAGATGCGCCGCGAGGGCTTCGAGCTGACCATCGGCAAGCCGCAGGTGGTCACCCGCGAGATCGACGGCAAGGTCCACGAGCCGGTCGAGCGCATGACGATCGACGTGCCCGAGGAGCACATGGGCGCCGTCACGCAGCTCATGGGTGTCCGCAAGGGCCGCATGGACAACATGTCCAACCACGGCTCCGGCTGGGTCCGCATGGAGTTCGTCGTCCCGTCCCGCGGTCTGATCGGCTTCCGTACCGAGTTCCTGACGCAGACCCGCGGCACCGGCATCGGCCACTCGATCCACGAGGGCCACGAGCCGTGGTTCGGCGCGCTGCAGACCCGCAACAACGGCTCCCTGGTCGCCGACCGCTCCGGCGCCGTCACCGCGTTCGCGATGACCAACCTCCAGGAGCGCGGCGTGCTCTTCACGGAGCCGGGCACCGAGGTGTACGAGGGCATGATCGTCGGCGAGAACTCGCGCTCCGACGACATGGACGTCAACATCACCAAGGAGAAGAAGCTCACGAACATGCGGTCGTCGTCGGCCGACTCGTTCGAGGCGATCGTTCCGCCGCGCAAGCTGTCGCTGGAGCAGTCGCTGGAGTTCTGCCGCGACGACGAGTGCGTCGAGGTCACCCCGGAGGCCGTGCGCATCCGCAAGGTGAACCTGGACGCCCGCGAGCGCGCCCGCGCCGCGAGCCGCGCCAAGCACGGCTGACGCTTGGCTGATTCACCGCTGATGCACGGCTGACGTACGGCCTGTAACACAGCACCGGGCCCGGGCGTCCCCATGACGGGGGCACCCGGGCCTTTTGCAACCTGTTTTCGGGGTGACATCGGGTGCCAACTGTCCGACATGCGGAGATCGTCGCCCGATAGCCAGGTAACACGTCCGTTTCGCGCCCTTCACCCCGCAGGTGGTTTGTCCGGATTTTGGAAGATGTACGCGACAGCCGTGACTGAATTGAGATTTAAAGACAGTGGTCGCCACCTGACTCATGGCAGATAGTTAGCCGCGTAGCGCTCGGGTCAATGGGTCTCGCGCCGTGGGGACGGCGCCGACTCACGAGCACCGGGGGGTGTCTGAATCTCCGTCAGGGGTGTCGGAGGAAGCAGACGGGTAACCCCCTCCTGTTGGTGAACACGTGAAGTCATGAGGAGGAACCCCCATGCACGGTGTCACGAACACCAGGCGGGTCATGTCGCCGTCGTCCGTCGGTCGATATCGCGCCGCTTAGCACTGTCGTTCACCTACGCGCGTCCGACTGCGGGTTTCCCGGGTTCCCGGGGGACCGCGGCACTCCTCACCCACACCTGTGAACGGACGAACTGTGACAAGTCCTATCGACACCGCGAGTGGCGGAACATCGGTCCTCATCGACGGCGAACCGGGCCCGAGGCCGAGCGAGGCCGTCAAGCTGGAGGGCCGGTCTCCCGGCCAGTTGATGTGGATCCGCTTCAAGCGCGACCGCACGGGCGTCATATCGGCCTATGTGGTGGGCTTCTACTTCCTCATCGGACTGCTCGCCCCGTTGGTCTCCAAGCTCTACGGCAAGAATCCGTACACGGTCTACGCGGACGAACGCCCCGACCTCTTCGACAGCGCGGGCGTGCCGGTGCAGCCCAACGGCGGGATCAGCAGCGAGTTCTGGTTCGGACTCGAACCCGGCAACGGGTACGACGTCTTCACCAAGCTCATCTACGGCATCCGCACCTCGCTGATGATCTCCATTGCGGTCACGCTCGTGGTCGTGGTGACCGGCATCCTGCTGGGTGTCGCGGCCGGCTACATCGGCGGCAAGACCGACTTCGCGATCGGCCGGGTGATCGACTTCCTCCTCGCCTTCCCGGCCCAGCTGTTCTTCATCGCGAGCATGCCCGTCGTGGTCTCACTGTTCGTCAGCCCCCGCGACGAGACACCGACTTACGTGCGTGTGGTCGCGCTCATCCTCGTCCAGTGGTTCCTGGGCTGGATGAGTCTCGCCCGCATCCTGCGCGGCACCTCGCTCACGTTGCGGGAGCGGGAGTTCATCGAGGCGGCGAAGGTGAGCGGTGCCTCGCCGTGGCGGATCATCCGCAAGGAGATCCTGCCGAACGTCGTCACACCGCTGCTGGTGCAGTCGACCTATCTGCTGCCCAGCTTCGTGACCGCCGAGGCCGGCCTGTCCTACCTGGGCGTCGGCATCGTCGAACCGACGCCGGACTGGGGGCAGATGTTCTCCAAGGCGTCGACCGAGCTCGTGATGCAGAACGACATCACCTACATGTTCTTCCCCGGCATCTCGATGATCATCTTCATCGTCGCGTTCAACCTGCTCGGGGATTCGGTCCGGGACGCATTCGATCCCAAGACCGCACGCTGACCGGGCAGTTCAACCCTCCTGGCAGTACAACCCCCCACGGCACGTCAACTTCTCCACGGCACGTCAACCCTCCACGGCACCACTTTCTCCACAGCAGTTCTTCCGCACTGGTGACACACAGATGGGTGGGAATCTCAGTGATGAGTAGGGGCGGACGCCACGCATACGGCGCGCTCTCCGTGCTCGCGGCCGGAGCGCTTGTGCTCACCGGCTGCAGCAAGGGCGGCAGCGACGCGGGCGGCAACGACAAGCAGCAGCAGGAGAACGCCAAACGCCAGCAGGCGGCCATCAAGTTCGGCGACGCGGCGGCCTCCACGGGCCCGGCGCCCGACGTGCCCGGCGCCAAGAGCGGCGGCGCGATGGAAGTACTCCAGCGCGACACCTACGCGCACCTCGACCCGGCGCAGATCTACGTCCAGAACGAGATGTCCGTGGCGCAGCTGCTCCACAGAGGCCTCACGGGCTACAAGCCGACCGACAACAAGGGCCAGGGGCACGTGGTCGTCGGCGACCTCGCCACCGACTCCGGCACCACCACCGACGGCGGCAAGACCTGGAAGTACACCCTCAAGGACGGCATCAAGTTCGAGGACGGATCGCCGATCACGTCCAAGGACGTCCGCCAGACCTTCGAGCGGCTCTTCGCGCCCTTCGTCAACCAGGGCCCGACCTACATCCAGCAGTGGCTCGCCGACAAGCCGGGCGCCGGCTACCGCACGCTCCTCAAGGACGGCCCGTACAAGGGCAAGCACCTGCCCGACTCCGTCCTCGAGACGCCCGACGACAAGACCGTCGTCTTCCACTTCAAGACGCCCCACCCCGACCTGCCGTACGCGCTCGCCATGGCGGGCTACTCCGTGGTCTCCGCGAAGGGCGACACCAAGGAGAAGTACGACAAGGCACCGGTGACGACCGGTCCTTACAAGATCCAGTCCTTCAAGTCCGGCAAGTCGATGGTGCTCGTCAAGAACACCAACTGGGACCCGAAGACGGACCCGCTGCGCCACCAGTACGTCGACAAGTTCAACATCACGTTCAACCAGCAGTACGAGACGTCCACCAAGGCGCTCCTCGCGGACAGCGGCGCCGACCAGGCCGGCGTGAGCTTCACCAACCAGATCGACGCGGGCAACCTCTCCAACACCCTCAACGACCCGAAGCTGAAGTCCCGTGTGGTCGGCGGCTACCAGCCCTACGTCGGCCAGATGGACATCAACCTGTCGCGGCCGGAGCTGAAGGACAAGCGGGTCCGCCAGGCCATCGCCTACGCCCTGCCGGTCAGCCCGTTCGTGCGCGCCTACGGCGGCTCGGACGCGATGGAGGTCGCGGGCGGGTTCATCTCCCCGACCGTCACCGGCTACGACCCCGCGTTCGACCCGTTCGGCAAGAAGAAGAAGCCCGCCGGTGACCCGGCCAAGGCCAAGGAACTGCTGAAGCAGGCCGGCAAGGTGGGCATGAAGCTGACCTTCGGCTACATCAACACCAACGAGGGCCAGCAGTACTCCACCGCCATGGCCGTGGGCCTGAAGAAGGCCGGCTTCAACGTCCAGCGCCAGGAGATCCCGGCCGAGACGTACTACGACCAGGTCGGCAAGGTCGACAACAAGTACGACATCTACCACACCGCCTGGGGCGCCGACTGGCCGTCCGGATCGACCGTCATGCCGCCGCTCTACGACGGCCGGCAGATCGCCGACGGTGCGGCGAACTACTCGCACATCAACGACCCGCACGTGAACGGCGAGATCGACCGCATCAGCAAGATCACCGACCCGGCCGCGGCCGGCAAGGCGTGGGAGAAGCTCGACAAGTACATCCTGACGGACATCGTCAACGCCGTCCCGACCGCGTACTACAAGCAGTACCAGATCGCCGGCTCCAAGGTCGGTGGCCTGGCCTACGACGACGTGATCGGCGACATCGACCCGCGTCGCCTGTACGTCAAGTAACCGCCGCCGCTAGCCCGGTACCCGGTACGTCCGTCCGCCCGGACGGAACGCCGGGTGCCGGGCCGCCCGCCGACGTCAGAGAGCTGCCCCTGTCATGCTGCGCTTCCTCGTCCGCCGGTCCCTCGGCGCCGTCGTCATTCTCTTCCTGCTGAGCATCGTCACGTTTCTGCTGTTCTTCGGGATGCCGCGCGACCCGGCCCTGCTGATGTGCGGCAAGACCTGCAACCCGGACAGCCTCGCCAACATCCATCACGTGCTCGGCCTCGACAAGTCCATCCCCGAGCAGTACTGGATCTTCCTGCACAACCTGGTCCTCGGCAGCAGCCAGTTCGCCCAGGGCCCCTGCCCCGCCCCCTGCTTCGGGTACTCGTACCACACGAACGAGCAGGTCTGGGCCACGCTGATGGACCGCCTGCCCACCACCGTCTCGCTGACCCTCGGCGGCGCCGTCTGCTTTCTCCTCGTCGGCCTCGGCACCGGGCTGCTCGCCGCATGGCGACGCGGCACGCTGATCGACAAGACGGCCACCGCGGGCGCCATGGTGATCAGCTCGATGCAGATCTACTTCCTCGGCCCCCTGGCCCTGGCGATCCTCGTCTACCAGACCCACTGGTTCGACAAACCCGCCTACAACGACCTGACCAGCAACCCGGTCACCTGGTTCAGCGGGCTGATCATCCCGTGGGCCGTCCTCTCCACGATCTTCGCCGCGCAGTACACGCGTATGTCCCGCTCGTCGATGATCGAACAGCTCCAGGAGGAACACGTCCGCACCGCCCGCGCCAAGGGCATGTCCCGGCGGTACGTCTTCTTCCGCTACGCCTGGCGCGGCTCGCTCATCCCCATCGTCACCATCTTCGGCATCGACCTCGGGTCCCTGCTCGGCGGCGCCATCATCACGGAGTACACCTTCAGCCTGCCGGGCCTCGGCAATCTGGCCGTCCAGTCGGTGATCTTCAGCGATCTGCCGCTGCTGCTCGGCGTGATGCTGTTCTCCGCGACCATGATCCTGCTCTTCAACATCATCGTCGACGCCTGCTACGCCTTCATCGACCCGCGCGTGCGGCTGGCCTAGGCCGTCTGAGGAGACCGTCGTGACCACTTTGACCAAGGAGGCCGGAGCCCCCTCGCCGGCCGACGCGGGCACCCTGCTCTCCGTGCGGGACCTGCACGTCAGCTTCAAGACCGAGGACGGGATCGTCCGGGCCGTGGACGGCCTCTCCTTCGACCTGGAGCGCGGCAGGACGCTGGGCATCGTGGGGGAGTCGGGGTCCGGTAAGTCGGTCACCAACCTGACCATCCTGGGCCTGCACAACCCCATGTTCACCACGGTCGAGGGCGAAATCCTGCTCGACGGACAGGAGTTGACCACCGCCCGGGAGGCCGAGCTGGAGAGGATCCGCGGCAACAAGGCCGCCATGATCTTCCAGGACCCGCTGACCGCGCTGTCGCCGTACTACACCGTCGGCCGTCAGATCGCCGAGCCGTTCATGAAGCACACCGGCGCCTCCAAGCGCGCGGCGTGGGACCGGGCGGTGGAGATGCTCGCCAAGGTGGGCATCCCCCACCCCAAGGAACGGGCCAAGGACTACCCGCACCAGTTCTCCGGCGGCATGCGCCAGCGCGCGATGATCGCCATGGCGCTGGTGTGCGACCCCGACCTGCTGATCGCGGACGAGCCGACGACGGCGCTGGACGTGACCGTCCAGGCCCAGATCCTGGACCTGCTCAAGGACCTCCAGCAGGAGTTCGGCTCGGGCATCGTCTTCATCACCCACGACCTCGGCGTGATCGCCGACATGGCCGACGACATCATGGTGATGTACGCGGGCAGCGCGGTGGAGCGCGGCACGGTCGACGAGGTGCTGCGCTCGCCCCAGCACCCGTACACCTGGGGCCTGCTGAACTCCATGCCGCGCCTCGACTCCGACCTCGCCGCCCCGCTCACCCCGATCCCCGGCAGCCCGCCCTCGCTCCTCACGCCCCCGTCGGGCTGTCGCTTTCATCCCCGCTGCACCTTCCAGGACCGCGTCGAGGGCCGGGGGCGCTGTGTGGACGAGCGGCCCGTGCTCGCCCCGGACCGCGCTTCGGCGTGCCACCTCACGGCGGAGCAGAAGCGGACCATCTTCATCGAAGAGATCAAGCCCAGCCTGGGCTAGGAGGACATGCCTTGACTTCCTCCCCCTCCTGAAGGAGGGGGATTCCTACGGCTCGCGCCGTTGGGTTTCCTGCTTCGTCGCCGACTGCCCGCCCGGAGTTCTCCGTTGAGGTCTTACACCAGCTCCACAGGCTGTCACCGCCAGCCCGGCGGCCAGAAGGTTCTGTGCCGCGTTCACGTCCCGGTCGTGGGTCGTGCCGCAGTCACACGTCCAGGTGCGGACGTTGAGCAGCATCCCGACCTGCAAGGTGCCACAGTGGGAGCACAGCTTGGACGAGGGGAAGAAGCGGTCCACGGCCACGACGTCCCGCCCGTACCAGGCGGCCTTGTACTCCAGCATGGTGCGGAACTCCGCCCACGCGGCATCGGAGATGGCGCGGGCGAGCATGTGGTTCTTGACCATGTTGCGTACGGTCAGGTCCTCGATCACGAGCGTTTGGTTTTCGCGCACGAGTCGAGTGGTCAGCTTGTGCAGGCCGTCCCGCCTGCGATCGGCGATCCGAGCGTGGATTTTCGCCACGCGCCGCCCGGCCTTGGCCCGGTTCGCGGACCCCTTGGCCTTGCGAGCATGGTCGCGCTGGGCCTTGGCGAGGCGGGCGCGGTCGCGGCGTTCGTGACGGGGGTTGGCGACCTTCTCCCCGGTGGACAGGGTGAGCAGGTGGTCCAGGCCGACGTCGATACCCACGGCCGTGTCCGTCGCGGGAAGTGGCTGGACAGCCGGGTCGTCGCACAGCATCGACACGAACCAGCGGCCCGCCGCGTCCCGGGACACGGTCACCGTCGACGGTGTACTGCCCTCGGGCAGGGGGCGGGACCAGACGATGTCCAGCGGTTCGGTCATCTTCGCCAGCGTGACCCGGCCGTCCCGGAAGCGGAAGGCGGAGCTGGTGTACTCCGCCGAGGCGCGGGACTTCTTCTTCGACTTGAAGCGGGGGTACTTGGCCCGCTTGGCGAAGAAGTTCGTGAATGCGCCTTGCAGGTGGCGCAGTGCCTGCTGGAGCGGCACCGACGACACCTCGTTGAGGAAGGCCAGTTCCTCAGTCTTCTTCCAGGCCGCCAGCATCGCCGACGTGGCGTTGTAGTTGACCCGTTCCTGTCGCGCCCATGCCTCGGTACGGGCCGCGAGGGCCATGTTGTAGACCTTCCGCACGCATCCGAAGGTGCGCGACAGCTCGGCTGCCTGCGCGTCCGTCGGATAGAAGCGGTACTTGAACGCCCGCTTCACGTGAATGGCCACGACTCACACGGTAGCCCGTCAGTTTGTGACCCGCCGGTTCGTGAAATGAGACGCCGTTTCACCTGGGGGGCGACCCGGTCCTGCTCCGCAGGAGTTCGTTTCCTCCCCTGGCTGAAGCCGGGGGTATCCACGAAGGAGATCTGATGACAGAGGACCTGGTCCTCCCCGCTCCGCGTGACAAGACCCCCGCCGCGGAAGGCGAAGCGCTGCTGGAGGTCTCCGGCCTGACCAAGCACTTCCCGGTCAAGGGCGGCTTCCCGATCCGCCGTACGGTCGGTCAGGTCCAGGCCGTGGACGGCATCGACCTGACCGTGCGCGTCGGGGAGAGCTTCGGCCTGGTGGGCGAGTCGGGCTGCGGCAAGTCGACGACGGGCCGGCTGATCACCCGGCTGCTGGAGCCGACGAGCGGCACCATCTCGTACCGCGGACGCGACATCAGCCGCGCGAGCCGGGCGCAGTTGGCGCCGATCCGCTCCGAGATCCAGATGATCTTCCAGGACCCGTACTCGTCCCTGAACCCCCGCCAGACGGTCGGCAAGATCATCGCCAACCCGATGGAGATCAACGGCATCGACCCCGAGGGCGGACGCGAGAAGCGTGTCCGTGAGCTGCTGGAGATCGTCGGCCTCAACCCCGAGCACTACAACCGCTTCCCGCACGAGTTCAGCGGCGGTCAGCGTCAACGCATCGGCGTGGCACGGGCGTTGGCGCTGGAGCCGAAGTTGATCGTGGCGGACGAGCCGGTCTCGGCGCTGGACGTCTCGATCCAGGCGCAGGTCGTCAACCTGCTGCAGGAGGTCCAGAAGGAACTCGGCATCGCGTTCCTCTTCATCGCCCACGACCTGGCGGTGGTACGGCACTTCTCGCATCGGGTCGCGGTCATGTACCTCGGCAAGATCATCGAGGTGGGCGACCGCGACTCCATCTACAACAGGCCCCGCCATCCCTACACCCACGCACTGCTGTCCGCGGTGCCCGAGGTCAACCTGGCGGAGGACGACGCGGCCCCGCGCGAGCGGATCAGGCTGGCCGGTGACGTGCCGTCCCCGATCTCGCCGCCCTCCGGCTGCCGCTTCCGCACCCGCTGCTGGAAGGCCCAGGACAAGTGCGCGGCCGAGGAGCCCCCGCTGGTCCGGATCTCCGGCAACCGCGCCGGCCACCTGACGGCCTGCCACTTCCCGGAGGAGCCGACGACCGAGCGGGACGAGGACATCGTGCTGGACCCGGCGCTCGCGGCGCTGGAGGAGGAGCTGGGGGAGAACAATTAGGTCGCCTCGGCGACGGTGATGATCTCCGGACTGGCGGGGGCGACCGGCCCCCGCCCCCAGTCGCCGTACTGCTCGACGACCGCGAACCCGGCCTCGCCGAGGAACCGGGAGAGCCGCTCCGCGCCGAGGAACCGCAAGGTGGTGCGGCTGACACGAGGCCGGTCCCAGGCGGGGTGGTCGAACGTCTCGGTGAACGTGACCCGCTCCGAGGCGGGCACGCCGTCGACCGAGTGGACGTCGTGGACCTCGTGCCAGACGCGTACGGCCCTGCCGGCGCCGTCCGTCACCTCGCGCACGCGGTCCGGCGTCCATGTCTCCCAGGCGCGGGCGGCCGGATTGCGGGTCTCGAAGACGAACTGCCCACCCGGGCCGAGAGCCGCCCGCACGGCACGCAGACAGATCCACAACTCCTCGTCACCGACGAGCACTTGGAAGGCGTGCCCGGTCATCACGACCAGCTCGAACTCGCCGCCCCACAGCCGCGTCCGCAGATCCCCGAGCAGCCACTCGACACCGGGCGCGGCCCGCCGTGCCCGGACGAGCATCGCGGCGGCCGGGTCCAGGCCCGTGAGCCGGCCGCGGTGACCGCTCTCGTACGCCCGCCGCAGCAGCCGGCCCGTGCCGCAGCCCACGTCGAGCACCGAGCCCGCGCCCGTCACCAGGTCCAGGTAGAAGTCGTCTTCCGGTCCCCACGGGTTCAGCCGCTCGTAGAGCGCGGCCAGCGAGGGATCGGCGAAGGAGCGATCGACCACCGCGGCAGTGTGCCACACGAGGGTGAACGGTCGGGGACGATCGGCTGTCTTCTCACCGTCCTCCGAACTCGCCGTGAAAAAAGCCGACTTGGGCGTACGACGAGGGCCCGCACCTGGACAGGCGCGGGCCCTCGGTCCCTGGAAGCGGACGTTCGTGGGCTCGGGTCAATGGGCCGGCGAAGGTCCGTTCCGCCGGAAGCGGCTGACGGAAAAGGGGTGTTTGTCAGGCCACTTCCTCGGGCTCCTTGGAGAGGGCGGAGACAGCAAGGGTGTCCCCGGTCTCCGGGTAGTGGCAGGCCGTCAGGTGGCCCGGCTTGTTGCCGTCGGCCTGCACCAGCGGCGGCGCCTCGGTCGCGCACTTCTCCGTGGCCTTCCAGCAGCGGGTGCGGAAGCGACAGCCGGAGGGCGGGTTGATCGGGGACGGGACGTCGCCGGTGAGCCGGATGCGCTCGCGGGGCGTCTCGTCCACCGTGGCCTCGGGCACGGCGGACAGCAGGGCCCTGGTGTAGGGGTGGCGCGGGTTGCCGTACAGGTCGTCGCGGTCGGCGATCTCGACGATCTTGCCGAGGTACATGACCGCCACGCGGTGCGAGAAGTGCCGCACGATCGCCAGGTCGTGGGCGATGAACACGAAGGAGATGCCGAGTTCCCGCTGGACCTTCTGGAGCAGGTTGACGACCTGCGCCTGGATCGAGACGTCCAGCGCGGAGACCGGCTCGTCCGCCACGATCAGCTTCGGCTCCAGCGCCAACGCCCGTGCCACGCCGATGCGTTGACGCTGACCTCCGCTGAACTCGTGCGGGAAGCGGTTGTAGTGCTCGGGGTTGAGGCCGACGATCTCCAGCAGCTCACGGACGCGCTTCTCGTGGCCGCCGGGCGGGTTGATCCCGTTGATCTCCATCGGACCGGAGATGATCTTGCCGACCGTGTGCCGCGGGTTCAGGGACGAGTACGGGTCCTGGAAGATCATCTGGATCTCGGACCGGATGGGCGCCAGTTCCTTGCGGCCCGCGTGCGTGATGTCCTGACCGCGGTAGGAGACCGTGCCGCCGGTCGGCTCCAGCAGCCGGGTGATCAGCCGGCCCGTCGTCGACTTACCGCAGCCGGACTCGCCGACCAGGCCCAGGCTCTCGCCTTCCCCGACCGTGAAGTCGAGGCCGTCGACGGCCTGGACGTGACCGACCGTGCGCCGGATCGGGAAGCCGCCCTTGATCGGGAAGTGCTTGGTCAGCCCGGAGACGTCCAGGAGGGGAGTGGTGCTGCTCATGGTGGTGAAATCCCGTCTCTTGTACGTCAGATGGCCTTGCTGGCGGCAAGGTCGGCGAGGAACTCGCGGCGCTGGTCGTCGGTCAGGTGGCAGGCGCTGCCGCGGCCGTCCGTGATCTCCAGCGGCGGCCGCTCGGTCGCGCAGCGGTTGCCCTCGACCTTCTCGGCGAAGGCGCAGCGCGGGTGGAAGCGGCAGCCGGACGGCGGGTTCAGCAGCGAGGGCGGCGAGCCGGGGATCGGGTTCAGCGGCACGTCGACCGGGCCGTCCAGGCTCGGCATGGAGCCGAGCAGACCCCAGGTGTAGGGGTGCTGCGGGGTGCGCAGCACCTCCTCCTTCGGGCCGCGCTCCACGCACCGGCCGCCGTACATCACGAGCACGTCGTCCGCGATGTCGGCGATCACGCCCAGGTCGTGGGTGATGAAGATGATCGCGGTGCCGAACTCCCGCTGGAGGTCCTTGAGCAGGTCCATGATCTGTGCCTGCACGGTGACGTCGAGGGCGGTGGTCGGCTCGTCGGCGATGAGCAGCTCGGGGTCGCAGACCAGCGCCATGGCGATCATCGCGCGCTGGCGCATACCGCCGGAGAACTGGTGCGGGTAGTCGTCCACCCGGACGTCAGGCTGCGGGATGCCGACGCGCCGGAGCATCTCGACCGCCCGCTCCCGGGCCTTCTGCTTGGAGGCGCCGGTGTGCTTGCGGTACACCTCGCCGATCTGCATGCCGATGGTGTGGTACGGCGACAGCGAGGCCAGGGCGTCCTGGAAGATCATCGCCATCTTGTTGCCGCGGAGCTTCTCCAGCGTCCTCTGGGAGGCGCCGTTCAGCTCCTCGCCGTCGAGCTCGATGGAGCCCTCGACGGTGGTGCTGTCCGGGTTGTGCAGGCCCAGGATGGTCAGGTTGGTGACCGACTTGCCGGACCCCGACTCACCCACGATGCCGAGCGTCTTGCCGCGTACGAGGTCGAAGGAGAGGCCGTCGACGGCCTTGACGGTGCCGTCCTCGGTCGAGAAGTGCACCTTCAGGTCCTTGACGGACAGGAAGGGCTGCTGGTCGGTGCTCGTCACGGGGACGCTCCAGAGGGGGGTGATGCGGGGTAGCTGATGGGGGCGGGCGGGGTCAGGCGAGCCGGATCCGCGGGTCGATCAGCGCGTACAGCGCGTCGACGACGATGTTGGCGATCACCACGAAGGACGCGGTGAGGACCATGACGCCGAGGAGCATCGGGAGGTCGTTCGTGAAGACGGACTTCACCGCGAGCATGCCCAGGCCCTGGAGGCTGAAGGTCTTCTCGGTGATCATCGCGCCGCCGAGCAGGACGCCCATGTCGATGCCGAAGATGGTGACGATCGGACCCATCGCACCGCGCCAGGCGAACCGGAAGAAGACGTTGCGGCTGGACATGCCCTTGGCCCGGGCCGTGCGGACGTAGTCCTCGCTCAGCGTCTCGACGAGCTGGGAGCGGGTCATACGGGTGTAGTTGGCGGTCCAGATCAGCGCGAGGACCAGCCAGGGCAGCAGCAGGCCGCTGAACCAGGCGGCGGGGTTGTCCAGGAAGTTCGTGTACGACGGCTGGTCCAGGAGGTGCCACTGGTACACGAAGAAGTACAGGCCCAGCGTGCCCACGAAGTAGATCTGCATCGACGAGGCGATCAGTGACGCGGAGCTGGCGATCTTGTCGGTGGCCTTGCCCTGCTTCACCGCGGCGATCATGCCGGCGCCGACACCGAAGACGAGGAACACCACCGCAGAGCCGATGGCGAGGGAGAACGTCGTCGGGAAGCGGTCCATGACGGTCGAGAGGACCGGCTCGCGGTTGACGAACGAGTAGCCGAGGCACGGGGCGTCGCAGTGCCCGAAGCCGGTGAAGTCACGGCCCACGAAGATCGCCGACAGCCAGTGCCAGTACTGGACCGGCAGCGGGTCCGAGATCCCCATGTTGTGCCGGATCAGGGCGAGCGTCTCCGGCGTGCAGAGCTTGCCGCAAGCCATCCGAGCCGGGTCGCGCGGCACCGCGTAGAAGAGCATGAAGGTGATCGCGCTGATGATGAACAGCGTGATCACGGCGCCGAGGACTCGGCGGGCTAGGAAGCGAAGCATGGGGGTTGGCTTTCCTGGGAGGGCCGTCGTACGGATCGGGCCGGGCCGGGGTGACCGGAGGCCCGGTGGACGAGCCGAGGGTGGGGCGGTGTGGTGACCGCCCCACCTCTCAGGTGTGGATCAGGCCTTGACGTACATCTTGTAGAGCATGCAGCCGTCGAAGTTCGGGTCCATCTTCACGTTGCCGAGCTTCGAGCCGTGGAGGTACAGGCGCTTCATGTAGACGTCGGGGATGAAGGCGGCGGTCTCCGTGACCTGCTTGTCCAGGGCGGCCCACATGGCGTTGGCCTTGGTCTGGTCGGTCTCGAGGGTGGCCGCCTTGATCGCCGCGTCCACGGCCGGGTCCTTCAGGTGCGAGTAGTTCTGCGCACCGTCGGCGATGACCTTGCTGTCGAACTGCGGCTGGAAGACCGAGTAACCGGTCGGCCAGTCGGCGGACCAGCCGCCCCAGTAGACGTCGTACGGGTTGTCGATCTTGCCGGTCTGGTCGTACCAGGTGGTGGAGTCGATGCCCTTGGTGACGACGTCGAAGCCGGCGGCCTTCAGGGCGTTCTCGACGACGACCTTGACCTTGGCGTTGGTGTCGTCCTGCTGGTAGGCGTAGACGACCTTGGTGCCGAGCTTGCCGGCCTTCTTCAGGATCGCCTTCGCGGCGGCCGGGTCGCCCGCCGGGTTCTTCAGCTTGCCCCAGACGTCCTGGGACTTGTAGCCGGCGACGAGCGGGCTCATGATGCCGGTCGCGTAGTCACCGCGGTGGGTGCCGCCCTGCACCTGGCGGATGCCGGCCGTCGGCCACGCCTTGATGATGGCCTCACGGACGGTCTTGTCCGTGATCCGCGTGGTGTTGATCCAGTAGACGCTGACGCCGGTGCTCAGGTCCTCGAAGATGCGGTCCTTGGCCTCGGTGACGGCCTTCTGGACACGCTCCTGCGGAACCGTGCGCCAGGAGACGGCGTACTGGTCGTTGCCGGAGTCGGCGAGCAGGCGGTCGACGGCCGTCAGCTGCTCGATGCCGAAGCTGAAGTCGAACTCGTCCGGGTAGGCGTTGCGGATCGGGTCCGTGCTCGGGTCCCAGTGCTCGTTGCGGACCAGCACCATCGACTTGTCGGTGGTGTGCGACTTGATCTTGTACGGACCGCTGGAGAACGGCTTCTTGTCGTAGTCCTGCTTGGTGTCGTGCTTCACCGGGGTCGGCGCGTACGAGTGCATCGCGACCACGTAGTTGAAGTCCGGGCGCGCCTCGGAGAGGTGGAAGGTGATGGTCTTCCCGCTCGTCTCGATCGACTTCAGGTGCTTGCCCTTGAAGGGACCGGGGTAGGACTTGCGGTACTCCTGGCTGCCCGTCAGCCACGTCTGGACGTACATGGCGCCCTCGGTGATGAAGGGGGCGAAGGCGCGCTCGATGCCGTGGCGGACGTCGTCGACGGTGAGGTCGGAGCCGTCCTGCCACTTGACGCCGTCCTTCAGGGTGAAGGACCAGGTCTTGCCGCCGTCCTTCATGGTGCCCGTGTCGGTGGCGAGGTCGCCGACCAGCGTCAGGGAGCCGTCGTCCGCGACCTTGTAGCCGGTCAGGGTGCGGGAGATGACGATCGCGGCGAGCGAGTTCCAGGCGTAGTAGACGCGCTGCGGGTCGAGGTGCGAGAAGTCGTCGTCGTTCAGCAGGTAGACCTTGCCGCCCTTCTTCGCCCCGGAGACCTCCGGAGCGGGGCCCTTGGAGTCCTCCGCGGTACCGATCTTGACGACGGTCGCGTCGGCCTTGGCCGCCTCCTGCTTGCCGCCGCCGCTGCTGCTGGAGTCACCGCTGCTGCACGCGGACAGCACCGAGGTCGAAGCGGCCGCGACACCGGTGGCTATCAGGAAGTTTCTGCGCGAGAAGGACATCGCATCCTGCCTTGAGTGAGTTGATGAGAGGAGACCGGCACCCCGGCGTACTTGCCGTGGTCCTGAACTGGCCGGATTCAGCGCTTGGTCTTCGGGTCGAGCGCGTCCCGCACCGAGTCGCCGAGGAGGTTGAACGCCAGGACGAAGATCACCATCGTGAGGCCCGGGAAGAGCAGGAAGGTGATGTCGTCCTGGTAGTACTTGGCGGCGTTCCCGATCATCACGCCCCAGTCGGGGGTCGGGTCCTGAAGGCCGACACCGAGGAAGGCCAGACCCGCCTCAGTGGTGACCATGAGGGGGAGCGTGAGGCTCGCCTGGATGAGGATCGGGGTCCACAGGTTGGGCAGCAGTTCCTTGAAGATGATGCGCGCCGGAGAGGCGCCCGTGACCTTCGCGGCCTCGACGAACTCACGCTCGCGCAGGGCCAGTACCTGGCCGCGCAGCAACCGGGCGATGGACGCCCAGCCGAATGCGGTGAGCAGCAGGACCATGGAGACCACCACGAGCCAGGTGGGCGTGTTCTCGTTGTCCCCCACGAACATGGCGACGACCACGGGCGTGAACGCCACGAAGAACAGCTGCTGCGGGAAGGCGAGCAGGATGTCGATGACCCGGCCGAGGAACCAGTCCGTCTTGCCGCCGATGTAACCCGCCGTCACGCCGATGACCACGCCGAGGATGACGACGAAGACCGTGATGGCGGTGGCGATCAGGAGCGAGTTGCGGATCGCGTAGAGCAGGAAGGTGAAGACGTCACGGCCGAGCTGCGGGTCGATGCCGAACCAGTACTCGCCGTCGATACCGCCGTTGGGCTTGACCGGGAAGCCGTTGTCGCCGAGCAGCCCGGGGGTGTTGAGCCCGTACGTCGTGTACGGGTCCTTGCCGTACAGCTGGGATATCAGCGGGGCGGCCAGCGCGACCACGAAGAAGAAGATCACGATGAACGCCGAGATGACGCCCGTCCGGTCCCGCTTGAAGCGGCGCCAAGCGAGCTGTCCCGGGGACCTGCTCTGGCCGGCCTTCGAATCGGGAGAAGCGATCGGCTTCTCGGCGACGTCGTCGGTCACCTCAAGTGGTGCAGCCGCAGATGGAGTTGGGGGGGTCATGGTGCTCCTGGCCCAGGGAGGGTCTGATGACTCCGCAGGGCGCTCCCCTACGGGCTACGCCGGACTTTTTCAACGCAATTCATTCAAGGTCAATAAATTCTCGGCTGGCTTGGTCTTCTATTTACCTTCTTTGCCTCGCCATGACCGTTCTGTAGCTACGCGGGTAGCACGCCGTAATCAATCCGTGCTTCACATCGGACCAAAAGGGCGAAACGGTCAACCGGTTCGATAACCGGACTCCTGTGTATCGAAATGCGTACGGCGGCGCGGGTGATCCAACGTTTCAGCAACATTGCGCGGAGATTCCTTGCGCTGTCATTCCAAGATCACCTCTGCCCGTTCCGGACTGCCTGCAATCGGATGACCTGTCCCCCTGAAGGTCACCCTCGCGGGTGGGGCGTGTGCGCGATATGGGCAGATTAGATCAGTATTGACCGGTAATGGCCGAGAGGCGGACGATTCGGAGATCGGCATGCACGGAGGAGGCGCGCCATGCGTGGAGCCACGTATGCCAGACGGGCCGCCGGCGCGCTGGCGCTGGCGCTCGCCGCGACGGCCTGCGGGGGCGGAGGCGGCGGTGGCGGCGAGCGCGCGGTGCTGACCTCCTCCTGGGGCGACCCGCAGAACCCGCTGGAGCCCGCGAACACCAACGAGGTGCAGGGCGGCAAGGTCCTCGACATGATCTTCCGCGGTCTGAAGAAGTACGACCCGAGGTCCGGCGAGGCCGTGAACATGCTGGCCGCGTCCATCGACACCAAGGACTCGCAGAACTTCACCGTCAGGATCAATCCTGGCTGGACCTTCTCCAACGGCGAGAAGGTGACCGCCCGGTCCTTCGTCGACGCCTGGAACTACGGCGCGAGCCTGCGGAACAACCAGAAGAACGCCTACTTCTTCGGCTACATCGACGGCTACGACAAGGTCCACCCCGGCAGCGGCGCGCAGACGGCCGACACGCTCTCCGGCCTGAAGGTGGTCGACGACCACACGTTCACCGTCAGGCTCAGCCAGAAGTTCTCCGGCTTTCCCGACACCCTCGGCTACGCGGCCTTCGCCCCGCTGCCCCGGGCCTTCTTCACCGACCATGCCGCCTGGGTGAAGAGGCCGGTCGGCAACGGGCCTTACGCGATCGAGTCGTACATCAAGGGTGCGCAGATGAGCCTGAAGACATGGGACCGCTACCCCGGCCCGGACAAGGCGCAGAACGGCGGCGTGACCCTCCAGGTCTACACCGACAACAACACCGCCTACACCGACCTGATGGCCGGCAACCTCGACCTGGTCGACGACATCCCCGCCGCTCAGCTCAAGAACGTCAGGACCGACCTCGGCGACCGCTATCTCAACACCCCGGCCGGCATCATCCAGACGCTGGAGTTCCCGTACTACGACCCGGCCTGGAAGAAGAAGGGCTCGGAGAAGGTCCGCAAGGGCCTGTCCATGGCGATCAACCGCAAGCAGATCACCGACATGATCTTCCGGGGGACCCGCACCCCGGCCACCGACTGGACCTCACCGGTCCTCGGCGTGGACGGCGGCTACAAGAAGGGCCTGTGCGGGGCCGGTTGCGACTACGACCCCGCCGAGGCCAGGAAGCTCGTCAAGGAAGGCGGCGGCATCCCCGGCGGCCAGGTCAAGCTCACCTACAACGCGGACATGGGCTCGCACAAGGAGTGGATCGACGCCGTGTGCAACTCCATCAACAACGCGCTCGGCAACGACAAGGCCTGCGTCGGCAACCCGGTCGGCACCTTCGCCGACTTCCGCAACCAGATCTCGCAGCACAAGATGGCGGGACCGTTCCGGGCCGGCTGGCAGATGGACTACCCGCTCATCCAGAACTTCCTGCAGCCGATGTACTTCACCAACGCCTCCTCCAACGACGGCAAGTGGTCCGACAGGGACTTCGACAAGCTCGTCGACCAGGCCAACGCCGAGACGGACCAGGCCCAGTCGGTGCGCACCTTCCAGAAGGCGGAGGAGGTCGTCCGGGACGACATGGCCGCCATCCCGCTCTGGTACCAGAACGGCAGCGCGGGCTACTCGCAGCGGCTGTCCCACGTGACGCTGAACCCGTTCAGCGTGCCGGTCTACAACGAGATCAAGGTGAGCTGAGCCGCCATGGGCCGCTACGTCGTCCGGCGGCTGCTCCAGATGATCCCCGTGTTCGTCGGAGCCACGCTGCTGATCTTCCTGATGGTGAACGTGATGGGCGACCCCATCGCGGGCCTGTGCGGAGAGCGGGCCTGCGATCCGGCCACGGCCGCCCAGCTGCGCAAGGAGTTCGGTCTCGACCAGCCGGTGTGGCAGCAGTACCTCACCTACATGGGGAACGTCTTCACCGGTGACTTCGGTACGGCGTTCAACGGCCAGCCGGTCACCGAGCTGATGGCCACGGCGTTCCCGGTGACCGTCCGGCTGACCGTCGTGGCGATCCTCTTCGAGGTCGTCGTCGGCATCACCCTCGGCGTTGTCACCGGCCTGCGGCGCGGGCGGCCCGTCGACACAGGGGTCCTGCTGCTCACCCTCGTCGTCATCTCCGTGCCCGTGTTCGTCACCGGCCTGGTGCTCCAACTCCTGCTCGGCGTCCAGTGGCACTGGATCCAGCCCTCGGTGTCCCCGGAGGCCCCCTTCGACGAGCTGATCGTGCCGGGCCTGGTCCTCGCGTCCGTCTCCCTCGCCTACGTCACCCGCCTGACCCGCACCTCCATCGCGGAGAACAAGCGCTCCGACTACGTCCGTACGGCCATCGCCAAGGGCCTGCCCCGGCGCCGGGTCGTCACGCGGCATCTGCTGCGCAACTCCATGATCCCCGTGGTCACCTTCATCGGCACCGACATCGGCGCGCTGATGGGCGGCGCGATCGTCACCGAGCGGATCTTCAACATCCACGGCGTCGGCTACCAGCTCTACCAGGGGATCCTCCGGCAGAACACCCAGACTGTGGTCGGCTTCGTGACCGTGCTCGTCCTCGTCTTCCTGGTCGCCAACCTGCTCGTCGACCTGCTGTACGCCGTACTCGACCCGAGGATCCGCTATGCGTGAGCAGCCGTACGACACCGAGGGCGCCATCGCCGGCACCGGCATGGGCGGCGGGATGGACCTGGCGGCGAGCGAGGCCGAGGCGCTGGAGCGGGCGCCGCGCGCACCGGAGGTGCCCGGGCCGCCGGCCGGTCCGCAGGCGCCGTCCCCGCCGGGCGCCCCGGGCGGGCGGGCGCGCAGCCTGTGGTCCGACGCCTGGCGGGACCTGCGCCGCAATCCCGTCTTCGTCGTGTGCGCGCTGATCATCGTCTTCCTCGTCGTCATCTCCCTGTGGCCCTCGCTGATCACCTCCGGCAACCCCCTCAGCTGCGACCTCGCCAAGGCCCAGGAGGGCTCCCAGACCGGCCATCCCTTCGGCTTCGACGGCCAGGGCTGCGACGTCTACACCCGGACCGTGTACGGCGCCCGTGCGTCCGTCACGGTCGGTGTCTGCGCCACGCTGGGGGTGTCCCTCCTCGGCTCGGTCCTCGGCGGGCTCGCCGGGTACTTCGGCGGTCTGTGGGACTCGTTCCTGTCCCGGATCACCGACGTCTTCTTCGCCATCCCGGTCGTCCTCGGCGGCCTGGTCCTGCTCTCCGTGGTGACCAGCAACACCGTCTGGCCGGTCGTCGGCTTCATGGTGCTGCTGGGCTGGCCGCAGATCTGCCGCATCGCCCGCGGCTCGGTCATCACCGCCAAGCAGAACGACTACGTCCAGGCCGCCCGCGCCCTCGGCGCCTCCCACTCCCGCATCCTGCTGCGGCACATCGCGCCCAACGCCGTCGCCCCGGTGATCGTCGTGGCGACCATCGCGCTCGGCACCTACATCTCGCTGGAGGCGACCCTGTCGTACCTCGGCGTGGGCCTGAAGCCGCCCAGCGTCTCCTGGGGCATCGACATCTCCGCCGCCTCCCCCTACATCCGCAACGCCCCGCACGCCCTGCTGTGGCCCTCCGGGGCCCTCGCGATCACGGTCCTGGCGTTCATCATGCTCGGCGACGCGGTGCGCGACGCCCTCGACCCGAAGCTGAGGTGACGACGGCGCCATGCTGCTCGAAGTGCGCGATCTGCACGTGGAGTTCGGGACTCGGGACGGGATCGCCAAGGCCGTCAACGGCGTCACGTTCGGCGTGGACGCGGGCGAGACGCTCGCGGTGCTCGGCGAGTCCGGCTCGGGCAAGTCCGTGACCGCCCAGGCCGTGATGGGCATCCTCGACACCCCGCCCGCGAGGATCACCGGGGGCGAGATCCTCTTCCAGGGCCGGGACCTGCTGAAGCTGAAGGAGGAGGAGCGCAGGAGGATCCGGGGCGCGCAGATGGCCATGATCTTCCAGGACGCGCTGTCCGCCCTCAACCCCGTGCTCACCGTGGGCGACCAGCTCGGAGAGATGTTCGTCGTCCACCGGGGCATGTCCAGGAAGGACGCGCTGGCCAGGGCCGTCGAGCTGATGGACCGGGTGCGCATCCCGGGCGCGGCCGAGCGCGTGCGCGACTACCCCCACCAGTTCTCCGGCGGCATGCGCCAGCGCATCATGATCGCCATGGCGCTGGCACTGGAACCGGCGCTCATCATCGCCGACGAGCCGACGACCGCGCTCGACGTCACGGTCCAGGCCCAGGTCATGGAGCTGCTCGCGGAGTTGCGGCGCGAGTACGGGATGGGGCTCATCCTGATCACCCACGACCTGGGCGTCGTCGCGGACGTCGCCGACCGCATCGCCGTCATGTACGCGGGCCGGATCGTGGAGTCGGCCCCCGTCCACGACATCTACAAGGCGCCCGCCCACCCCTACACGCGCGGCCTCCTGGAATCCATCCCGCGCCTGGACCACAAGGGCCGGGAGCTCTACGCCATCAAGGGCCTGCCGCCCAGCCTCACGCACATCCCGCCCGGCTGTGCCTTCCACCCTCGCTGCCCGCTGGCGCGCGACGTGTGCCGGACCGACGTACCGCCCCTGTACGAGGTGGACGAACGCCGGGCGAGCGCCTGCCACTTCTGGAGGGAGTGCCTCGATGGCTGAGCCGATCCTGGAGGTCAGCGGACTCGTCAAGCACTACCCCCTCACGCGCGGGATCCTGTTCAAGAAGCAGATCGGCGCGGTGAAGGCGGTCGACGGCGTCGACTTCACGCTCGGAAAGGGCGAGACCCTCGGCCTCGTGGGCGAGTCCGGCTGCGGCAAGTCCACGGTCGCCCGGCTGCTGTGCAACCTGGAGCACCCGACGGCCGGTTCGATCAGGTTCAAGGGCGAGGACATCACCCATCTGTCCGGCAAGGCGCTGAAGGCCGTACGCCGCAGCATCCAGATGGTCTTCCAGGACCCGTACACCTCCCTCAACCCCCGGATGACGGTGGGCGACATCGTCGGGGAGCCGTACGAGATCCATCCCGAGGCGGCCCCGAAGGGCGACCGGCGGCACCGGGTGCAGGACCTGCTGGACGTGGTCGGGCTCAACCCGGAGCACATCAACCGCTATCCGCACCAGTTCTCCGGCGGGCAGCGCCAACGCATCGGTATCGCACGGGGGTTGGCGCTGCGCCCCGAGGTGATCGTCGCCGACGAGCCGGTCTCGGCGCTGGACGTGTCCGTGCAGGCCCAGGTCATCAACCTGCTGGACCGGCTGCAGAGCGAGTTCGACCTGTCGTACGTCTTCATCGCGCACGACCTGTCCATCGTGCGGCACATCTCGGACCGGGTCGGGGTGATGTACCTCGGGCGGATCGTGGAGATCGGCACGGACGCGGAGATCTACGAGCATCCGACCCACCCCTACACCCAGGCGCTGCTCTCCGCCGTGCCCGTGCCCGACCCGGAGGCCCGGGAGCACCGCGAGCGGATCATCCTGAGCGGCGACGTCCCGTCCCCGACGGACATCCCGTCCGGCTGCCGCTTCCGCACCCGCTGCTGGAAGGCCCGGGAGCGCTGCGCGCTGGAGGTGCCGGCGTTGGCCGTTCCGAGCGGCTTCCGGTCCGCGGCCGGTCCGGCTGTGCACGACTCGGCGTGCCTGTTCGCGGAGGAGAAGCGGGTGGTGCCCGCGGAGGGGTACGGCGACCGGCCGGGGTGACGCGCGGCCACCCCGGCCCGCCGGCGCGGCGTAGCGCCCCTACGCCAACGACCGCTTGAGGAAGTCCACCTGGAGCAGCAGGAGGTTCTCCGCCACCTGCTCCTGCGGGGTCATGTGGGTGACGCCGGACAGCGGGAGCACCTCGTGCGGGCGGCCCGCGGCCAGCAAAGCGGAGGACAGGCGCAGCGAGTGGGCGACCACCACGTTGTCGTCGGCCAGGCCGTGCACGATCATCAGCGGGCGGTGCGGCTCGGCGGGGTCGGACAGGCCGTCGTCGGTGACGAGGGAACTCTTCGCGTACGCCGCCGGGTTGGTGGCCGGGTCGCCCAGGTACCGCTCCGTGTACTGGGTGTCGTAGAGGCTCCAGTCGGTGACCGGGGCGCCGGCGATGCCGGCGTGGAAGACGTCGGGGCGGCGCAGCACGGCCAGCGCCGCGAGCCAACCGCCGTACGACCAGCCGCGGATGGCCACTCGGGACAGGTCGAGGGGGAAGCGCCCGGCGAGGTCCTGGAGCGCCTCGATCTGGTCGTCGAGGGAGACGGTGAGGTCGTCGCGGACCGCCTTCTCCCAGGCCGGGGAGCGGCCGGGGGTGCCGCGGCCGTCGGCGACGATCACCGCGAAGCCCTGGTCGGCGAACCACTGCGAGGTCAGGTACGCGTTGTGCGAGGCGGCCACACGCTGGCCGTGCGGACCCCCGTACGGGTCCAGCAAAACCGGAAGGGGAGTGTCAGAGTCGTAGTCCCGAGGCATAAGCACGGCGCACGGAATTCGGCGTGCGCCCCCCTCGGTGAGGGTCACGCGCGGGGACAGACCGGGGTCTTCGGCGTGCGACCGGACAGTGGCCGCCGGTTTTCCGTCACGCAGCACCTGCACCTGGGCGCCGGGACGGTCGAGCGTGGCGGAGACCAGCACGGTCACGCCCCCCGCACGCACCGCCGTGTGCACGCCGGGCTCCTGCGACACGCGCTCCACGCCGAGCTCGTTGACCCGGTACACGTGCACCTCGCCGGTCTCCGGCGACTCGGCCTCCTCGCCCGCCGACGCCGAGACCAGCACGTCATCGGCGGCGACGTCGAGCACCGAGCGGACCTGCAACTGGGCTCCCGTCAGCGGGCGTTCACCCACCGCGAGCACGCGTGCACCGCCCTCGTCGGCGATCCGGACCAGCTGTCCCGAGGGGGTCCAGGCGGGCACTCCACCGAAAAGTTCAAGCCATGTTGGATCTTCGTCGGCGTGCACCATCCGGGTCGCCCCCGTGTCCGGGTCCACGGCCAGGAACAGCTGGCTGCGCTGGTCTCGCGCCTGCACCAGGAGGAGCGGCGCCCCCGCCTCCGACCAGTGCACATGGGCCAGATACGGATAGCGCTCACGGTCCCAGACGACCTCCGTGCGCGCCCCGTCGAGGCCGATCACGAACAGCCGTACATCCGCGTTGGGGGTGCCCGCCGCCGGGTACGCGACGTGTTCCGGCTCACGCTCCGGACGGGCCGGGTCGGCGATCCACCACCGCTGCACCGGCGTGTCGTCCACCCGCGCCACCAGCAGCCGGTCCGATTCCGGCGCCCACCAATATCCGCGCGAACGCCCCATTTCCTCGGCCGCGATGAACTCGGCCAGTCCGTACGACACGCCGTCCGAATCCGGTTCGGCCAGGGCCCGGTCACCGTCGCCCTCGGCGCCCACCACCCGCAGGGAACCGTTGTTCACGTACGCAACGTGACGCCCGTCGGGGGAGGGGCGCGGATCGATCACCGGTCCGGGCACGGGGAGTTCGCGCGCCGTACCGGCCCGCAGCTCCGCGGCGAAGAGCCGCCCCGACAAGGCGAAGGCCGCCAGCTCCAGGGCGCTGTCGGTGGCGTAGCCGACGATGCCGGCGCCGCCCTCCCGGCTGCGCTCACGGCGCGCCCGCTCCTCGGGCGACAGGTCCTCCCCGGCACCGCCCAGCAGGGCGTCCGGATCGGCCGCGACGTGCTCCGTGCCGTCCGACACATCAAGAATCCAGAGGGAGTTGCTCCGGTCGGTGCCGGAACGGGACCGCAGGAACGCGACACGCGACCCGTCGGGGGCCACGGTGAACGAACGCGGCGCGCCGAGGGTGAAACGCTGGGTGCGCGCGTGCCGGCGGGGGAAAGAGTCAGGCTCGGTCGTCATGCCCTGACCATATTGGCCATGCGCCCCCTTGTGCGGCTGTGCGCCGAGCGATGCGCGAGACCGGATAGTTATGATCACTACCGCTTCGTGGGTATGAGCTTGCTGGCTCGCGCATGGATGTGCTTGACCGATCTACCGACCGACGACCCCCATAGTCCGAACCCCCCGTGTCCCCGGGATCTTTGGAGGTGAACCGCCGTGGCACTCTCGATTTCGGCGGTGGTGCTGCTGGCGATCATCGTCTTCCTGATGATCAAGAAGTCAGGGCTGAAGGGCGGCCACGCGGCCGTCTGCGTCCTACTCGGCTTCTATCTCGCGTCTTCGACGGTCGCTCCCACGATCCACGAACTCACGACGAACGTCGCCAGCATGATCGGAAGCATCAAGTTCTGACGTACGCGACGAAGTTGGCCCAGGCCTTCGGATTCAGCGTGAGCCGGGGGCCGTCGGACTGCTTCGAGTCGCGGATGAGGACGGAACGGGGGCCTTCGGCGACCTCGACGCAGGAGTCGCCCTCGCTGCCGCTGCTGTAGCTGCTCTTGAACCACGCCAGCTCGAATGCGTTGCGCGTCATGTTTCCCCCAGCAGTTGTTCGATGAAGGTCATCGACTCAGGCGTGTGAGGGCCTGGGCTCGGATGATGCCATACCGCAGTTCAAGGATACGGAGCTGCCTGGGCTCCGACAGTGGTCGGCCGCATGCCACGGCTGGGGAGCGTCCCACCGCGGAGCCGTCGGCGAACTTCAGGACTTCGATCCCTCCGTCCACGCCGGCGTGCTCCTCGCGATCCATGGGCATGACCTGAAGCTCGACGTTACGCAACTTCCCTGCATCCAGCAGGTGTTCGAGCTGGCGGCGCAAGGCCGGTTTGCCGCCAAGCGGACGTCGCAGTGTCCACTCCTCCAGGACGAAGCTCACTTCGGGCGCAGGGTCTCGCTCGAAGACGGACTTGCGGGCCACCCGGGCCGCGATGAATCGCTCCACCTCGTCCTCGGTGTAGGCAGGGCGCCGCATCATGAGCAGGCCGCCTGCGTACTCCGCTGTCTGTAGCAGCCCATGAACGTGCAGGGGGTCGTACAGCTGTAGTTCGACCGCCCGCGCCTCCAGCTGAGCCAAGTCCCGCACCTTCTTCGGGCACCGAACCTTCCGTACGTCCTCCTTCATCGCCGAGAGCAAGCCCCCGGCCCCTAACACCTCGTCCGCCCTGTCCAGATACTCGGGTCGGGGAATCCGCTTGCCGCCCTCGATCTTGTAGACCATGTCCTCGCCGTACCCGACCGCCTCGCCGAAGTCGGGGGCCCGCATTCCCACCGCCTCGCGGCGCAGCCTGAGTTGGCGGCCCACCGTGGCGATGACGGCGATGCCCCAGTCGTCGTCCGGGTCGACCTCCCAACCCGGATCGTCCGCCTCGCTCCCGAGCTGCTGCGCCACCGTCATCCCGCACCCCTTCCGACAGTCCGGACACGGCTGGACAAGCCCCGGACAGTCACCGTACGCAGTGGCTTCGTCACTGTTCACGGTAGGCGCGCGCGGCCACTCTGAGTGACGTGATCCACGAATTCAGTCTGCGTCTGTCTCCCACGCCGCGTGGGGCCCGTCTCGCCCGACTGCTCGCGGCGGAGCAACTCCGTATCTGGGGGCTGCCGTTGGACCTGGCGCGACAGCTGGTCGCCGAGCTCGCGGCCAACGCGGTCACGCACGGCCGCGTACCCGGACGGGATTTCCTGCTCACCGTCTACGTCCTCGCGCACACCCTGCGCATCGAGGTGACGGATACCTGTGGGGACCTGACGCCCTGCCCTCAAGTCCCGGCCGACGACGCCGAGTCAGGCCGAGGGCTCGTCCTCGTCGAGGCGCTCGCCGACCGATGGGGCGTATCCCAGGGTCGGCATCCACGCAAGACGGTCTGGGCGGAGTTGAATCTGGCACCGGCACCCACTCTCCTGAGCTCCGGTGCGACGGGCGACCTTCCCCAAGGAACACGAGGGAGAAAGAACCCGTACCAAGCCCCACCCGGCCCTCCCGCTCCCGCGGCAGCCGCTCACCCGGGCGAGTGAACATCGCCAACTCGACTGGATATGTGGCCCTTTGCCTGCCTTACGTTTGGCGCAACACAACCGCAAACATGAGACGGCCCCCGCCGGGACGGACATCCCAGTGCGAGGGCCTGACCACCGAGGAAGGCTTCAACTTCCCTGATGGATACGCGAAATCCTAGCGCGCCCGCGCGCACCCAGTCCCGCCCTGCCGCCGACAACCACCCGAACCGGCGGCATCCGCACACCGGTTCCGGCGGCGGCCTCACTCACGACAACTCCCGCCACTCCACCCGCTTCACGGTGATCGGGAACCACCTCGCCCAGCACCCAAAGCTGTCGGGCCTGGCGATCGGACTGGGCGTCCACATCCAGTCGCTCCCCGCAGGTGCCCGCGTCGACATCAAGACGCTCACCGCACGCTTCCCCGAGGGCGCGACCCGTATCGCCGCAGCCCTGCGCGAGCTGGAGGCCCACGGCTACCTGCGCCGCGAGCGCGTACGCGTCCCCGGTGGCCGCATCGTCACCCGCACGATCTCCTGCAACCAGCCCGGACGCCACCGCCCGGAGGACCAGCCCGACTGCCCCGCCCCCACCCGACCGGCCCCACCCCCGAAGAAGCGCACGCCCCACAAGCCGCTCCCCGCGGTCCCGTGTCCTGCGTACCCCGCTCCCGCCCTCCTCCAGAAGGCCACCGACCTCCTGGCGGACCTCCGCCGCCACGCCCCCCGTCTCCTCCTCTCCGCCTGCGACACCGCCCACCTCGCGCCGGGCGTCGCGGCCTGGCTGGAGCGGGACGTCAGTCCTGGCGCCGTACGCCACGCGTTGATCGCCGACCTGCCGCCCGAGGGCCTGCGCCGCCCCGCCGCCCTACTGGCCCACCGCCTCCGCGTCCAACTGCCACCCCCGCCGCCGTTCCGTGCACAAGCCCCGCCGCCGGACGTCCGACACCCACTTCAGAACTGTGACAGCTGTGACCGCGCCTTCCGTGCACCTCACCCCGGCCGCTGCCGCGACTGCCGCCCCGATCCGTTGGAGGCCGCCTAGCATGAACGTGACGATCCTTTCCGCCGGGTACAGACGACGAGGAGCGAGCGCCATGACCATCGCCTCGGACGACGCGCAGCGGGACACCTCGCACATGTACCGGGCCATGCGGGACTTCGTTCAGTCCACGGACGACACCCTCCCGGGGAAATTCGAGATCACCAAGGAAGGGATCGTCCACGACATGATGTCGCCCAGCGGTCGCCACGAGCTGACGGCACTGCGCCTCCGCAAACGCCTGGAGAAGGTGATGCCGGAGGAGATCGTGGCCCACACCGGTGAGCCCGACGTCGAGAACGAGCCCGAGGGCATCATGCGCCGCCCAGACGTCATGGTGATCGCCGAAGCGGACATGGACGTCGACGGTTCCTTCGATCCTCGCACCCTCATCGCCGCCATCGAGGTCGTCTCGCGCTCGAATCCGGACAACGACTGGGTCGGCAAGATGCGGGACTATCCACTGCTCGGCATCCCCGTCTACGCGATCTTCGACCCCCGCACCGGCACCGGCGCCGTCCTCACCGACATCCACTCCACCCCCGCGGGCCCGCGCTATGCCACTCGTAAGGACTTCGTCTACGGCGAGGGGGTCACCATCGGCGAATGGACGATCCCGACGGACGACCTGCCGCGCTACGGCGACGAGACCGAGCTGTGACGAAACTGCGCGCTGCCGACGGCTGAGTCCCGGGTGGACGTCAGCTGCTGTGTTCTTCGGCGGGTGAGCCGCCCATCATGCGGAGCATCGCCATGCCGCCGGTGCGGAAGAACCGTGCGACAAGGGCCGCTGCCAGCAGGAGGAAGGCGATGTTGAGCCAGGTGGTGTAGTTCCAGGTGACGCCTTCCATGGGGATCTTCGCGTCCGCCTGGTCGGGGACGAGGCCCAGGCCGCCGAAGACGAACTCGACCACGTACCCGGCGACCACCATGGCGACGTAGAACGTGCCGAGCAGGAAGAAGGCCATCCTCGTGCCGTAGTACTTCCGGTAGATGTTGAGGATCGGCAGGATCAGAAGGTCGGCGAAGATGAACGCGACGACACCGCCGAAGCTGATGCCGCCCTTCCACAGCACCACCGCCAGCGGCACGTTGCCGATCGAGCAGACGAACGAGGCGATCGAGACCAGCGGGCCGATGAGGGGGCCCCACAGCTTGGACGCCAGCGGATGGCCCTCGAAGAAGAACTTGCTCCAGAAGGAGTCCGGCACCCACGCGGCGATGGCGCCGGCGATGAGCAGGCCGACGACCAGGTCGCGCAGGATCGCCGCCCATTCCATGACGAAGACATGGCTCGTGGAGGTCAAGCCCTCGGGGGAGAGCAGCCGACGGACGAAGGACCCTGTGCGCTGGACGGACATGTCCATCGCCGCGTGCCCTTCCATCGAGCCGGCCAGCCCCCGCTCGGCCTGCTCGCGTGCCTGGTGCAGCAGCCCGGCGTGCAGGAACAGGCGGAACAGCACCGCCAAGACAGCGATCATGAGGGGGCCGCCCACGAACTCCGCCAGCGTGAACTGCCAGCCCATCAACAGGGCCAGGATGACTCCGAGTTCGACGACCAGGTTGGTCGAGGCGATCTCGAAGGCCATCGCGGCGGTGAAGTCGGCGCCCTTGCGGAACAGCGAGCGGGCCAGGGCCACCGCGGCGTAGGAGCACGAGGACGAGGCCGCGCCGAGGCCGGCGGCGGTCGCCAGGGTGCGCGGGCTGTCGTCGCCGAGGAGGGAGACGACGGTGGACTTGCGGACGACCGCCTGGACCACGGCGGACAGAGCGAAGCCGAGGATCAGGGCCCAGGTGATCTCCCAGATCATCGATCCGGTGATCGACAGCGCGTGCAGTACCGCGTGCAGTACGTCGTGCATGGAGGAAGCCTTCCCGCTGCCGTGCGCGGGACGCCGATGGGACACGCCGCGCAGAGGTCACGCGCTGCGGTGATTGCCACTGCACATGGTCGAGGCCGCGTGGTGAGGTGCTCGACGGCAAGCGGTGACGGGTGGGGAGATGGCCCGTGGCCGTCGCCTCGTAGGCTGGTCCCATGACGGACCTCCCTGCTCGGCGGCTGCTGCTGGTGCACGCGCACCCGGACGACGAGTCGATCAACAACGGCGCGACCATGGCCAAGTACGCGGCCGAGGGCGCGCACGTGACGCTGGTCACCTGCACCCTGGGGGAGCGGGGTGAGGTCATTCCGCCCGCGCTGCGGCATCTCACCGGGGCCGGCCTGGGCGAGTACCGCCTGCGTGAGCTCGCCGCCGCGATGCGCGAGCTGGGCGTGGACGACGTCCGGTCGCTCGGCGGACCGGGCGCCTACCAGGACTCCGGGATGATGGACACCGCCGACAACGACAACCCGGACTGCTTCTGGCGGGCCGACGTCGACGAGGCCGCCCGGCAGCTCGTCGAGGTGATCCTGGAGGTCCGCCCCCAGGTCCTCGTCACCTATGACGACAACGGCGGCTACGGCCACCCCGACCACATCCAGGCGCACCGCGTCGCCATGCGCGCCGTGGAGCTGGCCGCCGAGGCGGGGCACCGGATCGCCAAGGTCTACTGGAACCGCCTCCCGCGCACCGTCGCCGAGGACGCCTTCGCCCGGCTCCGGGACGAGCTGCCGGGGTTGCCGTTCGCGAAGTCGGCCGCCGTCGAGGACGTACCGGGTGTAGTCGAGGGTGACCGCGTGACCACCGCCGTCGACGGCACCGCCCACGCCGCCGCCAAGGCCGCCGCCATGCGGGCCCACGCCACGCAGATCGAGGTGGCCGAGCCGTACTTCGCGCTCTCCAACGAGCTGGCCCAGCCCCTCTTCACCACCGAGTACTACGAGTTGGTGAGCGGTGAGCGGCCGGCCGTGACGGAGGCCGATCTGTTCGCCGGGGTCGAGGCCGGGGAGGCGTCATGAGCGTGCCGGACGGGCGCGGGTCCATGCTCGCGCAGCCGCTGAAGCCGCCGTCCGCCGGACGGATCGCGGCCTACCTCGGGCTGTTCCTGCTCGGCATCGTGGTCGGGGTGGCCGGGGCGCTGGTGCAGGGCGCCTGGTTCCCGGGCGGGCTGCTGCTCGCGCTGGCGGGCGCCGCCGGGCTGTTCTACGGCGGGTCGCGTGCCACCGGCAGCCGCGCGGGGGCGGTCGCGCCCGCGGCCGGGTGGGTCGTCACCGTCGTCCTGCTCACCGCCAGCCGCCCCGAGGGAGACTTCCTCTTCGGCGCGGGAGGCGGCTCCTATCTCTTCCTGCTGGGCGGCATGGCCCTGAGTGTGATCTGCGCCACCCTGGGGCAGGGGCGGCGGCCGGGTGGTGACGGCGTCCGACTTGGCAAGTGACGTACCCATTCGCCCGCGGACGTGCGTGCGGGACCGGTGTGAGTTTCCTCGGCGGCCGTGGTTTACCGGCCAGAAGTGGCCAGTATGGTGGTGCGCGCCGCCGAGCCGCCGCCCGAGCGTGGTCGTGACACGCGGTGGAGCCAATCGGGAGAACCTGCCTTGAGTCGTGAAACTGACACTCCGTCCTCCGGCCCCAACGGGTACGGCGGATCCTCATACCCTTCGGGCACGCCGCCGTACGGGACCCCCCTGGCTTCCGACGATGCTGGGAACGCGGGTCGTTCGGCCGCGCAGCCGGAGGACCGCAAGACCGAGACCACACTGACGACCCGGGTCCGCATCAACATCCCGGGTTCGCGGCCCATCCCGCCGGTGGTCGTCCGCACGCCCGTCGCGGGCGGGGAGGGCCCCTCCGACGGGGACACGGGAGCGGGGCGGGGTCGTTCGGCCGCGCAGCCGGAGCCCCCCATGTCCTCCACCGGCAACGTCGACGCTCCCGCCCAGGCCTCGGCCCAGGGCGACGAGAAGCGGAGCGACTGGTTCGCGCCCCGCAGGGGCGGCGCGGGCAACGGCGGCCAGGGCGGCGGCACGAACGGGGCCGGGCTGCAGGGCGGTTCGGCGGCGACGCCCGGTGCGGGCGCGGGTGCCTCCGGTGGCGCGCGGCCGGGTGGCGGTCGTCCCGGTGGTGTCGTCGGCTCCATGAGCGCGCCGGGCGGTTCCAGGTCCGGTGGCACGAGCGGTACGAACGGTTCGGGGCTGCCCGGCGCCACGGGCGGCCCGGTGGCTCCCGGGCACGGCGGCGGCACCGGTTCCTTCGACGTGACCGAGGCGCTGGCCTCGGGCCCGCGCGGCAGCGGCTCGCGCCGCGACGACCTGCCGTTCTTCTCGGAGAACGAGCAGGGCGGTCCGGGCGGACCCGGTGCGCCGGGCCGGCCGGGCGGTGCGAAGGGTCCCGCGGGCCCGACCGTCGGGGTCACCGGCGACGGCCCGCTGGCGCCGTCCGACGGGGCCGGCACGGGCGGCCTCGGCGCGAAGCCCGGCGAGTCCTTCCCCCGTCCGTCCGTCGGCCCGGGTGCCACGGGGACCGGCCCCGGCGGCGGCCTGAGCGACGACACCGCGATCCTCACCCCGCAGAAGCGGGCGCCCGAACCGGAGACGCCCTACGGCTTCGTGGCGGACAACGTCTCCGGGCACACCGTCACCAGCGGCATGCCGATCGCCCCGACGGGCGCCAACTCGCCGTTCGCGGCGGGCGCGAGTACCGATGCCAGGTCGTCGTACGCGCGGAGCACGTCGCAGGCCAAGCCCAAGAAGAAGGGCCGCAACAAGCTGGTGCTCATCGCCGCCGGTGTGGTCGTCGCGGCCGGTCTCCTCTACGGCGCCGGGCTGCTGATGAACCACTCCGACGTGCCCAAGGGCACCACCGTGCTCGGGGTCGACATCGGCGGCGGCACCCGTGACGACGCAGTCAAGAAGCTCGACGACGCCTTCGACAGCAGGCTGAACAAGCCGCTGAGGCTGTCGGTGGGCGGGAAGACGGTGGCGCTGCGGCCGGACCAGGCGGGCCTGCAGTTCGACATGCAGGGCACGGTCGACGTGGCCGCGCAGAGCGACTACAACCCGATCACCGTGATCGGCTCGCTCTTCGGCAACGAGCGGCTCGTCGACCCGAACACGCCGATCGACAAGGAGAAGCTCCAGGCCGCCGTCCAGGCGGCCGGCGGCGGCGCCGGCTCGGTCGTCGAGGGCACGATCAAGTTCCAGGGCGGCAAGGCCGTCCCCGTCTACGGCAAGCCCGGCAAGGGCGTCGACGTCGCCCACGCGACCCCGGCGATCGAGCAGGCGTACCGCAAGCTGCTGGAGACCGGCACGTCCGCCCCGGTGGCCGTGCCCACGACCATCCAGCAGCCGACGGTCTCCAACGCCGAGGTCAACCGGGAGCTGAAGGCGTTCGCCGAGCCGGCGATGTCCGGCATCGCCATCGTCCGGACCGACGCGGCGCACAGTATCCGGTTCGGCGCCTTGTCCCTGCCGAAGATCCTCGGCGTCAAGGCCATCAACGGCAAGCTCGTGGACACGTACAACCTCCCGGCGCTCAAGGCGGCGTACGGCAGCACCTTCGACGGCGTACAGGTCCAGAGCGCCCTGGGGAAGCGTGCCGTCCTGCCGCAGGACGTCGTCGCCGCGCTGCGCAAGGCTCTGCACGGCACGACGCCGGCACAGCGCGTCGGGGTCATCGAGACCAACCCGAGCTGACGCGCACGGAGTGCCGTATGACATGACATCCGTCATGCGGCACTCCGGACGCCCGACACTGCCCGGCCGGCGTCGCCGCGACCACCATGTCCCGTATGACAACGACAGCTTCGGTGGTCGCGTTCGACCAGGTGGGCAAGGCCTACGGCGCGGTCCGGGCCGTGGACGGCCTGACGCTGACCCTGCACCCGGGCGAGACCGTCGCCCTCCTCGGCCCCAACGGCGCCGGCAAGTCCACCACCCTCGACCTGCTCCTCGGCCTCAAGCACGCCGACACCGGCACGGTGAACGTCTTCGGCACCAGCCCGCGCGAGGCGATCGTCGCCGGGCGGGTCGGGGCCATGCTGCAGAGCGGCGGGCTGATGGACGAGGTCACCGTCGGCGAACTGGTGAGGCTGGCGTGCGCGTTGCACCCGCGGCCGTACAAGGTGACCGACGTGCTGGCCCGCGCGGGCGTCTCCGCCATCGCCGACCGCAAGGTCGACAAGCTCTCCGGCGGGCAGGCCCAGCGCGTGCGCTTCGCCCTCGCCACCGCCGGCGACAGCGACCTGATCGTCCTGGACGAGCCGACCACCGGCATGGACGTCTCCTCCCGCCAGGCCTTCTGGGCCACCATGCGCGAACAGGCCGGACAGGGCCGTACGGTCCTCTTCGCCACCCACTACCTCGAAGAGGCCGACGCCATCGCCGACCGGGTGCTCGTGCTGCACCGCGGACGGCTCCTCGCCGACGGCACCGCCGCCGAGATCAAGGCCAAGGCGGGCGCGCGGCGAGTCTCCTTCGACCTGGAGGGCGAGATCGACGAGGCGGCCCTGCGCGCGCTGCCCTTCCTCAACTCCCTCACCGTGTCCAACAGCGGCTCCGCCGCGGGCAGCGGCCAGACCGTCCGCATTCAGTCCACCGACGCCGACGCGACCGTCCACGCCCTGTACGGCCTCGGCGTCTACCCCCGCAACCTCGAAGTCGCCGGGCTCGGCCTGGAGCAGGCCTTCGTCGCCATCACGGAGGCCGAGGAGGCCCGGCAGTCATGAACTCATTGATCAAGCTGGAGCTCACCCGCGCCCTGCGCAACCGCAAGTTCCTCTTCTTCTCGGTGATCTACCCCTCGGCCCTGTTCCTGATCATCGCGGGGAACGCCGACAGCAGCACCAGGGTCGATGGCAGCGGCCTCACCGTCCCGACGTACATGATGGTCTCCATGGCCTCCTTCGGCGCCCTGACCGCCGTGCTGATGGGCAACAGCGAGCGCATCGCCAAGGAGCGCGAAAGCGGCTGGGTACGGCAGCTCAGGCTCACCACGCTGCCGGGGCGCGGCTACGTCCTCGCCAAGACCGCGAGCGCGGCCGTGGTCAGCCTGCCGTCCATCGTCATCGTCTTCGCCGTCGCCGCGGCCGTGAAGCACGTACGCCTGGACGCCTGGCAGTGGCTCGCCCTCACCGGCGCGATCTGGGCCGGGAGCCTGGTCTTCGCCGCGCTCGGCGTCGCCCTCGGCTACCTCGCGAGCGGGGACGCGGTCCGGCCGATCACGATGATCACCTACTTCGGCCTGTCGATGCTCGGCGGCCTGTGGATGCCGTCCACGACCTTCCCGGGCTGGCTGCAGAACATCGCCAAGTGGCTGCCCACACACGCGTACGCTGCCCTGGGGCGGGCGATCGAACAGAGCCGGGCCCCGAGCGCCCAGGACATCGCCGTCCTCGCTGTCTACTTCGTCCTCTTCGCGGGCGGCGCGGCCTGGCTGTACCGGAAGGACACGCTGAAGGCGTGAGCATCACGACGGACGACCCGAGGGCCGAGGAGAGCCGGGCGGAGCGGCTGATGCGGGTGGGGGTGCCGCCCCGCAACCGGCGCGAGCTGCTGCGCAAGACGCTGTGGATCGGCGTCTGGCTGGTGTTCTTGAACGCGCCGGTCCAGGACCTCGTCTCCGGACGGCACACCCCCGGCGCCACCGCGGCAGGCTGGCTCGGCCTCGGGGCCTTCGTCGCGGCCTATCTCGCCCTGGTCTTCCGCAACATGGGCCGCCCGTTCTCCGGTCGGCGGATCACCGCCCTGATCGTCGTCCTCGCCCTGCTCGCCTCCCTGCTGGCCGCCACGCTCGGCCACGCCTGGCTGGGGCTCTTCGTCTACGTGGCCGTCGTCTGCGGGGCGGTGCTCCCGCCGCGAGCGGCGTACGGGGCGATCCCGGCGACGGCCGCCGTGATGCTGCTCATCGGGCTGCACGTCGGCGTGCGGCAGGCCCACGACCTGATCCTGCTGGTGCTGCTCGTCGGGTTCGCGATGACCGGCGTGAGCCAACTCGTCCGCACCACCGTCGAGTTGCGCCAGGCGCGCGCCACCGTCGCCCAGCTCGCCGCCAACGAGGAGCGGCTGCGCCTCGCCCGCGACCTGCACGACCTGCTCGGTCACTCGCTCTCCCTGATCACGCTCAAGAGCGAGCTGGCCGGCCGGATGCTCCCCGGCCACCCCGACAAGGCGGCCCAGCAGGTGGCCGACATCGAACAGGTCAGCCGCCAGGCCCTGGTCGACGTGCGCGAGGCCGTCAGCGGCTACCGGCGCCCCCGTATGGCCACCGAACTCGCGGGCGCCCAGGTCGCGTTGGCCGCCGCGGGCGTCACCGCCCAGATGCCCGCCGAGGCGGACCTCGCCGACGTCCCCGAGGACAGCGAGTCGGCGCTCGCCTGGGTACTGCGCGAGGCGATCACGAACGTGGTACGGCACAGCGGCGCCGGGCGCTGCACCGTGGAACTGCTGCGCCGCCAGACCCTGGACGGCTCCGTGCTCGAACTCGCCGTGGAGGACGACGGATCCGGCGGTTCGGGCGGCGGCCCCGGCAACGGCCTGACCGGCCTGGCCGAGCGCCTCGAAACCGTCGGCGGCACCCTCGAAGCGAGCCGCGTCAGGCACGGCTTCCGGCTCGTCGCCCGTGTGCCCGCGCCCGCCCCGGCGGACGTAGGATCCGGGGCATGAACGGCACGGGATCAGCGGGACCACGGGCATGAGCGGCACGATCAGGGTCCTGCTCGCCGAGGACCAGTCGATGGTCCGCGAGGCGCTGGCCGCCCTGCTCGGCCTGGAGGACGACATCGAGGTGGTCGCCCAGGTCGCCCGCGGGGACGCGGTGTCGGCGGCCGCACGGGAGCACGACGTCGACGTGGCGCTGCTCGACATCGAGATGCCGGGCTGCACGGGCATCGAGGCGGCGGCCCGGCTCCACCGGGAGCTGCCCGGCATCAAGCTGGTCGTCCTCACCACCTTCGGCCGTCCCGGCTATCTGCGCAGCGCCATGGAGGCCGGCGCCGACGCCTTCCTCGTCAAGGACGCCCCCGCCGCCCAACTCGCCGACGCGGTACGCAAGGTGCTGTCCGGCGAGCGCGTCATCGACCCCACGCTCGCCGCGGCGGCCCTGGCGGAGGGCGCCAACCCCCTCACCGACCGCGAGCGCGAGGTCCTGCGCGCCGCGGCCGACGGCTCCACCAACGCGGAACTGGCGGCGACCCTGCACCTCTCCCAGGGCACGGTCCGCAACTACCTCTCCACGGCGATCCAGAAACTCGCGGTACGCAACAGGGCGGAGGCGGCGAGGATCGCGCGGGAGAAGGGCTGGCTGTAGCCCTTCGGGCACCGTCAGTTGAGCTTCGCCCGCGCCGCGTGCGCCTGACGGCGCATGCCCTGGGCGGTCGGCTCGTCCACCGCCGCCACCACGTCCGCGTAGGCATCCAGTTCGGCGGCACCGGCGAGGAAGTCACCGCGCTGGACGAGGAGTTGGGCACGCTCGTAGCGCAGCCGGGCCGGGTGCGACGGCAGCAGCAACGACAGCTCCACCGCCCACAGCCCCACGTCGGAGCGCTCGGGCCGGGCCGCGGCCCACGCCCGGATGTTGTTCAGGACGCGCAGGACGACGTCGAGCGGATCGGCGGGCGTCAGCATGGACGGGTCCAGCGGCGCCCCCGTGGCCCCCGTGACGAGCAACTCGGCGTCCGTCCCCGTCAGCACCCGCCCCCCGTCGAAGGGATCGGCCAGCACCTGCTCCTCCACCGGCCCGAACCCGACCACGAAGTGCCCCGGCAGCGCGACCCCGTACACCGGAGCGCCCGCCCGCCGCGCCACCTCGATCCACACCACCGACAGCAGGATGGGCAGCCCGCGCCGCCGCCGCAGCACCTCGTGCAGCAGCGAGGACTCAAGATGCCGGTAGTCGGCCGCCGAGCCGCCGAACCCGTAGCGCACACCGAGCAGCCGGTGCAGCGCGGTGGCCCAGGCCAGCGGCCCGCCGGGCCGGTACGGCAGCTCTCCGGCCAGCCGGTCCAGCTCCATCTGCGCGCCGTCCATGCCCGCCTCGTCCAGCGAGCCGTCCGCCTCCGCGCCGAGCAGCAGACACAGCGCCGACAGGTCGGGCCGGCCCGACCGCGCCTCCTCGGCGAAGCGCTGCCGCAGCTCGGCCGACCGTTCGGGGGTTGGGGGGTTGGGGGGACGCATAGCAGGCTCGTGCCCTTCCACGACGACCGTGACGACCGTTGAGATCCGTACCTACGACGATCCGGCCTACCGGCCGACACCGGGAGCGGACTGCCCCGCGGCGGATGCGGCAGGTGAGGCGCCCTGCGGCTCCCGATAGTGCTGGTACGCGTGGTGCACGGAGAACCCCATCCCGGCGTACATCTCCCGTGCCCCTCCGTTGTCCGTCTCGATCTGGAGCCACGCCGCCGAGGCACCCTCGTCGAGCGCCCGGCGGGCCAGCGCGGTCATGACGTCCGTGGCCAGCCCCTGCCGCCGTAGCGCGGGATCCACCTCGACGGCGGTGAACCCGGCCCACCGTCCGTCCACGACACACCGCCCGATCGCGGCCGGGGCACCCCCGCCCGCGCCGGGCACGGTGGCGAACCATACCGACGGTCCGCTGTCCAACACCCGCAGGGCCACCTCGCTCACCCCTTTTCGGTGGTACCGCTCGAGCCAGGTCTCGTCCGCCTCCCGGGACAGCAGGACGTCGGCGCCCTCAGCCCGGTCCGCGATCGGGGCCAGCGCCCCGATCCACACCTCGGCGGTCACCTCGCGCACCCAGCCGCGCCGCTCCAGCTCCGCGCAGAGCAGCTCCTGCGTGTCCTCGGCGCCGGTCGCGGTCTGGATGAACGCGGGCAGCCCGCGCTCGCCGTACCAGCGTCGTACGGACCGAAGGGCCGCGTCGAGCGGAAGGCCCGGGTCGCCGAGCGGCAGCACGCTGTTCGCTCTCCGCGTGAACCCGCCGGCGGCCCGCAACTCCCACTCGCCCAGCCGCTCGTGCTCCACCGGTTGCCACGCGCGGGACGTGACGTGCGCGAGTTCCGCGTAGGTGGCCGACGGACCGCGCCGCCGCGCCGGAGCCGCCGGCACCACCTTGCCCGCCACCAGCATGGATTCCGGGATCCGGACACTCCGCCCGTCCCGTTGTGTGATCAACAGCACGCCGTCGTCCCACGATGCGAGAACACCCACCGTGTCGGTGAACTTCTCACCCGGCGTTTCGGCCTCGTTGAGACGTCGTACCGAGACTCGTTTGCCCACGTCAGCAGCGGTGATACGAACCTCGAAGCGTCCGGCGCCAGAGATTTCCACGGGTCTGTTCACCCCTCCTGTTCGGATCATGCCCAAGAACGGAGATACTAGGGGCGGGCATCGACGACGCCGCGCTCCCGCGCGCCAGGCGGCGGAGCCTACGGAGGCCCGCCAGCGCCCTATCGAGGAGGAACGACAGCGTGACCTACGTCATCGCGCAGCCTTGTGTCGACGTGAAGGACAAGGCGTGCATCGAGGAGTGCCCGGTCGACTGCATCTACGAGGGCCAGCGGTCCTTGTACATCCAACCGGACGAATGCGTCGACTGTGGTGCCTGTGAGCCGGTCTGCCCGGTCGAGGCGATCTTCTACGAGGACGACGTGCCGGAGGAGTGGAAGGACTACTACAAGGCGAACGTCGAGTTCTTCGACGAGCTCGGCTCTCCCGGTGGCGCCAGCAAGCTCGGGCTGATCGAGCGTGATCACCCCGTCATCGCCGCTCTGCCGCCGCAGGCCGAGTAACCCGCATCGGCGGCCCGCACATCGTGCCGCCTCGGTCCCGTACGGCCTGATCGCTTCCCGATCGGCGCCGCACGGGACCGAGGCGTTTGCCGCACCAGACGAAAGCGAGCGAGAACCTCCGTGTCCGCAGTATCCGACCGCCTGCCCACCTTCCCCTGGGACAAGCTGGAGCCGTACAAGAAGACGGCCGCCGCGCACCCGGACGGCATCGTCGATCTCTCCGTAGGCACCCCGGTCGACCCGGTGCCCGACCTGATCCAGAAGGCCCTGATCGACGCGGCGGACTCTCCGGGCTACCCGACGGTCTGGGGCACCCCGGCACTGCGCGACGCGATCACCGGCTGGCTGGAGCGCCGTCTGGGCGCCCGCGAGGTCACCCACCGCCACGTCCTGCCGATCGTCGGCTCCAAGGAACTGGTCGCCTGGCTCCCCACCCAGCTGGGCCTCGGCCCCGGTGACAAGGTGGCCTACCCGCGCCTGGCGTACCCGACCTACGAGGTGGGCGCCCGCCTGGCCCGATCCGACCACGAGGTCTACGACGACCCGACCGACCTGGACCCGACGAACCTCAAGCTCCTCTGGCTGAACTCGCCGTCCAACCCCACGGGCAAGGTCCTCTCCAAGGAGGAGCTGACCCGCATCGTCGCCTGGGCCCGCGAGCACGGCGTGCTGCTCGTGTCGGACGAGTGCTACCTCGAACTGGGCTGGGAGGCCGACCCGGTCTCGGTCCTGCACCCGGACGTGAACGGCGGCTCGTACGACGGCATCGTGGCCGTCCACTCGCTCTCGAAGCGCTCGAACCTGGCGGGCTACCGCGCCGCCTTCCTCGCCGGCGACCCGGCCGTCCTGGGCCCCCTCCTGGAGATCCGCAAGCACGGCGGCATGATGACGTCGGCGCCCACACAGGCGGCGGTCGTAGCGGCCCTGTCCGACGACACCCACGTCCAGGAACAGCGCCAGCGCTACGCCACCCGCCGCACGGCCCTCCGCGAGGCCCTGCTGGCCCACGGCTTCCGCATCGAGCACAGCGAGGCCAGCCTCTACCTGTGGGCGACCCGCGACGAGTCCTGCTGGGAGACGGTGGCCCACCTGGCCGACCTGGGCATCCTGGTGGCACCGGGCGACTTCTACGGCGAGGCGGGCGAGAAGTTCGTACGCGTGGCCCTGACGGCCACGGACGAGCGCATCGCGGCCGCGGTGGCCAGGCTGACCAAGTAGCCACCCCCACCACGGCGGGAACGTTCTACAGACCTGTGGACGCCCAACCAGCTCACACCAACCCACAGTCAGGGCCCACCAACATCACGTGTCCCCACGCGTCGGCCGCGAAAGAGCCGTAGGGGCGCGCCGGTGTCGAGGGTGCGAACGCACGGAGGCCCGAAGGGCTGAGCACGATCGCACCCTCGACACCGGCTGAGGCGCCCCGAAGGCGAAAGAGCCAAAAAAGGTGTGCGCGCGGCAGGAGTCTCAGCCCAGCGGCAGCGAAGAGGTAGGCAGCGAAGAAGTGGGCAGCGCCCCTCCAGGCAGCCCGCCCTTGGTGAGCGAGCCCGTGGGCAGCCCGCCCTTGGTGGCCGACTTGGTCGTGCCACCGAGGATGTTCCCGGCCGAGCCCGCCACGTCGCCCGCGGCCTTCTGCGCCGCGGGCGCGGCCTTCTTCACGGCCTTGCCGCCGGTCTTGCCCGCGACCGGCACCGCCTTCTTGACCGCCGCGCCGCCCGCGTCGCCGACGACACCGGTGACGTTCCGCGCCGCACCGTCCAGGGTGTTGCCGACGCTCGCTCCGTCCAGGGCGGTCAGCCCGCCGAGGTTCGGGGTGGCCGGGAGACTCGGCGCCGCGCTGGCGGAGCCGGCCGCACCGACCCCGGCGGCCGCTCCCGCTGCGACGAGCAGCGCGGCACGGGCGATCCGGCGGGTCAGAGGGAGGGACATGATGCTCCATTCGACGGGAGAACAGTGAACCGAACAGTGAACCGTCCTGCGGTGCCCGGAAGTTGAGGTCCCCAGCGCTGTTTTCCGGCGCCGTTTACCGCTGTTGATCGTCCGGGCTCGGACGCAGTGACTACCGCTCGAAGCCCGCGAAGGTTGCGGAGCCCAAAGGTAAAGAATTGATAACGCGTCGCATTATCGGTTGTGGATAAAAACGGGCAAAGAGAGTCCGCGGGTCGCGCCTGCAGGATCCTTCCGCCTCTTTGTTTCCAAGGGCTTTGACTGTCACGAGAGTGACCGGGCGAAAACCTGCGCACCCTTGGGCCCGAGGTGCGTGAAGTAACCCTTGAAGGCGACCTGTCGTACGGCTGCGCGGTCTGCAGCCGAGTCTCTACGGCTGGGGCTACAGCTGGGTCTACTGCGCGGTCACGATGCGAACGTCCCCGGCCGAGGCCTCCGCACCGCCGCCACCCGCCGTACCGGTCGTACGCCACTGGCTGTTCGTGCTCCCGGCGGTCCACTCACGCCCGGCGTACGCCACCCGCTCGATGTGCAGCGCCGAGGAGTTGGCCACCGCCCAGTGCGCGAGCTGCCAGCCGCGCGCCTCCTCGCTGCGCCCGGTCGCGTCGGTCCGCGCACCCTCGGGCACCGGCACGGTCACGGTCCGCCCGTGCGCCCGTGCGGTCACGGTCGGGGTCGGCGTCGGGGAGGACGTGGGGGACGACGCCCGGGTCGGCGTGGCCGCGGGCGTCGTCGTGCCGCCCACCTCCGCGCCGGTCTCCTGGAACGCGTCGCGCCCGAAGTCCCGTACCAGCGCGGCCCGTACCGCATCGGTGCCCGTGGCCGCGCTCGCGCTGCCCTCCACGGCCGTCGCCTGGGCGGTGGTCTCCGGGCGGCCGTCGCAGGTCAGCGTGGCCGTCGTCTGCCCGGTCAGGGCCGCGGCCAGCAGCGTGGCGTCCGGCTCGTGCTTGGCGTAGGCCTCGGGGTAGCCGCTGCGCTGCACGTGCTGCGCGGCGACCGTGAGCGGAAGCTCCATGTAGCCCGGCACCTTCGACAGGTGCTCGTAGAAGATGCCCGCCGCGTACGTCGGGTCCATGATCTGCTTGTCGGTGCCCCAGCCCTGCGAGGGCCGCTGCTGGAACAGGCCCAGCGAGTCCCGGTCGCCGTGCTGGATGTTGCGCAGGGCCGACTCCTGGAGGGACGTGGCGAGCGCGATGGCGATGGCCCGCTCGGGCATGCGGCGGCCGGTGCCGACGGCGGCGATCGTCGCCGCGTTCACCGCCTGCTCGGGCGTGAACTCGTACGACTCCGCGTCGCCCTGCTGGCCGGAGACCACCTTGCAGCCCGGAGCCCCCGTGCCGCCGGTGACGTACTGCACCACGAGGTAGCCCGCGAGGGCGCACAGGACCACGAAGGCCGCACCGAATCGGAAGAGGCGGCCGCGACGCTTGGGGGTGGTGGAGGTCGGCTCTGGCACGCGTACACGGTACTGGAGCGCCAAGGGGCGCCCGCGCTCGGAGTGGAGGAGGGCGTGAACCCGCGATGAACAGTGCTCGACCCGGTGGCGCGTTAGGGTCGGCACCATGGCCGATACCACGCTTGACCTCACGCTGGACGCCGCGGCGCTCACCGCGCAGCTCGTCGACTTCCCCTCGGAGAGCGGCACGGAGAAGCCCCTTGCCGACGCGATCGAGGCCGCTCTGCGCGCCCTGCCGCACCTGACGGTCGACCGGTACGGCAACAACGTGATCGCCCGCACGAACCTGGGCCGGCCCGAGCGCGTGATCCTGGCCGGTCACATCGACACGGTGCCGATCGCGGACAACGTCCCCTCGCGCCTCGACGCCGACGGCGTCCTGTGGGGCTGCGGCACCTGCGACATGAAGGCCGGAGTGGCGGTCCAACTGCGCATCGCGGCGACGGTCCCCGCCCCCAACCGCGACCTGACCTTCGTCTTCTACGACAACGAGGAGGTCGCGGCCGAGCTGAACGGCCTCAAGCACGTCGCCGAGGTCCATCCCGATTGGCTGGAAGGCGACTTCGCGGTCCTGCTGGAGCCCTCGGACGGCGAGGTCGAGGGCGGCTGCCAGGGCACCCTGCGCGTCCTGCTGAAGACGAAGGGCGAGCGTGCCCACTCGGCGCGCGGCTGGATGGGTTCCAACGCGATCCACGCCGCCTCCCCGATCCTGGCCCGCCTGGCGTCGTACGAGCCGCGCTACCCGGTGATCGACGGCCTGGAGTACCGCGAGGGCCTGAACGCCGTGGGCATCACGGGCGGGGTGGCGGGAAACGTCATCCCCGACGAGTGCGTGGTCACGGTCAACTTCCGTTACGCGCCCGACCGTACGGAGGAGGAGGCCATCGCCCACGTCCGGGAGGTCTTCGCGGGCTGCGGCGTGGAGGAGTTCGTCGTGGACGACCTCAGCGGCGGCGCGCTCCCCGGCCTCTCCCACCCGGCCGCGGCGGCCTTCATCGAGGCGGTCGGGGGTGTGCCGCGGCCCAAGTACGGCTGGACGGACGTCTCCCGCTTCTCCTCGCTCGGCATCCCGGCCGTCAACTACGGCCCCGGCAACCCGCACTTGGCGCACAAGCGGGACGAGCGGGTGGAGACGGGGAAGATCCTGGCGGGGGAGGCCCGCCTGAGGGCGTGGCTGACCGACTGAGCCGAGTCGGGCCGAGCGGGGCCGAGGTGGGCCGAGCCGGTGGGCGTGGCGCTTCGTGGCGGACATGCGGACGTCCCCCCTCCGTAACCCGGGTGGATCTACGCTGAGGTGGAAAGTCCTTCCCGAGCTCGCGGTTTCGCAGGAGCAGGAGCACGCGGGCAAGGGAGGGGCCCCGATCGCGGAGGGAGCGTATATGCCTACTGGCAACCCCGAGGGCAAGCAGCGGCCGCCGGAGGAGCAGCGCCTGGGACCGGTCCTCCGACGACGCGGTCAGGTGACGCCGAGCACCACCGACCAGCGCCTGCTGGACGAGCGAGCCCCCTCGGACTGGGTCCACACCGATCCCTGGCGGGTCCTGCGCATCCAGTCGGAGTTCATCGAGGGGTTCGGCACCCTGGCCGAGCTTCCCCCCGCCATCAGCGTGTTCGGCTCGTCGCGTACGCCGGTGGGATCGCCGGAGTACCAGGACGGGGTGCTGCTGGGCCGGGCCCTGGTCGAGGCGGGCTGGGCCGTGATCACCGGGGGTGGCCCCGGCGTCATGGAGGCCGCCAACAAGGGGGCCCTGGAGGCGGGCGGCATCTCGGTCGGCCTCGGCATCGAGCTGCCCTTCGAGCAGGGGCTGAACCCCTACGTCGACATCGGCCTGAACTTCCGCTACTTCTTCGTCCGCAAGATGATGTTCGTGAAGTACGCGCAGGGGTTCGTGGTCCTGCCGGGCGGCCTCGGCACCCTGGACGAACTCTTCGAGGCCCTCACCCTGGTCCAGACCGAGAAGGTCACCCGCTTCCCCATCGTCCTCTTCGGCACCGAGTACTGGGGCGGCCTCGTCGACTGGCTGCGCAACACCGTGATCGCCAAGGGCAACGCCTCGGGGACGGACCTGATGCTGTTCCACGTGACGGACGACGTGGAGGAGGCGGTGGCCCTCGTGTCCAAGGAGGCCGCCCGCTGACCGTCCGGGGAGGCCGACCGCCGACCGGCCGGCCTCCCCGGCCCTTCGGCTAGGCCAGTCCCCGGCGGGCCACCGCCGGGGGCCGGTGACCGGCGATCGACGCCACCATGTCCAGGACCTGGCGGGTTTCTGCCACCTCGTGCACGCGGTAGACCTGCGCGCCCAGCCACGCCGACACCGCGGTCGTCGCCAGCGTCCCGATCAGCCGCTCCTTCACGGGCCGGTCCAGCGTCTCCCCGACGAAGTCCTTGTTGGACAGGGACACCAGCACCGGCCAGCCGGTCGCCACCATCTCGTCCAGCCGCCGGGTCGCCTCCAGGCTGTGCCGCGTGTTCTTCCCGAAGTCGTGCCCGGGATCGATCAGCACCGACTCCCTCGGCACGCCCAGCGACACCGCCCGCTCGGCCAGTCCCACGGTCACGTCGAGGATGTCGGCCATGACGTCGTCGTACGTCGTCCGGTGCGGCCGCGTCCGCGGCTCCACGCCGCCCGCGTGCGTGCAGACGAGACCCACCTTGTAGCGGGCGGCGACCTCCGCGAGCCCGGGGTCCACCCCGCCCCACGCGTCGTTCAGCAGGTCGGCACCGGCCTCGCAGACGGCCTCGCCGACCTCGGCCCGCCAGGTGTCCACGCTGATGATCACGTCCGGGAACCGCCGCCGGACCTCGGCCACGAAGCCGACCGTCCGGCGCGCCTCCTCCTCGGCCGTGACCTCCTCGCCGGGCCCGGCCTTCACCCCGCCGATGTCGATGATCGCGGCTCCGTCGGCCACCGCCTGCTCCACGCGCGCCAGCGCCGGCTCGTCGCGGAAGGTGGCACCTTGGTCGTAGAAGGAGTCCGGGGTCCGGTTCACGATCGCCATGATCACCGGCTCGTGCGGCTCGAATTCCCGCTTGCCCAGCCTGAGCATCCCCTGTGACCTCTTCCTCTTGCGTCTCTTGCGTCCCGGCATACGTCGGGTCCCGTGTTCCGGATGCATCCGGTCCTACGTCCCGGCTTCGTCCGGTCCTACGTCCCGGCTTCGTCCGGTCCGGTGTCCCGACTACGTCCGGCCGCGACCCTGACTGTCAGCGTCGCATGGCACGATCGGAGCCTGACACATTCGACAATGAGCACAACGAGCACACCGAGCGTGGGGGCCCAGCGATGGTCATGTTCTTGTTCCTGGTCGTCGCGCTCGCCGTGGTGGTCGCCGCGGTGACGCTCGCCGTGGTGGGCGGCGGCGAGAGCGGTCCGCTGCCGGAGGCGGCGCCCGAGCGGCTGCACGACCCGCTGCCGCCGGACCGGCCGGTGGGCCGCGCGGACGTGGAGAGCCTCCGCTTTCCGCTCGCCGCGCGCGGCTACCGCATGGTGGACGTGGACGACGCCCTCGGCCGTCTCGCCGCGGAACTCGCCGAGCGCGACGCCCGTATCGCCGACCTGGAGACGGCCCTGGCCGGCGCCCGGTCCGGCAGGCGCGGTCCGCTGGACAAGCCCGGACAGGAGGACGAGCAGTGAGCGACCGAGGCGCCCTGGCCGGGCCGGACGGCGCGCTGCGCTGCCCCTGGGCCCTGTCCACCGAGGACTACGTGGCGTACCACGACGAGGAGTGGGGCCGCCCGGTCCACGGCGACGACGCCCTCTTCGAGCGGCTCAGCCTGGAGGCCTTCCAGTCGGGCCTGTCCTGGATCACGATCCTGCGCCGCCGCCCGGGCTTCCGTACCGCCTTCGCCGACTTCCAGATCGCCAAGGTCGCGGCCTTCACCGACGAGGACCGCGAGCGGCTCCTCGGCGACCCCGGCATCATCCGCAACCGCGCGAAGATCGACGCGACGCTCGGCAACGCGCGCGTGCTCACCGAGTGGTCCCCGGGCGAACTGGACGGTCTGATCTGGTCGTACGCCCCCGATCAGGACCGCCGCCCCGCCCCGCGGACGCTCGAGGACGTCCCGGCGGTCACGGACGAGTCGACGGCCCTGTCGAAGGCATTGAAGAAGCGCGGCCTGCGTTTCGTCGGGCCGACGACGGCCTACGCGCTGATGCAGGCGTGCGGCCTGGTCGACGACCACCTGGCCGACTGCGTCGCACGGGGGCGCCCGGCCGGCTGAGCGCCGGCCGGGGCCGTGCCCCGGGCGTCAGCGGCCCCGGTCACGTCAGCGGCCGAGGTACTTCGGCTTCTCCTTGTTGACGAAGGCCTGCACCGCGATCGCGTGGTCCTCGGACCGGCCCGCGCGCGTCTGCAGCTCGTCCTCCTTCTCCAGCGTCTCGTCGAGGGAGTGCGTGAGCCCGTACGCCACCGACTCCTTCAGCGCCGCGTACGCCACGGTCGGTCCCGCGGCGAGCTTCCGGGCGATCTTCTCGGCCTCCGCCCGCAGCTCACCGGCGGGCACGACGCGCTGGGCGATCCCGAGGTCGTACGCCTCCTGGGCGCTGATGTTGCGCGGGAAGAGCAGCAGGTCGGCGGCGCGCGCCGGCCCGATGGCCCGCGGCAGCGTCCACGAGATCCCGGAGTCGGCGGTCAGGGCCACCCCGGCGAACGACGTGTTGAAGGACGCCGTGTCCGCCACCACCCGGAAGTCCGCCGCGAGGGCGAAGCCGAAGCCCGCCCCGGCCGCGACGCCGTTCACCGCGGCGACGACCGGCTTCGGCGCCCCGGCGAGGGCCCGGGCGATCGGGTTGTAGTGCTCGCTCACGGTGCTCATCGTCTGTCCCGATCCCGACTCGCGGTCGGCGGCCAGCAGTCCGATGTGCTCCTTGAGGTCCTGGCCCACGCAGAACGCCCGGTCCCCGGCCGCGGTCAGCAGCACCGCCCGTACGGCGTCGTCGTCGGCCGCGGTCCGGGCCGCGTCCCGGAGGGCGACCTTGGTCGCGACGTTCAGCGCGTTCATCGCCTCGGGGCGGTTCAGCGTGATCGTCGCGAGCCCGTCGCTCACCTCGTAGAGCACGGTGTCGGCCATGGCACGTTCCCTCCGGTCTCACGGGTCCGACGTACCGGCCGGTACGTCGATGTCTGAAGGACAGCATGGCGGAGATCGCCGTACATGGGCCGAGGCGGACATGTGACCTGCGTCAAAGAAATTTCGGCCCGATCAGGTCGGTGGGTGTCGATGAGTGACGATGCGGCGACGCAGTATCGCAGCCACTTCGCCGAATTGAGTGGTTTTGCTCGCGCGCGTTGCGCAAGCGATGCCGACTGATGTTGGTCATCGGGTCCTGAGATGCGGGATAATGGCTTGGAAGCAATGTGTTCGACGCCGGTGTCGCGTGTCCCTTACGGGCCGCGCCCGCCCTTCCCGGGGCCGTCGGCTGACAATGAGCTGGTTTCAGGAAGGGGAACGAGCATGGCGGCCATGAAGCCGCGGACGGGTGACGGCCCGCTCGAGGTGACCAAGGAGGGGCGGGGCATCGTCATGCGCGTTCCGCTCGAAGGCGGCGGTCGGCTCGTCGTCGAGCTGACCCCTGACGAGGCCGAGGCGCTGGGCGACGCGCTCAAGAAGGTCGTCGTCTGACGCACAAGCGACCATAGCCTTTTCGGCTGCCCCGGCACCCTGCGGTGCTGGGGCAGCCGCGTTCTCAGGGGGATTCCCGCCGTGGCTCCGCTGGTCAGAGCTTCACGGCGCACAGCAGCCCGTCGCCCACCGGCAGCAGCGACGGCAGCAGCTCCTCGCTCTCCCGCACCGTCCGCAGCAGCTCCCGCACCCGCAGCACCTCGGTGGGCTGCGGTCCCGAGTCCACGGTGCGGCCGTTGGTGAAGACGCCCTCGAAGACCACCAGACCGCCCCGCCGCAGCAGGCGCAACGATTCAGCTAGGTAGTCGAGGTACTCCAGCCGGTCGCCGTCGCAGAAGACGAGGTCGTAGCCGGCGTCCGCGAGCCGGGGCAGCACGTCCAGTGCGCGGCCCGGGATGAAGCGGGCCCGGTTGCTGGCGAAGCCGCAGGCGCGGAAGGCCTGCCGGGCGAACTGCTGGTGCTCCGGTTCGGGATCCACCGTGGTCAGCACGCCGTCCGGGCGCATGCCGCACAGCAGATGGAGCCCGGACACCCCGCAGCCGGTACCGATCTCCGCCACCGCCTTCGCGTCCACGGTGGCGGCGAGCAACCGCAGCGCAGCGCCCGTGCTGGGCGTCACCGAGCGCAGCCCCGCGTCGCGGGCCCGGTCACGGGCCCACAGCAGCGCTTCGTCCTCGGCGACAAAGGCGTCGGCGAACGCCCAGCTCGTCTGCCGGTTGCCGGTAATGGCCCTCTCCTGTCCCCGTGGTTGCCTGGGCGTGACTGTATCCGTTGGCTGTGGGAACTCGCTGATGGGACCGGGCGTTTAAAGGGTTGAGTGAGAGGTGCGGGACTCGACGGGGGGTAAGAGGTGGACAAGGATGTCGAGCAAGTGCTGACGCAGCCGCATGAGCCCTGTCAGCCCAGATCAAATTCTCGTAAAACCGCTTATCCGGAGCTAACGGGCGAGGTGGCTATGGTAGGGGCTCCGCTGGACACCACCAGAGCCGACAGGGGAGGTGCGGCTGCGCCTGTGGATCGCGGAGGAGTGCTACGGCGCTTTCTCGGATCGGCGGGCAGGCCGAAATCCGTGAACGACACCGCTGCTGACCACAGCCACGCCACCGGTTCCGCCGCGGGCGAGGCCCAGACCGCGACCTTCGCCACCAACACGGACGGCCAGGCATGGACTCCGCCCACCTGGGACGAGATCGTCAGCACGCACAGCGGCCGTGTCTACCGCCTGGCCTACCGCCTCACGGGCAACCAGCACGACGCCGAGGACCTCACCCAGGAGGTCTTCGTCCGGGTCTTCCGCTCCCTGTCCACGTACACGCCGGGCACCTTCGAGGGCTGGCTGCACCGCATCACCACGAACCTCTTCCTGGACATGGTCCGGCGCAAGCAGCGCATCCGCTTCGACGCCCTCGGCGACGACGCGGCGGAGCGGCTGCCCAGCCGTGAGCCCACCCCGCAGCAGGTCCTCAACGACGCGCACTTCGACGCCGACGTCCAGCAGGCCCTCGACACCCTCGCGCCGGAGTTCCGCGCCGCGGTCGTCCTGTGCGACATCGAGGGGCTGTCGTACGAGGAGATCGCCACGACCCTCGGCGTGAAGCTCGGCACGGTCCGCTCGCGTATCCACCGCGGCCGCTCCCAGCTCCGCAAGGCCCTTGCCCACCGTTCGCCGCAGGCGCGGGCCGCCGAGCGGCGTTCCCGCTCCTTCGTGCCGCGCGTTCCCGTCCTGGGAGGAGGGGGCGCGCCCGCGTGAGTGGATCATGGCCGAAACCTGCGGAGGGACGCTTCGCAGAACAGCACCTCGGAGACCGTCTCTCCGCCCTGGTGGACGGAGAGCTCGGTCATGACTCGCGCGAGCGCGTCCTCGCCCATCTCGCCACCTGCGCCCGGTGCAAGGCGGAGGCGGACGCCCAGCGCCGACTGAAGAACGTCTTCGCGGAGGCGGCACCCCCACCGCCCTCCGAGAGCTTTCTGGCCCGTCTCCAGGGGCTTCCCGGCGGTGACCCGGGCGGCGGCGGTTCGCGGCTCGGCGGGGGCGGACTCCCCGGCCGCCTTTCCGGGCCTGCCTCCGACGCCGGCGTCTTCGGCGTGGGCCGCGAAGACCGGTTCGAGTTCGGCTATGTCCCCGTCGGCCCTCACGCCCCGTCCCCGTCCGCGGACCGAGGCTTCCGTATCCACCCCGTCGGCCGCCCGGACGCCGACCGGTCCGCCTCGCGCGGGATGCGGTTCGCATTCGTCGCCGCGGGCGCGGTGTCGCTGGCCGCGGTCGCCCTGGGCGGTGTGACCTCGGGCTTCCCCGGTGGCACGACCGTGGACGCCCGCGGCGGCTCGGGCACGGAGAGCAACATGACGCCGGCTCGTTCGGCAGGTACGGCAGGTACGGCAGGCATCGCCGGTACGGCGGGTACGGGTGGGGCGAGCCCGCCCGAGTCCGCGCGCCGCCGCCCGGCGGGGCCGCTGCTCGTGCAGGGCACGTCGCCCGGTGCGAGCCCGGTGGCCCCGATCATGGCCTCCGCGCCCCTGCTGCCCGGGGCGTCGTCCGCCGTCACCGGGCAGGACCCCGACGTCCTGCACACCCTGACCACGCCGGTGGTGGCCGGCGCGGCCGTCATGTCCCCGTTGATACGTCCGCTCGACGCCTCGCCGATCACCCTGACCTCCTGGGCCACCGCGCCCGAGGTCGCCACCCCCGGCCTGCTCGCCGCATCCCTCGCCGACCCGTCCGCCACGCCCTGACAGGTTCCGCTCCCTGACAGGCTCTGCGCGGCTGTGGGCGAACCTGGTTGAATCCAGGGTGGGCCGTGCCCGCCACGGAGTGCCGTGCGCGGAGTCGACGTTCCGCGGCCGGCTGTGGGGAGAGCATGAGCAAGGGCGTGGTGTCTGACGACTCCCAGGGGGAGCTCAAGCCGAGTTCGGACGGCGACGTCGGGCTGAGCACGGAGGGCGACTTCGAGCTGGAGCGGCCCTCCGGGGAGTCTGTTGTCCCGGCGCCTGCGGGCGCACCCGCGGCTGTGTCCGGGGCGGCGGCGGAGGCGACCGGCGCAGCACCGGAGGCGACCCGCGCGGCCCCGGCCCCGGTCGACGCGGCCCCGGAGACGCCCCCCGCGCCACCGGAAACGACCGTCGCCCCGCCTCCCGACCCTTGGCACCGCTACGACCCCTGGGCCGCCCCGGCTGCCGCCGTCCCCCTCCAGCAGAACGGTGCCGTCGTGCTCAGCGACGAGCAGCGGCGCAGGCGGGCTCGGAAGGCTCTTGTCGGGGGTGCTCTGGCGCTGGTTCTGGCCTCCGGGGGCGCGGGCGGTGTGATGGGCGCCTATCTCGATCGCAACGGTGGTGTGGGGGACATACAGCTGCCGCAGGCGGGCCGCGAGGCCACCGGGCGGCCCGCGGACAGCGTGGCCGGGATCGCGGCCCGGGCGCTGCCCAGCGTCGTCACGCTGCACGTGAGCGGTGACAGCGGACAGGGCACCGGCACCGGCTTCGTCCTCGACGCGCGCGGCGACATCCTCACCAACAACCACGTCGTCGAGCCGGCCGGCTCGGGCGGCGAGGTGACCGTGACGTTCAGCGGCGGCCAGAGCGTCAAGGCCGAGGTCGTCGGCCGGGACAGCGGCTACGACCTCGCCGTCGTCCGGGTCCGCCACGTACACGGGCTCACACCGCTGCCCCTCGGCAACTCCGACAACGTCCGGGTCGGCGACCCCGTCGTCGCCATCGGCGCCCCCTTCGACCTCGCCAACACCGTCACCTCCGGCATCGTCAGCGCCAAGGAGCGGCCCGTCACCGCGGGCGGCGAGGGCACGGAGGGCGGCAGCGGCAGCGACGTGTCGTACGTGGACGCGCTGCAGACCGACGCGCCCATAAACCCGGGCAACTCCGGGGGACCGCTGCTCGACTCGAAGGCCCGTGTCGTCGGCATCAACTCCGCCATCCGCTCCGCCGACAACGCCTCCGACCCGGAGGGCGGCCAGGCCGGCTCCATAGGCCTCGGCTTCGCGATTCCCGTCAACCAGGCCAAGCGCGTCGCCGAGGAGCTGATCAACAAGGGCAGGGCGACCCACCCGGTCATCGGCGTCACCCTCGACATGGGGTACACCGGGGACGGCGCCCGCATCGCCACCAAGGGCGGCGCCGGGGGCCCCGCGATCACCACGGGAGGCCCGGGAGATCTGGCCGGGCTGGAAGCGGGCGATGTCATCGCGGCGGCCGACGGGCAGCGCGTCCACTCCGGCGAGGAACTGATAGCCAGGACCCGGGCCCACCGTCCCGGCGAGCGCCTGCTGTTGGCCGTCGAGCGCGACGGCCGCAAGAAACAGGTCACGTTGGTGCTCGGCTCGTCCGACCGCGGCTGACGGGGCCGACGCGGCCGACGCGGCCGACGGGAACCGCCCGTCGCTGGCCGGAAACTCACAGGTCAGGGCCCCGCCCATGGCCCCACATGGCAAATATCCCGGAAAACCGGCCCACCGTACCCACTCGGACAGCTCGGGACGGTACCGGTCGGACAGGTGTGCCGGGTACCGTGGACCCGGCCCGGACCACGGAAGCCCCGCACCGTAGACCGCGGAGGGGCCGAGGCCGAGGACATCGCAAGGAGCTTCAGGTGTTCAATGACATAGGACCGCTCGAGCTGGTGACGATCATCGTGCTCGCCGTGCTCGTCTTCGGTCCCGACAAGCTCCCCAAGGTCATCCAGGACGCCATGCGGACGATCCGGAAGATCCGCGAGTTCTCGGAGAGCGCCAAGCACGACATTCGCGAGGAACTCGGCCCGGGGTTCAAGGACTTCGAGTTCGAGGACCTCAACCCCAAGACGTTCATCCGCAAGCAGATGGACAGCGACGAGCTGGGGATCAAGGAGATCCGCAACGGCTTCGACCTGAAGAAGGAGATGGCCGAGGCCACTGACCCGGGCTCCTCCGGCCGCCGCGTCGACATGACCAAGAAGCCCGAGGATCCGGGCAAGGACGAGCGCCCGCCCTTCGACGCGGAGGCCACCTGAGCGTCGTAGCCGCCCCCGCGGGGACGTGGCGCGTTCCCGTCGGTACGTAACGCGTTCCCGCAGGGGCGTCTACGCGTTCTCGCACGGGCGTGGCGCGTTTCCGTCGCCACGTGGCGTGTTGTGATCGGACATGACAGCGTTTTACGTCGGACGTGACGCGTTTCATACGGCGCGCGGGGCGCGCACGGCGTGAAACCGGCCGTATGGACGCCGCACGCGCCGGGCGTTTTCCCTGCCGCTCCGACTGGGGTGGCTATGCTGCCGAGTTGTTGTGCGGACCGGACGAGAACGCCCGAAGGGGGGCGGGCCGTCCCGGTCCGACGAGAGCGAGGAGGCGTCCGGGCACATGGAGACGACAAGTGGGGCGGTCGCGCAGGCGTCCGGTGCGCAGGGCGGACAGCAGTTCCCCTCGGCCCGGCGCACGGTCGACGGCTACCTGCTGGCGCCCTTCCCTTGGTACGGCCTCGACGAGGCCTTCACGGGGCCGCGCTGGTTGATGCAGGTCGGTGTGACGGCCGACGGCGCCGTCGAGCACGGTTCGACCGGGCACGGCGACGAACCGTCCGTACGCAACGAGCACACGGCGTCCGCGACCGACCCCCGCGAGAAGTTCGCGGTCGTCGTCACCGTGGCCGCACATCCCGTACGGCGCAGCGCCGACGGCACGGGGCTGATGGAGGCCACGTCGGTGTCCTCGGCGGCCTGGCTGGCCGGTGTGGGGCTGCTGACCTTCACCTGGCCCGGGCAGATGGACCACACGCTGCGGGACGACTGGCTGGAGCAGCAGACGGAGACGGCCTGGATCCTGGCCGACGATCTCTCCGGCCCGGCCTGGTCGACGCTCTCCCTGCCGGTCGACGGCGTGCCGACGCCCTTCCACTACCGCGAGTCCGAGTTCGGCTGGGTCCTCGCCGGGTCGACGCAGGAAGGGGCGCACCTGGGCGCGTACGGCAGGGGGATGAGCGCGTACGGCCTCGCGTTCTCGATGATCAAGGACATCAACACGTACGAGTGAGGCTTTTACGCGACGACGCGTGACGACGCGTGCTGACGCATGACGAAGGGGCGCCGCTCACCAGCGGCGCCCCTTCGTCATACGGCCTTGTGTCCTGGAAGTTCCAGAACTCTTCTCAGCCCTAGAACTTGTTCTTCGGGGTGATCCCGAGCGACAGCCCCGACAGGCCGCGCTGGCGTCCGCCGAGCTTGCCCGCGATCGCCCGCAGGGCAGAGCCCGCCGGGGAGTCCGGGTCGGTCAGGACGATCGGCTTGCCCTCGTCGCCGCCCTCGCGCAGGCGGACGTCGATGGGGATGGAGCCGAGGACCGGGACCGTCGTACCCGTGGTGCGGCTCAGCCCCTCGGCGACCAACTGGCCGCCGCCCGTGCCGAAGACGTCGACCATCTCGTCGCAGTGGGGGCAGGGGAGCCCCGACATGTTCTCCACGACGCCCACGATCTTCTGGTGCGTCTGGACGGCGATCGAACCGGCCCGCTCGGCCACCTCGGCGGCCGCCTGCTGAGGCGTCGTCACGACCAGGATCTCGGCGTTGGGGATCAGCTGGGCCACGGAGATGGCGATGTCGCCGGTCCCGGGCGGCAGGTCCAGGAGCAGGACGTCCAGGTCGCCCCACCACACGTCCGCCAGGAACTGCTGGAGCGCGCGGTGCAGCATCGGGCCGCGCCACACGACCGGGGCGTTGCCCGGGGTGAACATGCCGATGGAGATGACCTTCACGCCATTGGCCGAAGGGGGCATGATCATGTTCTCGACCTGCGTCGGCCGGCCGTCGGCGCCGAGCATGCGCGGCACGCTGTGGCCGTAGATGTCGGCGTCGACGACACCGACCTTCAGACCGTCGGCCGCCATCGCCGCCGCGAGATTCACCGTCACGGAGGACTTGCCGACGCCGCCCTTGCCGGAGGCGACCGCGTACACACGGGTGAGACTGCCCGGCTTGGCGAAGGGCACCTCGCGCTCGGCCTGGCCGCCGCGCAGGGCGTTCGCCAGCTCCTTGCGCTGCTCGTCGCTCATCACGTCGAGCGTGACGTCGACGCGGGTGACGCCGTCGACGCGGGAGACCGCCTCGGTCACCCGCTGCGTGATGGTCTCGCGCATCGGACAGCCGGAGACCGTCAGATACACGGTGACCGCGACCGCACCGTCCTCGCCGATCTCCACCGATTTGACCATCCCGAGTTCGGTGATGGGGCGGTTGATCTCGGGGTCGTTCACCGTCGCCAGTGCCTCGCGCACCGCGTCTTCCGTAGCCATAGGACGATGGTACGGCGCTCGGTGGGGGCCTTCGTAAGACCTGTCAGCGGTCGTCTGCGTCACGTCCGGGCGGGCGGTCCGGCCGTTGTGGCCGTTCGGAGCGTCCGGACCGCTCCGTGCGCTCCGGGTGCTCCGGCCGTTCCGCGGGGAAGGGGGCGTGCCCGTCGTGGCGCCGCTTCTCCTCCACCTCCTTGACCAGATCCTGCAGCTCGGAGCGGATCCAGTCCCGGGTCGCCACCTCGCCCAGGCCCATGCGCAGGGAGGCGATCTCGCGGGTCAGGTACTCGGTGTCGGCGATCGACCGCTCGTTCTGCTTGCGGTCCTGTTCGAGGTTGACCCGGTCGCGGTCGTCCTGCCGGTTCTGCGCGAGCAGGATCAACGGGGCCGCGTAGGAGGCCTGCAGGGACAGGGCCAGCGTCAGGAAGATGAACGGGAACTCGTCGAAGCGCAGGCGCCCCGGTACGGCGACGTTCCACACCACCCACACGATGATCACGACCGTCATCCAGACGAGGAACCGCCCGGTGCCGATGAAGCGCGCGATCTTTTCCGACAACCGACCGAAGGCCTCCGGGTCGAATTCGGGCACGATCCGGCGCCGCGGGGGGCGTGGCTGGTCGAGCCGGGCGCGCGGGCGCGGTGCGGCGGTGGCGCCCGTGGGCGTGCGCTCGCGGGTGCTCTCGCGCTCAGGAGCCATGCGTGCTCGCCCCCTCGCCCGCCCCGCCGGCCGGCTCCTCGTCGAGGTGGTACTCCGTCTCCCGCCAGTCCTCGGGCAGCATGTGGTCCAGTACGTCGTCCACGGTCACCGCGCCCAGCAGCGAGCCGGACTCGTCGACGACGGGCCCCGCGACCATGTCGTATGCGGCGAAGAACCCGGCGATGACGGGCAGCGCGGCGTCGGGGGCGAGCGTCTGGAGCTCGTCGTCGATCAGCGAGCTGACCAGGGTGTACGGCGGGTCGCGCAGCAGGCGCTGGAAGTGGACGGTGCCCAGGTACTTGCCGGTCGGGGTCTCGTCGGGCGGTCGGCAGACGTACACCTGGGCGGCGAGGGCGGGGGACAGGTCGGGGTCCCGGATGAGGGCGAGGGCGTCGGCGACGGTGGCGTCGGGCCGCAGCACGATGGGCTCGGTGGTCATCAGGCCGCCGGCTGTGTGCTCCTCGTACTGCATCAGGCGCCGCATGTCCGCCGCGTCGTCGGGCTCCATCAGGCTCAGCAGCCGCTCCTTGTCGGCCTCCGGGAGCTCGGCGAGCAGGTCGGCCGCGTCGTCCGGGTCCATGGCCTCCAGGACGTCCGCCGCGCGCTCCTCCTTCAGCTTGCCGAGGATCTCGATCTGGTCGTCCTCGGGCAGCTCCTCCAGGACGTCGGCGAGGCGGTCGTCGTCGAGGGCCGCGGCGACCTCGGCGCGGCGCTTGGCGGAGAGGTGGTGCAGCACGTTGGCGAGGTCGGCGGGGCGCAGCTGCTCGAAGGTGGCGAGCAGGCTCTCGGCGCCCTGCCCGTGCTCCTCCAGGGAGAACCCGGCGACGTCCGACCACTCCACGGTGAGCGTCTCGCCCTTGGCCCGTCGGAAGGCGCCCCCCTTCCTGCCCTTCCGTACGAAGACGCGGTCGACCTCCCAGTCCCGGCGGGCCGGCAGCTGCTGCATGGACAGGTCCAGGACGGTGACCTCCTCGTCGGTCTCGACGAGCTTGACGCGCCGGTCGAGCAGTTCCCCGAAGACGAGGCGTTCGGTGGGCCGCTGCTCGAAGCGGCGCACGTTGAGCACACCGGTGCTGATGACCTGGCCGGACTCGATGCCGGTCACGCGGGTCATGGGCAGGAAGATGCGGCGCCGGGTGGGCAGTTCGACGACCAGGCCGAGCACCCGCGGGGGCCGCCGCCCGACACGCAGCATGACGACCACGTCCCGTACACGGCCCACCAGATCGCCGTTCGGATCGAAGACGGGGACACCGGCGAGGTGCGAGACGAAGATCCGGGGAGCGCCGGCTGCCATGGCTCTCCTTCCTTTACGGCCTCTTGCGACCGTTTGCGACCCTTTGCGACCTCTTGCGACGCCCTTCATGTCCGAAGTGCGGCTGTCTTCACATCCGAAGTGCTGCGGATCGCGCTCCTTTTCCGAATTGCCCGCTCAATGGGCTTCAGGCTAGCCCGTCCTGATCGGGCACGCCCTGGTGAGCGGTCCGGACGGACTGGCTCCGAACGGCCGCTGCGCCCCCGGTACGCTGCGTACGCTGCTCAGGACCCGTCAGAAAGGCAGCCCCGCCCGTGACTGTGACTTCCCAGGGCTCTGTGGTTTTGCAGGGCCGAACCCGCCGGGCCGCGCCGCTGGCCGCGACGTGCGCTCTGGTGGTGACGGGAACGGCGGTGCTCGCGGGATGCGGGGGCGACGGGGACCCGGACGCCGGCACCAACGGCGTGGGCAAGCTGGCCGCGGACAAGATCCAGGCGAAGACCGTCGCGGCGGCGGACGCGGCCGGTGCGGTGCGGCTGTCGGGGACCGTGGTGGCCAGCGGGCGCTCGTACGCGCTCGACGTGCGCCTGAAGTCCGACGGCGGGACGGGCTCGGTCACCTCGAAGGGGACGACCTTCCGGATGCTGCGGATCGGGAAGGAGCTCTATCTGAAGGCCGACGCGGGCTTCTGGCACAAGGCGGACGGCGGGGGCGCGGCGGCCGCGGACAAGCTGGGCGGCAAGTACGTGAAGGTGCCGCAGGGCGACCCCGTGTACAAGAAGTTCAGCGTCTTCACGGACAAGGGCGTGCTCCTCGGCAGCCTTCTGTCCTTGCACGGCAAGCCGGCCAAGGACGGCTACCACGAGCAGGCCGGCACCCGCACCGTCCGCGTCACCGGCGACCAGGGTTCCGGCGGCACCCTCGACGTCTCCCTGGAGGGCAAGCCGTATCCGCTCCGCCTGGTCCGCGGCGGCGGCGCGGGGACGCTCAGCTTCTCCGAATGGGGCAAGGACTTCGCCCTCACGGAGCCCGCGAAGAACGACACCGTGGACTACGGCGGCCAGCTGCCGTCGTCGTAGGAGGCCTTAGGGGCGGCGGGCGTCGGCCGGGGCCCGGTCCGCGCGCGGAGCGGCCTACGAGGTGAGGCGCCCTACTTCCTCTTGTTCCTCTTGCGCCGCTTCAGGAGCAGCCGCGGCAGGCCCGCGGGGATCGGCCGGCGCGTCGTCGCCGGGGTCGGCATCGGGGGCTCGGCGAGGGAACCGTCGGGCAGCGGAGTCGTCCGGCCCGTCGGCACCAGGCGGAGCACCCGGCACTCGCGCGCCCAGCGCTCGGTCATGGCCTCGCCGTCGGACGCGTTGAGGCGCTTGCCCTTCAGCTCGGCCACCGTCGCCTCCCACTCGGGGGAGCCCGGTGCCAGTTCGGCCACCGTCGCCGTCCAGTCGACCAGCCGGCCGCCCTTGTCCTTGCTGCGGACGACCACCTCGGCCGAGCCGCCGTCGGCCAGTCCGGTCAGCGGCTGCTCCCCGGGCCCGTCGCCGACCACGCAGGCCGCGCCCTCGTGCCAGGCGTGCCACAGCACCCGAGGGGCGGGCACCCCGGCGCCCTTGACCCAGATGAGGCCGGACTTCTTGGTGGCCTCCTCGACGAGGGCCTGGTCGAGCAGCTCGCTTGTCATGCGCCCAGCCTATCCAGCCGCCGAGCCGCCCCGGCGGCTGCTCACAGCCAGCCGTTGCGCTTCAGGGTGCGGTGGATGCCGAGACAGAGGGCCACCGTGATGCCCATGATCACCGGGTAGCCGTACTTCCAGTGCAGCTCGGGCATGTACTTGAAGTTCATGCCGTACACGCCGCACACCATCGTCGGCACGGCGATGATCGCGGCCCAGGCCGTGATCTTGCGCATGTCCTCGTTCTGCGCGACCGACGCCTGGGCGAGGTTGGCCTGGAGGATGGAGTTCAGCAGCTCGTCGAAGCCGACCACGTGCTCGTGCACGCGGGAGAGGTGGTCGGCGACGTCCCGGAAGTACTTCTGGATGTCGGGGTCGACCAGCCGCATCGGCCGCTCGCTCAGCAGCTGCATGGGGCGCAGCAGCGGCGACACCGCACGCTTGAACTCCAGCACCTCACGCTTGAGTTGGTAGATCCGCGCCGAGTCCACACCGCGGGAGACCCCGCCCTTGCGGCCCGGCGAGAAGACCTCCGTCTCCACCTCGTCGATGTCGTCCTGCACCGCGTCCGCGACCGCGATGTAGCCGTCGACGACATGGTCGGCGATGGCGTGCAGCACGGCCGAGGGGCCCTTGGCGAGCAGCTCGGGGTCGTCCTGCAGCCGGTGCCGCAGCGCCCTGAGCGAGCCCTGGCCGCCGTGCCGGACGGTGATGAAGAAGTCCCGCCCGGTGAAGCACATGACCTCACCGGTCTCCACGACCTCGCTGTTGGCGGTGAGCCGGTCGTGCTCGACGTAGTGGATGGTCTTGAAGACGGTGAAGAGCGAGTCGTCGTACCGCTCCAGCTTCGGGCGCTGGTGCGCCTGCACCGCGTCCTCCACGGCCAGCGGGTGCAGCCCGAACTCGCTTGCGATACCGGAGAATTCGGCCTCGGTCGGCTCGTGCAGCCCGATCCACACGAACCCCCCGTCGCGGCGCACCAGCCGCATCGCCTCCTGCGGGGTCAGCGGACCCTCGCTCTCGACGCGGACGCCCTCGCGGTACACGGCGCAGTCGACGACGGCGGAGGGGGTCGAGGGGTCGCGGGTGCTGTCGTAGGCGCCGGTGTCCATGCGCAGGACGTCCGTGCGCCGGGCGTCCTTGCGCAGCGACGGACGGGACGGACGGACCACGGCGCGCAGGTCGCGGATCATCGACATGGCAGGCTCCTTCGCAACGAGCAGCGAGGCACGCAAGGGCCGCTACGACGGTTGGAACTACCCGGAATGAGGACGTCCTGACTGCGGATGTTTGGCACGTCCACAAAGCGGGGAGCACCGCACCGTCGCGGTGTTGAGCTTCGCTGCTGATTCGGCAACTGATGCAGATCGGATGACCCAGGCCGGACGCATCGGACTGGTCAGGCGATCGGGCAGATCAGACGATCAGGTAAAACGAAACGAAGTGCTCTTCCGTGTGGCGGCAGGAGCGCGCACGATTGCGAGAGGTGGCAGCCAGGCAGAACGAGCCGGAGCAGCTACATCAACGGCCGGAAGAGCGGATGGTACTGCACGGTCGACTTCGATCCATCGCAGCCCCACCTCCTCCGGCCGGTCCCTCGTAAGGGAGATTCGTCGGTACCGGGACTCGACTGCATCGCTTCTGCGTGCCGCCCCGAACCACCGGCTCAGAGTACCAGCCGCCCGAAGTGTCAAGGTGCCGCTTTGCCTTCAGCTGACGAGTTCTATGCTCACGGCATGGTTGATGTCCTCCCTCTGGTCGAGGCCCGGCTGAGCACCGCGCTGGGCGAACCGGACGCGCGCGCCGCGGTCACCTTCCTCGGTACGGACCGCATCGAGGTGCTCCGTTTCCAGGAGGGTGACGTCGTCCGCTACGCCACGCTCGGCATGTCCGCGCACCCCATGGCCGACCCCACGGCGGTGCTCGCCGACCCCGTCAAGGGGCCCCGCGCCGAGCTGGTCCTCTCGGTCCGCGCCGGCCTCGCCGACACCGACAAGGCGCTCCGCCCGCTCGCCGTGCTCGCCGCGTCTCCGCAGGTGGAAGGCCTGGTGGTGACCCCCGGCGCCTCCCTCGACCTGGGCGAGTCGCTGTGGCCCGGGGCCCCCTTCACCTCGGTCCTGGTCGCCGAGCCGGGCGGCCTGGTCGAGGACCTGGAACTGGAGGAGCCCCTGGAGCCGGTGCGCTTCCTGCCGCTGCTCCCGATGACGCCGAACGAGGCCGCCTGGAAGCGCGTCCACGGCGCCCAGGCCCTCCAGGAGCGCTGGCTGACGAACGGCACCGACCTGCGCGATCCCGCCCGCCGCTCCGTCCCGCTCGACTGAACCGGGAGTGGCGGATCTCACCAACACCGTTCGGAAGGCGGCCAGTTGGAGGCGGTGGTGACCGCCTCGACGCCGTGTCCCGGGTCCCCTCCCTCGGGCCTCCCACGCCGCCGATGCACGGGCTGTCCCATTCCTCCTGGTCGGTGTTTCCGCCCGGACGGGTGATCGTCCTTGACGTGGCGCAGCGGGGGTAGGACCGTGGGGCCCTATGAGGGGCGAACCCAGTTGCCCGAAGTGTGGTGGCCGGGTCAGGGCTCCCGGACTCTTCGCCGATTCCTGGCAGTGCGATGTGCACGGGACGGTGCATCCGTTGCAGCCTGTGATCCCGCCCAGCGTCGAGGCGCTCAGTGTCGTGGTGCATCGCACGCAGGTCCCGGTGTGGATGCCGTGGCCGCTGCCGGTCGGCTGGCTGTTCACGGGTGTGGCCATCGCGGGCGACGACCGCAGCGGCGGCCGCGCGACGGCGGTGGCCTGCTCGGGCCCCGGCCCGCTCGGCGGGGTGGGCGAGCTGATCCTGGTCGCCGAGGAGCTCGGCGTCGGCCTCGGCGCCCGCTACGCCGGCATCGACGGCCCGGACCCGGGGCCGTATCTGAACGTCGAGAAGCCGCCCCAGGCCAAGGTCCTGGCCGCCGGACGCCCGACCCCGCTGTGGCACGTCTCCGGCGCCCCCGACGACCGCGCCGTCTTCGCGGGCGAGGCGCTCGGACTGTGGCTGTGGGCGGTGGTGTGGCCCGAGCAGACCGGGCTGCTGATGTACGACGAGCTGGTGCTGACGGACCTGCGGGACGTCGGCGCCGAGGTCGACCTCGTGCCGTGTGGAGCGCTGTCACCGCGGCTGCTGAAGCCGTGACGTCGTGCGGGCCAGGTGTAGGGGGCGCATCCCGGCTGCGGGTGTGACACCGGAGTGCGGGAATCCCGCTATCCTTAGGTGTCCTCATCCGACCCGTCACCGCCTGGAGCCCGCGTCGTGCGCATCGATCTGCACTGCCACTCCACGGCCTCCGACGGTACGGACACCCCGGCCGAGCTGGTGCGTCACGCCGCCGCGGCCGGTCTGGACGTCGTCGCGCTGACCGACCACGACACCACTCGCGGGTACGCCGCTGCCACCGCCGCGCTGCCCGAGGGGCTCACCCTCGTCACCGGCGCCGAGCTGTCCTGCCGGGTCGACGGCGTCTCCATGCATCTGCTGGCGTACCTCTTCGATCCCGAGGAGCCCGCACTGCTCGCCGAGCGCGAGCTGGTCCGGGACGACCGGGTGCCGCGCGCCCAGGCCATGATCGCCAAGCTGAACGGGTTGGGCGTGCCGGTCACCTGGGAGCAGGTGGAGCGGATCGCCGGCGGCGGATCGGTCGGGCGTCCGCACGTCGCCTCCGCGCTCGTCGAGCTCGGCGTCGTGGCGACCGTGAGCGACGCCTTCACCGACGAGTGGCTCGCCGACGGCGGCCGGGCCTTCGTGGAGAAGCACGAGACCGACCCCTTCGAGGCGATCCGGCTGGTCAAGAGTGCGGGCGGCGTCACCGTCTTCGCGCACCCGGCCGCCGCCAAGCGCGGCCGCACGGTGCCGGAGTCCACGATCGCCGAGCTGGCCGCGGCCGGCCTGGACGGCATCGAGGTCGACCACATGGACCACGACACCGACACCCGGGCCCGGCTGCGCGGGCTGGCGAAGGAGCTGGGGCTGCTGACCACGGGGTCCTCGGACTACCACGGCAGCCGGAAGGCCGTCGCGCTCGGCGAGTACACCACCGACCCCGAGGTGTACGGGGAGATCGTCCGGCGGGCGACCGGGGCGTTCCCGGTGCCCGGGACCGGCGGAGCCTGAGGCCCACCGCCGCCTTACCCGCGCAAAGCCGTTTCCTCGGCTTTCTCCCGTTCTTCTGCTTTCTCCTGATTCGTCCGTCTCCTCCGCAAGGCCTGCGCTCCACCCATGTTCGATGTCGCCGTCTTCGGCTCCCTGTTCCTGACCCTCTTCGTCATCATGGATCCCCCCGGGATCACCCCGATCTTCCTCGCGCTCACCGCGGGGCGTCCCGCCAAGGTGCAGAGGCGGATGGCGTTCCAGGCCGTCTGCGTGGCCGGAGGCGTGATCGTCGTCTTCGGGCTGCTCGGTCACCAGATCCTGGACTACCTGCACGTCTCCGTCCCCGCGCTGATGATCGCGGGCGGCCTGCTGCTCCTGCTGATCGCGCTCGACCTGCTCACCGGCAAGACGGACGAGCCCCAGCAGACGAAGGACGTCAACGTCGCCCTCGTACCGCTGGGCATGCCGCTGCTGGCCGGTCCCGGCGCCATCGTGTCGGTCATCCTGGCCGTGCAGAAGGCCCACAGCGTCGCCACGCAGGTCTCGGTGTGGGCCGCGATCCTCGCGATCCATGTCGTGCTGTGGGCGACGATGCGCTACTCGCTGCTGATCATCCGGGTCATCAAGGACGGCGGCGTGGTCCTCGTGACGCGGCTCGCGGGCATGATGCTCTCCGCGATCGCGGTGCAGCAGATCATCAACGGCGTCCTGCAGGTGATCAAGGGCGCGTGAGGCGGCCGCCCGCCCCGCGCGAGAGCCCCGTACAGCGCAGAGCCCCCGTACGACATCGATGTCGTACGGGGGCTCTGAAGGCTGTTACGTCAAGTGTTACGAGACCGTGGTCTCGGCCGGTCGAATCCACAGTCGCTGCCCGATGGCGGCGGCCTGCTGAACGATCCGGTTGACGGAGGCGGCGTCTACGACGGTGCTGTCCACGGTAGTCCCGTTGATCTCGTCGAGGCGCATGATTTCGAAGCGCAAGGCTTCTCCCTTCGTCTGGTCATCCTCCTGAGGAGAACTACTGGCATACACCCTCTACAACGGACTGCCCGAGTCAAACATTCCCTACGCTAAGGAAATTTTTCGAACAGCTAAGTACTGCCCGGTAGTGACGGTTGCGGGACCGACCGGGACCGGTTGGCTCCGCAGCGTGACCACCCGGACAATGGAGGCGATGAATGACGACCTCGCCGCACTCCAGGCCCGTATCGACCGCACCAACGAGCTGCTCCAGCGCATGCTCGCCGAAGTGGCCAAGACCCCCTCGACCCACGCGATCTTCGTCGACGCGGGGTACCTGTACGCGGCCGCGGGCCGGCTGGTCACCGGGACGGAGGATCGCCGCGCCTTCGACCTCGACGCGGAGGGCCTGATCGAGTCGCTCATCGACCGCGCCCGCACGATCTTCGCGGACAGCAGGCTGCTGCGGGTCTACTGGTACGACGGCGCACGGCGCCGGATCCACACCGCCGAGCAGCAGTCCATCGCGGAACTCCCCGACGTGAAGGTCCGCCTCGGCAACCTCAACGCCAACAACCAGCAGAAGGGCGTCGACTCACTGATCCGCAGCGACCTGGAGTCCCTGGCCCGCCACCGCGCCATCAGCGACGTGGCGCTCGTCGGCGGCGACGAGGACCTGGTGCCGGCGGTGGAGGCGGCGCAGGGGTACGGCGCCCGGGTCCACCTCTGGGGCATCGAGGCGCCCGAGGGGCGCAACCAGGCCGAGCCCCTGCTCTGGGAGGTCGACAGCCAGCGCACCTTCGACCTCGACTTCTTCAAGCCGTACGTCTCCCGGCGCACCGCGCCCGCCTACGAGTGCACGACCGGCCGGCCGACGCGCGAGGACGTCCGCTTCGTCGGCGCCCGGATCGCGGCGAAGTGGCTGTCCTCCCGCGGCCGGGACGCCCTGGTGGAACTGCTCCCCGGCCACCCCTACCTGCCCGGCCCGGTCGACCAGGACCTGCTCGTCGAGGCCGAGGGCCTGCTGCAGTACTCCTTGCGCGGCCAGGCGGACCTGCGCCGCGCGCTGCGGGACGGCTTCTGGGAGCACCTGCAGACCCAGTACTGAATTCCGAGCCTGCTACTGAGCCTGTTCCTCGGCCCCGTCCCAGAAGTCCGCTAGCGCGCGGGCGGTGGGGAGCGGCTGGTCGGTGTTGGGGGAGTGCTCGGCGCCGTCCACGACCGTCCGGCGGGCCCTGAGCCGTACGGCCATCTCGTCGAGGAGCGTCACCGGCCAGGTGTCGTCGAGCGCGCCCGACAGGACGTGGAACGGCAGGCTCAGCGCGGCGAGTTCGCCGACGCGGTCGGGCTCGACGCACAACTGGCGGCCGGTGGCGAGGAGTTGGGCCGGCCGGGTGGCGATCCAGCGCCGCCGCAGATCCTCCCGGTCGTCCAGCCCGCCGTCGAGCCGGGCCGTCTCGGTCTCCTCCGGTGCCTCCATGGCGCGCATCGCGACCCACACGTCGGCCATCGACATCGTGCCGAGCGCGTCCCGTAGCAGCTTCACGCGCTGCTGCTGGGAGACGGAGATGTGCGCCGGACCCGAGGCCATGAGGGTGAGCGAGCGGAACGGGGCGTGGTCGAGCAGGACGGCCGCGCGGGAGATCTGACCGCCCAGAGAGTGCCCGAGGAGGTGGACGGGCGTGTCGAGAGCCTCCGCCTGCGCGAGGACGTCCCGAGCCAACTCGGCCTGTGCGTAAGCGGATTCGTCGTTCTCCGGGCCGCCGGTCTCGTACTGCCCGCGCCCGTCCACGGCGACGGTGCGGTACCCGCGCTGCGCCAACGGCACGTGCAGCGGGTTGAAGTCCTCCTTGCTCCCGGTGAACCCGGGCAGCAGCAGGGCGACCCCCTTGGGCTCGACACCGGCGGCCACGGGGGCGTCGACGACGGCGAACTCACCGCGTGCCGTCCGCAGGGAGTAGGCGCGGGCGCCGGGGGGCGGGACGAAGGACGCAGGCCTGCTCATGTGCAGAGGTTATCCGGCGCGCGGGAGAAGGACAGGGGAAGGGCGGATGCGTGCGTGCGGAAACGCCGACGGCCCGGACCCACGCGAAGTGGGCCGGGCCGTCGGGCTGTTCCGGGCCTGTTCCGGGCGCGGGATCAGGCCTCCGTCGCCTCCGCGGCGGCCGTGGCCTTGCGCGTCCGGCGAGCCTTGGGCTTGGCCTCGGCACCGTCGCCGGTGGCCTCGACAGCCTCGACAGCCTCGGCGGCCTTGCGCGTACGGCGACGCGGCTTGGCCTCCGGCTCCTCGGCGGCCTGCGCCGGAATCCCGGCGGTCACCGTCTCGGCGGCGGCCGTGGCCTTGCGCGTCCGGCGGGCCTTGGGCTTGGTCTCGGCACCGTCGACCGCGTCCACAGCGGCTTCGGCGCCGGTGGCGGCAGCCTTGCGCGTGCGCCTCGGCTTGACCTCGGCGGCCTCGGCCGCGTCCACGGTGGCTTCGGCGGCGGCCGCGGTCTTGCGGGTGCGGCGGCGGAGCTTGGCTTCCGTGGCCTCGGGCGCGTCCGCGGCGGTCGTGGTCGCCTTGCGCGTGCGCTTCGGCTTGACCTCGGCGGCCTCGGCCGTGTCGACCGCGGCCTCGGCGGTGGCCGTGGCCTTGCGCGTCCGGCGGGCCTTGGGCTTGGCCTCGGCACCGTCGACCGCGTCCACGACCGCTTCGGCGGCGCCGACCACGGCCTCGGCAGCCTCGGCGGCGGCCGCGGTCTTGCGGGTGCGGCGCGGCTTCGTCGCGGGGGCGGCCTCGTCGGTGCCCTCGGTCTCGGCCGTGGCGACGGCGGTCTCGGACGCCTGCGTGGCCGTGCGGGTGCGGCGGCGCGGCTGCGCCTCCGCGACCGGCTCGGTCACCGGAGCCTCGGTCTCGACCGCGGGCGCGGCCTCGGCCTGCGTCACCGACGGCTCCGCCGACTTGCGGGTGCGACGGCGGCGCGGCTTCTCGGGGGTGTCGAGCGCGGCCGGGCCCTCCGCCGTCTCCACGGCGGCCTCCGCCGGCTCGGTCACCGTCGTGACGGCCACCGGCTCTGCCTGCGCACCGCCACGCGTGCGCCGACGGCGACGCGGGGTACGGGGCGCCGTGGCCTCCTCCGCGGGGGCGGCCTCGACGGCCGGCGACGCGGTGTCGACCGGAGCCGTATCGGGCGCGGAGTCCAGCGGGGACCCGCCCCGCGTACGGCGGCGGCGACGCGGCGTACGCTCACGCTCGGCGGAACGGGACTCGTTGCGGGAGTCGGCGCGGGAGTCTCCACGACCACCGCGGTCCCCGCGGCCACCCCGGCCACCGCGACCGCGGCCGCCGGTCTCGCCCAGGTCCTCCAGCTCCTCCGCGGCCAGCCCGGCGCGCGTGCGCTCCGAGCGGGGCAGGACGCCCTTGGTGCCCTCGGGGATGCCGAGGTCGGTGAAGAGGTGCGGGGAGGAGGAGTACGTCTCCACCGGCTCGGGGAAGCCCAGCTCCAGCGCCTTGTTGATCAGCTGCCAGCGCGGGATGTCGTCCCAGTCGACGAACGTGATCGCCGTGCCCTTGGCGCCCGCGCGGCCCGTACGGCCGATGCGGTGCAGGTACGTCTTCTCGTCCTCGGGGGACTGGTAGTTGATGACGTGGGTCACGCCCTCGACGTCGATGCCGCGCGCGGCGACGTCGGTGCAGACGAGGACGTCGACCTTGCCGTTGCGGAAGGCGCGCAGCGCCTGCTCGCGGGCGCCCTGGCCGAGGTCGCCGTGGACCGCGCCGGAGGCGAAGCCGCGGCGCTGGAGCTGCTCGGCGATGTCGGCGGCCGTGCGCTTCGTACGGCAGAAGATCATCGCGAGCCCGCGGCCGTCGGCCTGCAGAATGCGCGCGACCATCTCGGGCTTGTCCATGTTGTGCGCGCGGTAGACGAACTGCGTGATGTTCGCGACGGTCGCGCCCTCGTCGTCCGGCGCCGTGGCGCGGATGTGCGTGGGCTGCGACATGTAGCGGCGGGCCAGGCCGATGACCGCGCCCGGCATGGTCGCCGAGAACAGCATGGTCTGGCGCTTGGCCGGAAGCATGCCGATGATCTTCTCGACGTCGGGCAGGAAGCCCAGGTCGAGCATCTCGTCGGCCTCGTCGAGCACCAGGCACTTGACGCGGGAGAGGTCGAGCTTCTTCTGGCCCGCGAGGTCGAGCAGACGGCCCGGGGTGCCGACGATCACGTCGACGCCCTTCTGCAGGGCCTCGACCTGGGGCTCGTAGGCCCGGCCGCCGTAGATCGCGATGACGCGCACGTTGCGCACCTTGCCCGCGGTCAGCAGGTCGTTCGTGACCTGCTGGCACAGCTCACGCGTGGGGACGACGATGAGCGCCTGCGGGGCGTCGGTGAGGTCCTCGGGGCGGGCGCGGCCGGCCTCGACGTCGGCGGGGACGGTCACGCGCTCGAGGAGCGGGAGGCCGAAGCCGAGGGTCTTGCCCGTGCCGGTCTTGGCCTGGCCGATGACGTCCGTGCCCGAGAGGGCGACGGGGAGCGTCATCTCCTGGATGGGGAAGGGGTTGATGATGCCGACGGCCTCCAGGGCCTCGGCGGTCTCGGGAAGGATTCCGAGTTCTCGAAACGTCGTAGTCAGGGTGCTGCCTCTTCTGTGTGTGCGGCGCGAGGCGAGCGCGGGGGTCGTGTCAGACCGTGCCGGGACGTCGGCTGCCTTACAGCGAACCGCTGGGGCAAGCCGTAGGACACGGGACCTCTGCCGACGCTCTAGCGCTCGAACCGCTGAGGGTCCCTCCGGTGGGCGTACGCGCAGTGCCGTACGGCCGGGAGGGCTGTCGGGTCGGAGCCGATCGGGCCACCGACCGGGCATCCTCATGCGTGCGACCTGTCGGAAGACGTCGAAAAGCATCGACGCACTCAGCAGGCGCATTACCACCATACCTCGGATTCGCGCACTCGCGATGGCCGATTTGGTCACGTAGCCGTGGCCACAGTGGTTGGCCAGGGCTTCCCTCGTGCGAAGGGCGGGCTATTGTGCGCTTCATGACGAGCTCTGACAAGCCTGACAACGTCGCTGCCGAAACCGCCGAAGTCGCTGCCGGAAGCGCCGAATCCGCCGAACACACCGGCGTCGCCGCCCAGGACTGGGCGCAGGCCTCGGCCGACCCGCAGTACCGTGCCGCGGTGGTGGACCTGCTGGGTGCGCTCGCCTACGGCGAGCTGGCGGCGTTCGAGCGGCTCGCGGAGGACGCCAAGCTGGCTCCGACCCTGGCGGACAAGGCGGAACTGGCGAAGATGGCGTCGGCCGAGTTCCACCACTTCGAGCAGCTGAGCAACCGGCTCACGGAGATCGGCGAGGAGTCGACGCGGGCGATGGAGCCGTTCGTCGCGGCGCTCGACGGCTTCCACAGGCAGACGGCGCCCTCGGACTGGCTGGAGGGCCTGGTCAAGGCGTACGTCGGCGACTCGATCGCCAGCGACTTCTACCGCGAGGTGGCGGCCCGCCTCGACTCCGACACCCGCGAGCTCGTCCTGGCGGTCCTCGACGACACCGGGCACGCGGGCTTCGCGGTGGAGAAGGTACGTGCGGCGATCGACGCGGACCCGCGCGTGGGCGGCCGGCTCGCCCTGTGGGCGCGGCGTCTGATGGGCGAGGCGCTGTCGCAGTCCCAGCGGGTCGTGGCGGACCGGGACGCCCTGTCCACGATGCTGGTCGGCGGCGTCGCGGACGGCTTCGACCTCGCCGAGGTCGGCCGGATGTTCTCCCGCATCACCGAGGCGCACACCAAGCGGATGGCCGCGCTGGGGCTGGCCGCCTAGCTGTTTCTCGCGCCTACGCCGGTGCCGAACGTCCCGACGGCGGCGCCGGTCGGCGGCGAAGTCCCCGCGCGGGGCGCAGCAGCAGGGAGAGCGACGCCGCGGAGACGACCGCCGCGCCGAGCAGACTCAGCAGGACCGTGTCGAAGCCCAGCGCGCTGTGGGTGACGAAGTCGCCGAACAGGGCTCCGGCCACGCCCGTGCAGAACACCAGGGGGCGGGCGGGCAGCCGGTGGGACAGACGGCGCACCGCGGTCCATGCCAGCGCCACTCCGAGCAGGGCGGAACCGAGAGCTTCCAGGATCATCAAGGGGCCCTCCCACGGCCGGCCTGCGCTTCACGGTCGTAGCCCGTCCTACCCGTGACCTGCGGAATGCAATCCTCCCCTGTGTGCGACGTGTGTGCCAGGCGTGTAGTCCGTCTGTAGGCGGTGCGGGCTGCAGGTGGCAGGGGGTGTGGGGCACGGGGCGTGGGCGGCGCGGGCTGCAGGTGGCACGGGAAGGGCCCGGTGGCTGGTCGCCACCGGGCCCTTCCCGTCATGCATGGCGTAGCACGGTCGGCTACGACGCAGCGCGTACGAACTACAGCGCGCTGAAGCCCACCTTGCGGGCCGTCGGCTCGCCGAGCTCGACGTAGGCGAGGCGGTCCGCCGGGATGAGGACCTTGCGGCCCTTCTCGTCCTCGAGGCTGAGCAGCTGCGACTTTCCGGACAGCGCCTCGGCCACCGCGCGCTCGACCTCCTGCGCGCTCTGACCGCTCTCCAGAACGATCTCGCGGGGCGCGTGCTGCACGCCGATCTTGACCTCCACGGCTTTGTCCCTCCGACGGTCAGTGAAGTGCGCGATCTTCCGCGCCGTACTCAGCACACATTAGCCCGGTGAGGGGACGGACATGCTCCGCGCGAGCACGCCAAGAGCGAACAGGGGGAGGGTGCCGGGGTGCCGGCCGGACGCCCGGCGAGGGCGTCAGTGGTGCTGGTCGGTCCCGTGCAGCGGGAAGCCGGCGATGCCGCGCCAGGCCAGCGAGGCCAGCAGCTGGACCGCCTGGTCGCGCGGGACGCTGCGGTCGCTGTGCAGCCAGGAGCGCGCGACCACCTGGGCGAGACCGCCGAGCCCGGAGGCCAGCAGCATCGACTCGTCGCGGGACAGGCCCGTGTCCTCGGCGATGACGTCGCAGATCGCCGCGGCGCACTCGTTGGTGACCTTGTCGACGCGCTCGCGCACCGCGGGCTCGTTCGTCAGGTCGGACTCGAAGACCAGCCGGAAGGCGCCGCCCTCGTCCTCGACGTAGGCGAAGTAGGCGTCCATCGTCGCGCGGACGCGCTGCTTGTTGTCGGTCGTCGACTCCAGGGCGGTCCGTACGGCCTGGATCAGGGACTCGCAGTGCTGGTCCAGCAGCGCGAGGTAGAGGTCGAGCTTGCCCGGGAAGTGCTGATAGAGCACCGGCTTGCTGACGCCGGCGCGCTCGGCGATGTCGTCCATCGCGGCCGCGTGGTAGCCCTGGGCCACGAAGACTTCCTGGGCGGCGCCCAGCAGTTGGTTCCGTCGGGCACGGCGCGGCAGGCGCGTACCTCGCGGGCGTGCCGCCTCTGTCTGCTCGATGGCTGTCACGCCGCCTCCCAAAATCGTCCACGTGCGGTGAGCGCCGCGCGGCCATCGTACTTTTCGGTAACCGTGGTGTGCGCGGTGCGACCGCAGAATTTCAGTACCGGATGGCGGCGAAAGCCGACCAAAGGGGCTCAACCGGGGCAGAAGGTCCCTTGTTCCCGCCCCGACCTCAGCGGTAGTCGTCCTCGTCGAGGGACACGACGCGCGCCTGTTCGATGAGGTCGGCCTCGTTCGCGCGGCCCTCGCCCGCGCCGGTCAGGGGGGTGTCGCGCTTCTCGGTCACGTCCGCGAGCTGCTCGGCGGCGTCGCCCTCGGGAGCCTCGACGTCGATCTCGGTGACGTCGGCTTCCTCCAGCTCCTCGAGCGTCTCGGGGTCGGTGGGGTCGAAGTTCATGGTGGGCTCCCTTCCTGCGGACGTCCCCGGAGCGGTCGGGGGCCAATACGGGCGCCCTCTGTACGAGCCTAGGAGACACCTGATGCGGACGCTATGCCATCCGGCTCCGTTCCCCGCGTCATCCGGCCCCATGCCCCGTGTGGCCCGCCCGGGAGAGCGTCCTCGGCCCGCGGTCGCCGTGACGGTGATCTGTGACAGCGAACACATGAACCACAACGTGATCGTCTCGTAACATCGCCGTATGTCTTCGACCGAGCTGCCGTTCGTGCCGGCCACCAGTGTCCTTCCGGAGGTGGTGCGCGTCAGGGTCGCGGAGGGCGAGCGGCTGAGGTCCGTGGGGCTCCCGGGGGTCACGCTGTCGATCCGGTCGAGACCGCCCGCGCGCGCGGGACTGCCGCCCGCGCTGTACGTCCACGGGCTCGGCGGTTCCTCGCAGAACTGGTCGGCGTTGATGGCGGAGCTCGAGGGCGTCGTCGACTGCGAGGCGGTCGACCTGCCGGGCTTCGGCGACTCCCCGCCACCGGACGACGGCGACTACTCGGTCACGGGGCACGCGCGCGCGGTCATCCGCTATCTCGACGCGGCGGCGCGCGGCCCGGTGCACCTCTTCGGCAACTCGCTCGGCGGGGCGGTCGCGACCCGCGTCTCCGCCGTACGCCCTGATCTCGTACGGACGTTGACGCTCGTCTCGCCCGCGCTCCCGGAGCTGCGCGTGCAGCGGACCGCGGTGCCGACGGCGCTGCTCGGCGTGCCCGGCGTGGCCGCGCTGTTCACCCGGCTCAGCAAGGACTGGACGGTCGAACAGCGGGTCCGCGGTGTCATGGCGCTCTGCTACGGCGACCCCGAGCGGGTGTCGCCCGAGGGGTTCCAGCACGCCGTGGAGGAGCTGGAGCGACGGCTGCGACTGCCGTACTTCTGGGACGCGATGGCGCGTTCCGCGCGCGGGTTGGTGAACGCGTACACGCTGGGCGGCCAGCAGGGGCTGTGGCGCCAGGCCGAGCGCGTCCTCGTCCCGACCCTCCTGATATACGGCGGCCGTGACCAGCTCGTCGGTTACCGCATGGCCCAGAAGGCGGCCCGCTCCTTCCGCGACTCCCGCCTGCTGTCCCTGCCGGACGCCGGTCACGTCGCCATGATGGAGTACCCGGACATGGTGGCCGGGCGGTTCCGGGAACTCCTCGCGGAGGTCGGGGCGTTGGGTTCTGTGCGGGGAGCGGATGCTTCCGGCGGGACGGGAGACGCGGTGAGTGAAGCGGGTGCGGACAACGACGGCACGGCGACCGGAGGCGACGCCGCCGGCGCGAGTGCGGATACGGGGGACTAGGGGCGACGTGGGACGCCACAGCCGCCGCGGGTCGGCCTCCAAGGCCAAGGACGACGTCGCGGACATAACGACAGAGCAGCGGGCGCAGCGGGAAGCGCGGGAGCAGCGGGGCGCGCGACCACGTCCTGACGGGAGCCCCGTTCCTGACGGGACTCCCGCCCATGGTGTCCCTCGTTTCCCGGACGGGACTCCGGCGCAGGGCGTCCCGCAGGCCCGTGGTGGTGCCCGCGGTGGCCACCCCGAACAGCGTGAACCCGGGGGCGGCTGGGGCGACTTCAGGGGACGGGCCGGTGGGGGACCGGGTTCGGGCCCCGGACTCGGTGTGGTTCCGGGGCGGACCGCGCCGACGGGACCCGGTGCGGCCGTACCGCGGCAGCGGCAGGCGCCGGCTCCGGGCGGCCCCAGGCAGGAATACCTGGACGCGTTCGACGCCTTCGGCGCGCCCCGTGCCGTCGGCAGCGAGGGCGACGTCGACGACGATGTCTTCGCGCTCCGGTCCGGGCGGCCGGGTCAGCCGGGTCAGCCCGGACGGTTCGGGGTCGGCGCCCAGCGCACGGAGTCGTACGGTCCCGTCACCGACCCGGCGGACGAGGCCGGCGTGGACGACGACGAAGCCCCCACGGGCCCGCCCGCGCAGACCAAGGGAGGCAAGGGACGCGCCTTCACCGGGATCGCGGCCGCCGCCGTCACCACCGTGCTCGTGGTGGTCGTGGCCGGACAGGTGGCCGACGGCCGCGACAGCGCCGAGGCGCGGTCGCAGTCAGCCCCTGACCCGGCTCTCGACCCCCACGGCTCGGCCGCGCCCGGTGTCGGGCAGGCGCCCACGCTGCCGGGCGCGACGGCGCTGACGTACGAGCAGAAGATGGACAAGAGGTACGCGCTCGGTGCCACGTTCATGGGCTCGGGGAAGTTCGAAGCCGTCCCCGGCGCCGACAAGGCGCCCGGAAGCGGCCGCAAGTACACCTACCGCGTGGACGTGGAGCGGGGACTCGGCCTGGACGGCGGGCTGTTCGCCGAGGCCGTGCAGAAGACGCTCAACGACGGCCGCAGTTGGGCCCACGACGGTGCCCGCACCTTCGCGCGCGTCTCCTCCGGCAGGCCCGACTTCGTCATCACGCTCGCCAGTCCGGGGACGACGGCCGAATGGTGCGCCAAGTCGGGACTCGACACCACCGAGGACAACGTCTCGTGCGACTCGGCCTCCACCGATCGCGTGATGATCAACGCGTACCGGTGGGCGCAGGGCTCGAAGACGTACGGCGACGCCATCCACCCCTACCGGCAGATGCTCATCAATCACGAGGTCGGCCACCGGCTCGGCTACGGCCATGTCACCTGCGACAAGGACGGCGAGCTCGCCCCGGTCATGCAGCAGCAGACCAAGTTCCTCGACCATGACGGCATCCACTGCCTGCCCAACCCCTGGCCGTTTCCCAAGCGCTGACGGAGATCGTCAGCGCTGACGGGCATCGCTCGCCGATGTGACGATCTGTGCGCGCTTGATCTCCTAGCGCGACGAAACGCGACCCGCACGGGAAAGTTACGACCGTTCACCCCTTTTGGTGGTGCGACGGACAACCGTCCATCGCACCACCGCCAAGTCCGCATACCTTCGTCCCGCTGCGAGCCGCCGGGACAAGGGCGGCTCTCCATACGGGAGATCGGGGGTGTGCTCGTGCGCATCGGACTGCTGACAGAGGGTGGCTATCCGTATGTGAGCGGTGACGCCAGGCTCTGGTGCGACCGGCTCGTGCGCGGGCTCGGGCAGCACGAGTTCGACATCTACGCGCTCAGCCGCACCCGGAGCCAGGAGGACGAGGGCTGGGTCCCGCTCCCGTCGCAGGTCGGCCGGGTGCACACGGCGCCGCTGTGGACCGCGGACGACGACGGGATCGTGTACGGACGGCGTGCGCGCCGGCGCTTCGCCGAGTCCTACGAGGAGCTCGCCGGGGCCGTCTGTGCCGGGCCCGATGAGCAGGAGGACCGTTTCGCCAGCGCTCTGTACGGCCTCGCGGAACTGGCCCGTGACGAGGGTGGCCTGATCGGCGCGCTCCGCTCCGAAACCGCCGTACACGCATGGGAGCGCGCCTGTCGTGCCCCGGGCGCACCGCGAACGGCGCGGGAGGCCCGCGTGCCCGACCTGCTCGCCCTCGCCGCACACCTCGAACGCGCCCTGCGCCCCCTCTCCCTCGACTGGTACGAGACCGACGGCCTCGGTGCGGCCGACCTGTGCCACGCGACATCCGGCGGTACGGCGGCCCTGCCCGGGCTGCTCGCGCGCCACTTCTTCGGCGTACCTCTGCTGGTGACCGAGTACGGGGTGCAGTTGCGCTCGCACTACCTGGCCTCCGGCGCCGGTACGGAGGCTCCGGCGGTCCGGGTCCTGCTCGCCGCCTTCCACCGCCGACTCGCCGCCGAGGTCTACCGCCAGGCCGCCATCGTCACGCCCGGCAACGCGCACACGCGCCGCTGGCAGGAACGCTGCGGCGCCGACCGGGCCAAGATCCGCACCGTTCACCCGGGCATGGAGGCCGCTCGTTTCGCCGAGGTGGGCGAGTCACCGGACCGCGGCGATCCGGACACGCTGGTGTGGGTCGGTCGCGTCGAACCCGCCAAGGACCTGGTGTCCCTGTTGCACGCCTTCGCGGAGGTGCGCAAGGCGGAGCCCAAGGCCCGTCTGCGGATCCTGGGCGGGGCGGCGGGCGCCGAGGGCGAGGCGTATCTGGGCCACTGCAAGGTGCTTGCCGCGCAGCTCTTCCCGGACGAGGCGGAGGGCGCGTACGCGGTCGGCGACAACCCCGTGTCCTTCGAGGAGATCGGCGGCCCGGAGGCTCCGACCCTCGCCGACGCCTATGCCTCCGGCGCCGTGACCGTGCTGTCCAGCGTCGTCGAGGGCTTCCCGGTCGGCCTGGTCGAGGCGATGTTCTGCGGCCGCGCGACCGTGTCCACGGACGCCGGCGCGGTCGTGGAGGTCATCGGCGGCACGGGTCTCGTCGTACCGCCGCGCAATCCGCGGGCCCTCGCCGAGGCCTGCGTGGCGCTGCTGCGCGACCCGGAGCGCCGTGAGCGCCTGGGCGCCGCCGCCCGCGCCCGCGCTCTCGAACTGTTCACCGTCGAGCAGAACCTCACGGCATTTCACGGCATTTACCTGGAGATCGTGGCGCATTGTCCGGCGCCCCGCGTGATCCTCGGCGACTCCGGCGAACCCCTCCCCTTCGCCCTCCCTGCCGAGGCCTACATCCCGGGCTGCTGGACCGGTCCCACGGCCGGCGTCGCAGCCCGCGGCGCCCCGGGGTCCGTATCGCAGGAGCTCGTATCCCCGGTACGCGCCACCCGGCTGGCCGCCACGGAGGGGGCGTGATGAACGACCTGGACAAGCGCGCCGAGCGCGCCCAAGACGAGGTCGAGGTCGGTGCCGACCCGGCCCCGGCCCCGGTCACTGGCCGCGCACCCGCCGTCGGCCGTCGCGGCGCCGCCGACCCCGTGAAGGTGTTGATGCACCGTCACCGCGACCTGTGCGAAAGGGCCGTGGACGCCCTGGAGATCGCGGCGGGGCTCGAGGCGCACGGCATGACCGACCGCACGGCCACCCGCTTCCGTCACCGCGACGTCTTCTCCCTCGCGGAGGAGATGTACGCCCGCGTCCCCCGAGACGGCGAACCGCTTCCCCACCCTGGAACCGCCACCGCGCCCCGGGAACGAGCCGACTGGGCCCTGTTCGCCCTCCTGCCCGGCGCCCTGAGCACGGCGACCGTGATCGGCCTGCACCTCACGCAGGGCCGGAACCGGTTCCTGGTGGTCGTCACCGGCATCCTCGCCGTGGCCCTCGGCGCGCGCGCCGCCCTCCGCCGCGGCCCGCTGAGCACGCCTCCCGGCACGCACGCGTGGCGCACGGCAGCCCGCCCCCGCGCGTGGACCTGGTGGCTCCTCGGCTACGCCGCCCTCGGCGACGGCCTGCTCGACGCCGTCATGGGCGGCGGCCCCGACGGCCTGCCGAACGGTACGACGGACGGCCCCTGGCCCCTGGCCACCGCCCCCGTCCTGGCCCTCACCCTGGCCTGCGTCCCGGCGGCTTGGAGTGCGCACCTCTTCGCCACCCACGCGCGCCGCAGGCTCACCGCCAGCCGGGGCCTGGACGACTTCACCGCCGCCGCACAGCCGCTGCTGCTCGGCACGTTCGCCCTGTTCCTGTGCGCCCTCGCGGCCCTGGGCGCCGTGTGCGGCGCGATCCTGCACGAGAGCGCCGCCTATCCCGAGATCCTCGCTCTGGGCTCCCTCCTCCTGCTCGCGCGGCTCCTCTGTATCCACCACCTCTCCCACCCCGCAGCCCTCGGGCTCGCCGCCGCTGCCGCGACCGAGGCGATGGCGCCCGCCCTGGTCCTCGGCGGCCGCCTTCCGGGGTGCGCCTTCCTCTCCGTCCCGGTCGAGTCCCTCGTGGACGCCTGGGGCACGGGCAGCGTCCCGACGCTCGCCTGCACCGCAGGCGCCCTGACCCTGCTGTTCCACGCCACCCGCACTCTCACTCGGGCCTCGGCCCACGCGCCGACGGGAGAACCCTGATGACCGGCGCCACCCACCTCCCGTCTCCCCGGCCGGCGAAATCGTCCGCCGTCCCTGGAGCTGGACTCCGTCCTGGACTTGGACTCTGCCTCGCTCCCAGCTCGAAATCCGCACCGCTCTCAGCCGCGGGCTCCCCGCCAAAGCGCGGCAGGCAACCGCAGCGCGCCCAGCCTCGGGCTCCGCGCCAAGGCACCGCAGGCAACCGCACCGCGCCCAGCCGCAGGTTCCCTGCCAAAGCGCCGCAGCCACTCACACCGCCCCCGGCCGCGGGCTCCCTGCCAAGGCGCCGCAGGCACTCGCATCACGCCCTTGACCGTTCGAAGGAGAACGCCAGATGACCACCTCCCGACCCGGAGCGTCCGGAGCCACCGGGGCAGCCGGTGCGCACACCCCGGGAGCCGCGCGATGAGGGTTCTGCTGATCGGAGCCAACGGCTATCTCGGCCGCTTCGTCGCCGACCGTCTGCTCGCGGACCCGGCCGTCCAGCTCACCGCCCTTGGCCGCGGCGACGACGCCGACGTGCGCTTCGACCTCGCGACCGGAAGTCCCGGAGCGCTCACCCGCTTCCTCGACGCGGTCCATCCCGGTGTCGTCGTCAACTGCGCGGGTGCCACGCGCGGTGGCGCCCGTGAACTCACCCGGCACAACACCGTCGCCGTCGCCACCGTCTGCGAGGCCCTGCGCCGCAGCGGTTGCGGCGCCCGTCTGGTGCAGATCGGCTGCAGCTCCGAGTACGGTCCCAGCCAGCCCGGTTCCTCCACGGCCGAGGACGCGGTGCCCCGCCCCGGCGGCCCGTACGGCGTCAGCAAACTCGCCGCCACCGAACTGGTCCTGGGATCCGGTCTCGACGCCGTCGTCCTGCGCGTGTTCTCACCCGCCGGACCCGGCACCCCGGCGGGTTCGCCGCTCGGCCGGCTCGCCGAGGCCATGCGCCGCGCCATGCAGTCCGGCGACGGCGAACTCAAGCTCGGCGGCCTGGGCGCCCAGAGGGACTTCATCGACGTACGCGACGTCGCCCGCGCCGTGCACGCCGCCTCGCTCTCCGCCGCGCAGGGCGTCATCAACATCGGCTCGGGCCGTGCCGTACGCATCCGGGACGCCGCCGCCGTCCTCGCCCGCGTCGCGGGGTACGGCGGGGCCCTGCACGAACTCGACGGCCCCCCGGGCCCGTTGCGGGCGCCCATCGGCCACCCCCGCCCCGAATCCGACCACGCGGCCCCGGTCGCGTACCCGTACCCGGACGGCTGCGGCAGCTGGCAGCAGGCCGATGTGCGCACCGCACGCGACCGGCTCGGCTGGCGTCCCCGGATCAATCTCGAAGAGTCCCTTGCCGACATCTGGATGGAGGCGGCGTGCCGCATCTGACCAGCGCGGGCCCGGGCACCAAGAGCACCGGACTGCGCACAGGCTTCGGTGTCCCCGGCTTTGCGCACCCCCTTGTCGCCCCGGCCGAGTGGGCCGAACTCACCCGCCCCGGCACGCCCCTGCACTGGGTCGTCCTCAACGTCGCGAACGGCCCCGGCGCCCGCCCCGATCCGCACTGCCTGGAGGCGGCCGGACGCCTGAGCAATACCGGCGTCCGCGTGCTCGGCCGTCTGGACATCGCTCACGGTGCCCGCCCCCTCGGGGACCTGCTCGCCGACGCGCAGCACTACGTCGAGTGGTACCGGGCCGACGGCTTCCTCCTGGACCGTTGCCCGACCGAGCGCGCCGCGCTCCCCGAGATCCGGCGCACCGTCGGCACGCTCCGCGCGATGCGTGACGAGGCCCACGTCGTCCTCGGCCACGGCACCCACCCCTACGCCGGCTACGCCGAGAGCGCCGACCAACTGGTGACCTTCTCCGGCCCCTGGTCCGAGTACCGCTGGTCCCAGGTCGCCGAGTGGACCGCCGACCATCCGCCCGAGCGCTTCTGCCACTTCGTGCACGGCGTGCCCCGCGGCCACCTCGAGGAGGCGCTGCGGATCGCCCGCTGGCAGGGCGCGGCGACGATCTATTTCACCGACCGCTCGGACCGCCTCGCCCGTACCGACCGCGGCGGCCGAACCGACCCCTGGGAGACCATGCCCGGCTACTGGGACGAGATTGTCTCGCGGGTCGGAACGGGTGTCTCGGAATGAAGAAGGCCATGGCAGTGTTACACGGAGAACAACCGTAGTGATCGACCGACCAACGGAGTTCCCGTGTCGCTGCCACCCCTGGTCGAGCCAGCCTCTGAGCTCACCGTAGACGAGGTCCGCCGGTACTCCCGCCACCTGATCATCCCCGATGTCGGGATGGACGGGCAGAAGCGGCTGAAGAACGCCAAGGTGCTCTGTGTGGGCGCCGGCGGTCTGGGCTCGCCTGCGCTGATGTACCTGGCCGCGGCGGGCGTGGGCACGCTCGGCATCGTGGAGTTCGACGAGGTCGACGAGTCGAACCTGCAGCGGCAGATCATCCACAGCCAGGCCGACATCGGCCGCTCCAAGGCCGAGTCGGCCCGCGACTCCGTCGAGGGCATTAACCCGTACGTGAACGTGATCCTTCACGAGGAGCGGCTCGAGGCCGACAACGTGATGGACATCTTCAGCCAGTACGACCTGATCGTCGACGGCACGGACAACTTCGCGACCCGCTACCTGGTGAACGACGCGTGTGTCCTGCTGAACAAGCCGTACGTGTGGGGCTCGATCTACCGCTTCGACGGCCAGGCGTCCGTCTTCTGGTCCGAGCACGGTCCCTGCTACCGCTGCCTCTACCCGGAGCCCCCGCCCCCCGGCATGGTCCCGTCCTGTGCCGAGGGCGGTGTCCTGGGCGTGCTGTGCGCGTCCATCGGCTCCATCCAGGTCACCGAGGCCATCAAGGTCCTCACGGGCACCGGCGACCCGCTGGTCGGCCGCCTGATGATCTACGACGCCCTGGAGATGCAGTACCGCCAGGTGAAGGTCCGCAAGGACCCCGACTGCGCGGTCTGCGGCGAGAACCCGACCGTCACCGAGCTCATCGACTACGAGGCCTTCTGCGGCGTCGTCTCGGAGGAGGCGCAGGCCGCGGCCGCCGAGTCCACCATCACTCCCAAGCAGCTCAAGGAGTGGATCGACGACGGTGAGAACATCGAGATCATCGACGTCCGCGAGCCGAACGAGTACGAGATCGTCTCCATCCCGGGCGCCCGGCTGATCCCGAAGAACGAGTTCCTCATGGGCAGCGCCCTGCAGGACCTCCCGCAGGACAAGAAGATCGTCCTGCACTGCAAGACGGGTGTCCGCAGTGCGGAAGTCCTCGCCGTCCTGAAGTCCGCGGGCTTCGCGGACGCCGTCCACGTCGGCGGCGGCGTGATCGGCTGGGTCAACCAGATCGAGCCGCACAAGCCGGTCTACTGAGCCACGGCTCGCCCTGCTTCCTTCGCGGCGGGGGCTCCAGGCGCCACGGGTGCGCGGAGCCCCCGCCGTCGTCATGAGCAGACCTTGCCGTCCTTCGGCACCTTCCCCTTCAGCAGATAGGCGTTCACCGTCGAGTCGACGCAGTCGCTCCCGTTGCCGTACGCCCCGTGCCCCTCGCCCTTCCAGGTGAGTTCCACGCCGACGCCCTTGCCCAGTTCGTCCGCCATCCTGCGGGCGCCCTCGTACGGCGTCGCCGGATCCCCGGTGTTGCCGATGAGCAGGATCGGTGCCGCGCCCGGCGCGCTGACCTTCGGGGTGTCGTACTGTCCGGGCACCGGCCAGTCGTGGCACCACCCCGCCGTGTCCCAGCCGAGGAAGTCCCCGAACACCGGCGAGATCTTCTCGAACTCCGGCAGCCGCCTCTTCGTCTCCGCGAGCGTCGGCCGCTGCCTGTCGTCCAAGCACGATATGACGCGTTGAGCATGGGTCGTCGTGCCGTAGTGCCCCGAAGCGTCACGCTCGTTGTAGTCGTCCGCGAGGGAGAGCAGTCGTGAGCCGTCGCCCTGCTCGGCCGCCTTCAGCGCGGCGGTCAGCGTCGGCCAGCGGGTCTGGCTGTACAGCGGCAGGACGATGCCGGTGATGGCGAGTGTCTGCGTGAGCCTGCGTCCGGAGGAGGTGGGCAGCGGCTTGGCGTCGATGCGCCGGAGCAGGTCCGCGATCCTCCGCGAGCCCTGCTTCGGGTCCTGGCCCGTGGACTTGAGGTAGTCGTCCAGGGCCCGCTGGAAGCCCCTGGCCTGGTTCTCGGCGTGGCCCACCGAGTCGGCGGTGGGGTCGACCACCGCGTCGAGGACCAGCCGCCCCACGTTCCGCGGGAACAAGTGGGCGTACACGCCGCCCAGTTCGGTGCCGTACGAGATGCCGAAGTAGTGCATTTTCCTGTCGCCGAGGACCTGGCGCATGAGGTCCATGTCGCGGGCCGTGTCGGTCGTGGAGACGTGCGCCATGAGCTTGCCGGCGTTCCGCGCACAGCCCTTGCCGAAGGCGGTCGCGTCCTGGAGGTACGCCTTCTCCTCGGCCGGGGTGTCCGGGGTGGTGTCCACGGTCTCGGTGGCCTGGATGTCCCGGTCGCCGCGGCAGCGGATGCCACCGCTGGCGCCGACCCCGCGCGGGTCCCAGCTCACCAGGTCGTACCGCTCGCGCAGTTCGGGGACGGAGTTGGCGTAGTAGGGCATCATCGACAGGCCGGAGCCGCCCGGTCCGCCGAAGTCGAACAGCAGGGAGCCGATGCGGTCGTGGCCCGTGGCGCGGGCCCGGATCAGGGCGAGGCCGATGGTCGCACCGCCCGGCTTCGCCCAGTCCAGCGGGACCCTGAGCGTCGCGCACTCCCAGGCGCCGCCGGGTGCGGAGGAGTCCGCGGTCTTCTTGCAGCGACCCCAGTCGGGCTTCTGCGATGTGAGCGAGGAGGGAAGGCCGGCGACGGCCGCCGGTCCCGGCGGCGGATCCGACCGGTTCTTGCCTCCGCCTCCGTCGTCCCCGCCGGACGGTTCGCCGCCGCATCCGGCCACCAGTACCGCTGTGGCGACCGCGGCCGCCCACCGTACGAAACGTGACATGTTTCCCCCTCACGAGCTCTCCGCGCCCTGGCCGCGGGAAGCAGTGAGGCCATGGTAGGCGGATCAAGCCGAGCGCGTGGCGACCTGTGGATAACCGTTTGACCTGCGGTTTTACCGGAGAAACGCAGGGAGCGCCGGCGGACGCCCCCGTCGTCGGTCCAGCAGATGTTCCGTCGGTGGTTCAGGAGCAGACCGTCCCGGCCGCGGGCACCTTCCCGTCCAGGAGATAGCCGTCCACGGCGCCCTGCACGCACTTGTTCTTGCTGTCGTAGGCGCCGTGCCCCTGCCCCTTGTACGTCAGCTCGACGCCGACCCCCTTGCCGAGCGCCTCCACCATCTTCCGCGCGCCCTCGTACGGGGTGGCCGGGTCGCCGGTGTTGCCCACGACGAGGATCGGTGCCGAGCCGGGCGCGCTCACGTCGGGATGGTCGGCGGCGCCCGGCACCGCCCAGTCGGTGCAGCTGACCAGACCCCAGGCCAGATAGTCCCCGAACAGGGCGGACGCGGAGCGGAACCGGGGCAGCGTCCGCTCGATGTCGCCGGCGGTGTACCGGGGCTTCTCGTCCGAGCAGTTGATGGCCACGTTCGCCGCGGTGATGTTGCTGTACTCCCCGTTGTCGCTGCGGCCGTTCATCGAGTCCGACAGCAGCATCAGGATCTTTCCGTCCCCCTCGTACGCCTGTTCCAGCCCCTCGGTGAGGTACTCCCAGAAGTCCTTGGAGTACAGGGACTGCGCGATGCCGTTGATCGCGGCGGTCTGGGTCAGCTGGCGGGGGAAGATGCCCGGGATCGGCTTCTTCTCAAGGTTCTTGAGCAGTGCGGCGATGCGGTTCTTGACGTCCTGGGGGGTGTCGCCGATCGGGCACTCGGTGACCTTCGACGTGCAGTCGTCGGCGAAGTTGTCGAGGGCGAGCTGGAACCCCCGGGCCTGCCCGAGCGAGCTCTGTTCGGGGTTCTGCGTGGGGTCGACGACCGCGTCGAACACGGCTCGGCCCACGTGCTTCGGGAACAAGTGGGCGTAGACGCCGCCGAGTTCGGTGCCGTAGGAGATGCCGAAGAAGTGCAGCTTGTCGTCGCCGAGAACTTTGCGCATCAGGTCCATGTCGCGGGCCGCGTCGGTGGTGCGCACGTGCGGCAGGATTCTCGGGGAGTGCCTCTCGCACTCCGCGTTGAACTTCTTGGTGCGGTTCACGAGTGCCGTGCGTTCGGCACTGTCGTCGGGCGTCGTGTCCTGCTGGAAGTACTCGTCGAGTTGTGCGTTGCTCTCGCACTCGACGGGTGCGCTGCGGCCGACCCCGCGCGGGTCGAAGCTCACCAGGTCGTAGCGGGTGCGCAGTCTGGCGTAGTCCTCGCCGAACGCGGGCAGCGTGGTGACGCCGCTGCCGCCGGGGCCGCCGAAGTTGAAGATGAGCGAGCCGATCCGCCTGCTCGGTTCGCCGCTCGCCTTGGCCCGGATCAGCGCGAGCCCGATGGTCTGGCCCTTGGGCTTGCTCCAGTCGAGGGGCACTTTCAGAGTGGCGCACTGCCATGTGGCCCCGCCCGGCAGCGGCGACGGAGCGTTGCCGCCGCCCTCCGCCGGGGAGGGGGGCGGGCAGTCCCTCCAGTTCAGTTCCTGCGCCCCCAGATCCTCGTCCTTGGAGCCGTCGCCGCAGCTCACGAGGAGCGACGACAGCAGGACGGCGGCGGTGAGGGCGACGCGGATCCGGGAGGGGTTCGGCATGATCCCATCCTGGGGTCGCGCGCGGCGGGGCGCTCGGGGCGCGGGCCGTACGAGGTACGCGCCGACCGGCGCCTACAGGGCGCCCTTGCGCGTGAGGTGGTTGAAGGCCAGCCAGCCCGGCAGCACCGGCAGCCACAGGGTCAGCAGCCGGAAGAGCAGGACGGCCGGTGCGGCGACCTCCTTGGGGAGGCCGACGGCGATGAGGCCGACGGTCAGGGTCGCCTCCACCGCGCCGACGCCGCCCGGGGTGGGTGCCGCGGACCCGAGCGCGTTGCCCGCGAGGAAGACGACCGCGACGCTGGCGATGCTCAGCGAGGTCGTCTGGTCGCCGAACGCGCGGATCGACGCGTCCAGGCACATCACGAAGCAGCCGGTCAGCAGCAGCATGCCGCCGATGCCGGTGACCAGCTTCTGCGGCCGCTGGAGCACGTCGAGCATGCGCGGCACGACACCGGCGAACAGCGACCTCACGCGCGTGGCCACGAATTTCCGCAGGAGCGGCACCGAGGTCACCACGAGCACGAGCACCGCCACCGTCAGCAGCCCGGCGATGACCGTCCGGGACGGCGACAGCGACGGTGTCTTCTCGGTGCCGGTGAGATAGCCGAAGGCCAGCAGCATCAGGATGTGGCAGCCGAGCCCGAACAGCTGCGACGCGCCGACGCTCGCCACGGCGAGCCCGGGACGTACTCCGGCGCGCTGCAGGAAGCGCGTGTTGAGGGCGACACCGCCGACCGCGGCCGGCGCGACGATCTTCACGAACGACCCGGCGACCTGTGCCGCCACGGTCCGCAGGAACGGCACCCGCTCGGGCACGAACCCCAGGAGTGCCATCGCCGCGGCGACGTAGCTGAGTGCCGAGAACAGCACCGCCGCGAGGACCCAGCCCCACTGGGCGTTGGCAAAGAGGGTGCCGAACTGGATGTGCGTGAACTGCGTCAGCAGGAAGTACGCGCCGATGGCACCGGCGATGAAGCTGATCAGGGTGCGTGGCCGCACCCGTTCGAGGCGGGCCGGCTCCACGGGTGCCTGCGGCCTGATGCGCAGCACCTCGTGCCGGATCTGCGTGAGCAGATCCTCTTCGCGGGCCTCCTCCAGGGCCTCGTCGATGGCCCGCTTCTCGGCGCGCTGCTCGGCGCGCACCGTCTTCTTGTCGGGCTTCTCGAGGGCCGGTCTGGCGTCCTCCGAGGCCTCCTTCAGGCGCGCCTCCTTGGCCTGGCGGGATCCCTCGAGGACCGCTTCGCGCTCACGCTCGGCCCGCTCCCTGGCCAGCTTGCGCAGCGTCGCGCGCGTGGAGCGGGTCAGGGCGATCGGCTGGAGCATCGGCAGGCACGCGGCGACGGCGTCGGGGCCGAGAACGCCGACGGCGGAGGCCACCGCCCGCTGGGCACCCACGCGCAGGCCGAGGGTGGTGATCATCTGCGCGATGTCCATGCGCAGCAGCAGGTCACCGGCCGCGATCTCCCCGCCGCGCAGTTCGGTGAGGATCACATCGCCGGAACGATCCACCAGGATCGCGTCGCCCGCCAGCCTGCGGTGCGCGATGCGCCGCGACTGCAGCGCCTGCACCTGGTGCCAGGCGTTGCGCAGCAGGCCGTCGGTGATCTCCTCGTCGGCCAGCGAGTCGAGCGTGCGTGCGTCGGTGTGCTCGTAGACGAGCATGACGGCGTCGGGGCCCAGCTCGGAGGTCGCGATCAGCTTGGGTGTGTTGGCTCCGGCCGCGGTGGCGGCGTAGGCCAGGAGCGCCTCCTGCTCCAGTGCCTGGCGCAGCGACTGGAGGCTGCTGCGGGTGGCGAAGCCGCGCAGGGTCAGGTTGCGCCACGCGCGGTAGAAGAAGCCTTGTGCCTGCTGTTCCCGGTCGACCACCGTGACGTCCAGGGGCGGGCCGTCCTCGAGGGTGACGAAGTAGCGCCTGCCGCGGTCGCCGTTCTCGCTGTCCGGGACCTCCTCGCGGGCGGCGTTCACGGGGTGGAAGCCGACGTGGCGCAGTCCCGCGAGCAGGGTCTGTCCCGTCGGACGGACGTTGGGGGAGCCGACCGCGTACAGCGTCCCGTAGGCCACGGTCCAGCCGATGAGCACCGTCAGGATGATCGAGAACGGTGTCGTGTAACCGGTGACCAGCATGGAGAACGCGTCGAGCAGCAGCACGATCCACAGCACGGCGCGCCAGCGGGGTCTGCGGGACATCCCGACGGCCGTCATGTACGCGATGACGGGCGCGAGGTAGCCGTGCACCGGGTCGGTCAGGGCGTGGATGTCACCGGGGTAGGGCTGGGTCAGGGCCTCCTGGATCGAGTGCGGTGCGCCCCGGGCGACCCATAGGTCGGTGGCCAGGGTCACTCCGTGCGCGAGGACCGCCGCGAGCACGCCGTCGGCGATGCGCAGCCCGTCCCGCTTGATCAGCCGCTCGATCGCGAACGCCACCGGCACCAGGAGGATCGCGATGCTCGACGCCAGTCCCGCGATCTTGATCAGCAGATCCGGGGCCTGGCCAGTGCCTTTGTTGATGTCCTGTTCGAGACCCGACGTGGTGCCGTGGGCGAAGGCGGCGACGGCGAGCAGCACGACGATGGTGAGCACGCCCACCACGAAGCGCATCAGGTCGGAGGGACGGTGCACGCGCGCGGGAAGCAGCGGTTCGTCGCCCTCGACCTCGCCGGTGTGCCCTTCGTCGGAGACGTGCGTCTCCTCGGGGACGTCGTCGTTCTTGCCTACGGCATCCCGCTCGACGTCCGGCTTCGGGCGCGCCCCAGCGTCAGAGGTGCCCTCCGCGTTTTCGGGGTGCACGCCCTGCTGCTTCATGGTCTCTTCTTGATCTCGTATCACCAGTCACCGCCCGCACGATGGTGGCATGCCCCACCGACACACGGGGGCATCAGGGTGCAAATGCGGGGGCGCACAGTCTGCCGGAAGCGCCGCCGAAGGGCGAGACGGAGGCGTGGAGCCGGGCGCCTCCCGTTGTCGGTGGGGTGGGGCAGGATGGGGAGAATGAGCGAGGAGATCCTTTCCGAGGATGCCCGTGGGGGGTATGCGGAGGCGCTTCCGGAGTACGCCGAGCGGGTCCTCGACGTCGCCGAGCGGATTCCGCCGGGGCGCGTCATGACGTACGGGGACGTCGCCGAATGGCTGGAGGAAGGCGGTCCCCGCCAGGTCGGCCGAGTGATGGCCCTGTACGGGGGAGCCGTCCCGTGGTGGCGCGTCGTGCGCGCGGACGGGGTGCTGCTGCCCGGAGAGGAACTGCGGGCGCTCGACCACTACCGCGCGGAGGGCACCCCACTGAAGGCGGCGAGCAGGGCCGCCGAGGGCCATGTGCCGCGGCTCGACATGAGACGGGCCCGCTGGGACGGCAGCGGCGGTACGGAGGGTCACACCTGACAGCTTCCGCCATCGGACGCCTCCAGGGGGAGCCTGTGGCCTGTACGGGGGACACGAGCGACTCCGGGACATGCCGTACGTTCGTAAGGCGTGGGACGCGTGTGTCTCGAGAGCCGTGAGGGATGAAGCGGAAGGCCTGCCTCGTCCCGTTCGTCGGCGTAGCGTCGGCTGCACATGTCCCCCTCACTCCCCGGCCACCGCCCTCCATGCGCGGTAGTCGCCAACCAGCACGACCACCAGGACCGGCCAACCACGTGAGCTCCTCTTCCTCCACCAGTCGTCTGCCGCACCCCAGGGTGCGGCAGACGACTGGTGGCGCTTACCGACTGGTGCGTACCCCTCCGGCCGTGCCCGACCCCCCTCGTCCGGACGCAGCTCAGCGTGCGGTGGTTGACCACCGGTCCGGCCCGCTGCTCGTCCTCGCGGGGCCCGGCACCGGCAAGACCACCACGCTCGTCGAGTCCGTGGCCGAACGGATCGCCCGCGGCGCGGACCCGGAGCGGATCCTGGTGCTCACGTTCAGCCGCAAGGCGGCCGTCGAGCTCCGCGACCGCATGGCTCAGCGCGTGGGCGCCGCCCGCGCGCCCCGGGCGACCACCTTCCACTCGTACTGCTACGCCCTGGTCCGCGCCCACCAGGACAGCGACCTGTTCGTGAATCCGCTGCGTCTGCTCTCCGGTCCCGAGCAGGACGTGACCGTCCGCGAGCTGCTCGCGGGCGAGCGGGACCTGGAACGGCTCGGCCTCACCCATGTGCGCTGGCCGGACGATCTGCGCGCCTGCCTGACCACCCGCGGCTTCGCCGACGAGGTCCGCGCGGTCCTCGCCCGCAGCCGCGAACTGGGACTCGGCCCCGACGCCCTGGACGCCTTCGCCCGCCGCATCGGCCGCCCCGACTGGCGGGCCGCGGCCGCGTTCCTCGCCGAGTACCTCGACGTGCTCGACATGCAGGGCGTGCTCGACTACGCGGAACTCGTCCACCGCGCGGTGCTGCTGGCCCGCCGCCCCGAGGTCGCCGGCCGGCTCGCCGCCCGGTACGACGCCGTGTACGTCGACGAGTACCAGGACACCGATCCGGCCCAGGTGCGCCTGTTGCACGCCCTCGCGGGCGGCGGCCGCACCCTGGTCGCCTTCGGCGACCCCGACCAGTCGATCTACGCGTTCCGGGGTGCCGACGTGGGCGGCATCCTGGACTTCCCGGTGACGTTCCCGCGCGCGGACGGCCGCCCGGCCCCCGTCGAGGTTCTGCGGACCTCCCGCCGTTCCGCCGCCGGTGTGCTCGCCGCGACCCGCCTGCTGACCCAGCGCATGCCCCTGACCCGCCTCCCGGCCGACAAGGTGCGCGCCCACCGCGAGCTCGCGCCGGTGCGGGACGGTGGCCGGGTCGAGGTCTACACGTACCCCACGCCCGGTACGGAGCTGGACAACGTCGCCGACATCCTCCGCAGGGCGCACCTGGAGGACGGCGTCCCCTGGAACGAGATGGCCGTCCTGGTGCGCGCCGGATCCCGCAGCATCCCCGCGGTCCGCAGGGCTCTGACGGCGGCCGGTGTCCCGCTGGACATCGACGGCGACGACCTACCCCTGCGCCACGAGCCGGCGGTGGCACCGCTGCTGACAGCGCTCAGGGCGGTGGCGACGGCGGAGGCGACGCGGACGCCCGTACGAGGCGACGGCGAGGTCGACCAGGTCGTAGGGGCCGAAGAAGCGCCTGAGGAAGATGCCGCCGATGCGTCCGCCGAAGCCCCCTGGCTCGACACCGAAACCGCGCTCACGCTGCTCACCTCCCCCCTTGCCGGCATGGACGCAGCAGATCTGCGCCGACTCGGTCGGGCGCTGCGCGAGGAGGAGCGGACGGCCGGCAACCCGCTGCCGCCGCCCTCGGACGAGCTGCTCGCGCGGGCGCTCGCGGAGCCGGAGCGGCTGGTCGCCCACGACCCCGCGTACGCCTGGGGAGCCCAGCGGCTCGGCGCGCTGCTCAGGAAGGCCCGAGAACGCCTCGCGGGCGGCGGTACGGCCGAGGAGGCGCTGTGGGACCTGTGGGCGGGCACGCCGTGGCCGGTGCGCCTGGAGCGGGCCGCCCGGCGGGGCGGTGCGGCGGGGCGCAACGCCGACCGCGACCTGGACGCCGTATGCGCGCTGTTCGCGACCTCCGCGCGCGCGGAGGAACGCATCGGAGGCCGCGGCGCCCTCAACTTCCTGGAGGAGATCGAGGCCGAGGACATCGCCGCGGACACCCTCACCCGGCGTGCCGTACGGCCCGACGCCGTGCGCCTGATGACCGCGCACCGGGCCAAGGGCCTGGAGTGGCGCCTGGTGGTCGTCGCGGGTGTTCAGGAGGGCCTGTGGCCGGACCTGCGCCGCCGCGGCTCCCTTCTGGAGGCCGACCGCATCGGCCGCGACGGACTTGCCGAACCGCTCACTCCCGGGGCCCTGCTCGCCGAGGAGCGCCGCCTGTTCTACGTGGCCGCCACGCGCGCGCGGGAACGCCTCGTCGTCACCGCGGTGAAGGCCCCCGCGGACGACGGGGACCGGCCCTCCCGCTTCCTGGCCGAGCTCGGCGTGGCGCCCCAGGACGTCACCGGTCGCCCCCGTCGCCCGCTGGCCGTGGCCGCGCTGGTCGCCGAACTGCGGGCCACGACGGTCGACCCGCGTGCGTCCGCCGCCCTCCGCGAGGCCGCCGCCCGCCGCCTGGCCCGGCTCGCGGCCCTCACCGACGAGGACGGGCGCCCCCTGGTTTCGTCGGCGCACCCCTACCGCTGGTGGGGCATGTTCGAGCCGACCGAGAGCAGGGTGCCGCTGCGCGACCGCGACCAGCCCGTCGTGCTGTCCGGCAGCGCCCTCGACCAGCTCGCCAACACCTGCGCCCTGCAGTGGTTCCTGGGCCGTGAGGTGAAGGCCGACGCCCCCGCCACCGCGGCCCAGGGCTTCGGCAACGTCGTGCACGTTCTCGCCGACGAGGTCGCCTCCGGGCGTACGCCCGCCGATCTCGACGTCCTCATGGAACGCCTGGACTCGGTGTGGAACGCCCTCGTCTTCGACGCGCCCTGGAAGTCGGCGCAGGAGAAGGAGAACGCGCGCGCGGCCCTCGAACGCTTCCTGAAGTGGCACGTCGACTCCAACGGCACCCGGGCCGCGCGTACGCCGGTGGCGAGCGAGCACGACTTCGACGTCTCTCTCGAGGCGGGCGACTACGAGGTGCGCATCCGCGGTCAGATGGACCGCGTCGAGGCGGACGGCGAGGGACGCGCGTACGTCGTCGACTTCAAGACGGGCAAGCAGGCGCCGACCGCGCGTGAGGTGGAGCGGCACCCGCAGCTGGCCGTCTACCAGCTCGCCGTTCGCGAGGGTGCCGTCGACGACGCCTTCGACGGCGTACGCCCCGAGCCGGGCGGCGCCGAGCTGGTCCATCTCCGGCAGGGAGCCGCCAAGCGGGACGGCGGGGAGAGCCTGCCCAAGGTGCAGGCCCAGGAGCCGCTGGAGGGCGAGTGGGTCGGCGAGCTGCTGGCCACCGCGGCCGGAAAGGTCCTCGACGAACGGTTCACACCGAGCGCCGGGCAGCACTGCACGCACTGCGCGTTCCGGGCGTCGTGCAACGTGCGGCCCGAGGGGCGGCACGTGGTCGAGTGACCCGCCCGAGCGCGCGGTCCGAAGAAAGACGTGACCCATCACACCACCGTGCTGACCTGCGCTTCTCCCCGCACAGCCGCCGATCCGGCACCCGCTGTCAGTGGCCGCCGCTAGCCTCTGCGACATGTCCGCCCGTATCACCGACCCCGAGCAGCTCAAAGAGCTCCTCGGCATCCCGTTCACCCCGGAGCAGACGGCCTGCATCACCGCGCCGCCCGCCCCGCAGGTGATCGTGGCAGGAGCCGGGTCGGGCAAGACGACGGTGATGGCGGCCCGCGTGGTGTGGCTGGTCGGCACCGGACAGGTCGCCCCCGAGCAGGTCCTCGGCCTCACCTTCACCAACAAGGCCGCCGGCGAACTCGCCGAGCGCGTCCGCACGGCACTGGTCAAGGCCGGCGTCACCGACCCCGAGGTCATCGCCCCGGACAACCCGCCGGGCGAGCCGGTGATCTCCACGTACCACGCCTTCGCCGGGCGCCTGCTGACCGACCACGGCCTGCGCCTCGGGCTGGAGCCGACGTCCCGGCTGCTCGCCGACGCCACCCGCTACCAGCTCGCCGCGCGCGTGCTGCGTGAGGCCCCCGGCCCCTACCCGGCGCTCACCCGCTCCTTCGCCGACCTCGTCAGCGACCTCCTCGCGCTCGACGCCGAGCTGTCCGAACACCTCGTACGCCCCGAGGACCTGCGCGCCTGGGACGCCGATCTGCTGCGCACCCTGGAGGGCGCCAAGCTCTCCAACGCGGACCTGCGCAAGGTCCCCGAGATCGCCGCCGCCCGCCGCGAACTCGCCGAGCTCGTGCTGCGCTACCGGACCGCCAAGCGCGAACGCGATCTGCTCGACTTCGGCGACCAGATCGCCCTCTCCGCGGCCCTCGCCGAGATCCCCGACGTGGGCCGCCTGCTGCGCGACGAGTTCCGCGTCGTACTCCTCGACGAGTACCAGGACACCTCGGTGGCCCAGCGCGTCCTCCTGGCCGGCCTCTTCGGCGGCGGCACGGGCCACCCGGTGACCGCCGTCGGCGACCCCTGCCAGGCCATCTACGGCTGGCGCGGCGCCTCCGTCGCCAACCTCGACGACTTCCCCGAGCACTTCGCCCGCGCCGACGGCCGCCCCGCCACCCGCCAGGCGCTCAGCGAGAACCGCCGCAGCGGTGGCCGCCTCCTCGACCTCGCCAACGGCCTCGCCGAACCCCTGCGCGCCATGCACGCGGGCGTGGAGGCCCTCCGCCCGGCCCCCGGAGCCGAACGCGACGGCATGGTCCGCTGCGCCCTGCTGCGTACCCACGCCGAGGAGATCGCCTGGATCGCCGACTCGATCGCCCACCTCGTCCGCACGGGGAAGGCGCCCGGCGAGATCGCCGTGCTGTGCCGTACGGCGACCGACTTCGGGGAGATCCAGGGCGCCCTCGTCGCCCGTGACATCCCCGTCGAGGTGGTCGGCCTGTCCGGGCTGCTGCACCTGCCCGAGGTCGCCGACCTCGTCGCCGTGTGCGACGTCCTCCAGGACCCCGGAGCGAACGCCTCCCTGGTGCGCCTGCTGACCGGCCCGCGCTGGCGCATCGGCCCCCGCGACCTCGCCCTGCTGGGGCGGCGCGCCCGCCTGCTCGTGGCCCACGCGCGCGTGGACGCCGACGACGACCCCGACCGACGGCTCGCCGAGGCCGTCGAGGGAGTCGACCCGTCCGAGGTCATCTCGCTCGCGGACGCCCTCGACACGTTCCTGGAGACGCCGATGGACGGCTACGGGGACGACGACGGGCTGCCCTTCTCCCCGGACGCGCGCGTGCGCTTCGCGCGCCTGGCGGCCGAACTGCGCGAGCTGCGCCGCTCCCTGGCCGACCCGCTGATGGACGTCCTGCACCGCGTCCTCGCCGTCACCGGCCTCGAGGTGGAGCTGTCGGCCTCCCCGCAGGCGCTCGCCGCCCGCCGCCGCGAGACCCTGTCGAACTTCCTGGACGTCGCCGCCTCCTTCGCCGCGGGCGACGGCGAGGCCACCTTGCTGGCCTTCCTCGGCTTCCTGCGCACCGCCGCCCAGTACGAGAAGGGCCTCGACAACGCCCTTCCGGGTGGTGAGAACACCGTCAAGGTGCTCACCGCGCACAAGTCCAAGGGCCTGGAGTGGGACGTCGTCGCCGTCCCCGGCCTGGTCACCGGCACCTTCCCCAGCGCCCAGGGCCGCGAGAAGTGGACCGCCCAGGCCAAGGTGCTGCCGCACGCGCTGCGCGGTGACACCGACACGCTGCCCGACCTCCAGGCCTGGGACTCCAAGGGCATGAAGGCCTTCCACGAGGCCATGAAGGACCACCAGCACACCGAGGAGCTCCGCCTCGGCTACGTCACCTTCACGCGCCCGCGCTCACTGCTCCTCGGCTCCGGCCACTGGTGGGGCCCCGCCCAGAAGAAGCCCCGCGGGCCGTCCGACTTCCTGCTGGCCCTGTACGACCACTGCGCCGCCGGACACGGCGAGATCGGGGTCTGGGCGGACGAGCCGGAGGAGGGCGAGGAGAACCCGGCTCTCCACGAGGCGACCGCCGACCAGGCATGGCCGCTGCCCCTGGACGAGGCCTCCCTGGCCCGCCGCCGCGCGGCCGCCGACACGGTCCTCGCCCACCTGGAGAGCCTCGCCTCCACCGCGCACGATCACCCGGCGCCGACCACCCCGGACACCTACGACGACCCGGACTGGCCACCGCCCCCGGACGACGAGCCGCCCTACGACGAGGAAGTCCTCCACGACGAGGAAGTCCTCCACGAGGACGAAGGCCCTTACGACGACGAGGCTCCCTCCGCCGAAGACCCGGCCGACTGGGGCGCGTGGACCACCGCCCGCCCGGCTCTCCCGACGGTCCCGCACCAGGCGACTGCCCCCACCGTCCGCGAGCACGCGCGCCTCCACCTCACCGAGCCGGAGCGCGACCCCCTCACGCCGGAGGAAGCCCGCGCCATCGCCTCCTGGGACCGCGACCTCGACGCACTCACCGGAGAGCTTCTGCGCGCCCGGCAGAGCGTGACAGAGGTCCCCCTGCCGGCCACGCTGACCGCGTCCCAGCTGCTGCGCCTGGCCGAGGACCCCGACGGTCTCGCACAGGAACTCGCACGCCCCATGCCGCGCCCCCCGCAACCGGCAGCGCGCCGAGGCACCCGGTTCCACGCCTGGGTGGAGGCCCGCTTCGAAGAGTTGACGCTGCCCATGCTGGAGCCGGAGGAACTGCCGGGTGCCGACGCGGAGATCGCCGACGAACGCGACCTGGACGCCCTCAAGGAGGCGTTCGAACGCACCGAGTACGCGCACCGCACGCCGTATCGCGTCGAGACCCCGATCCAGTTCGCCCTCGCGGGCCGCGTCGTACGGGGCCGGATCGACGCCGTCTACAAAAACGGCGACGGTGACGGAGCGACGTACGAGATCGTCGACTGGAAGACCGGCCGTACAGGAGCCGGCGATCCGCTCCAGCTCGCGGTGTACCGCCTGGCCTGGGCCGAGCAGCAGGGCGTGCCGCCCGAGTCCGTCACGGCTTCCTTCGTGTACGTGCGCACCGGCGAGGTCGTCCGCCCCGACGACCTTCCGGACCGGGCCGTGCTGGAGAGGCTGCTCACCGGAGAAACCGGGTGTGACGTACCGCCCAATCAGGATGTCGGCGCGTGCCGATAGGCTCGTGACCATGAGCCAGACCCCGGACAGCGCCGTCCGTTCGTACATCGAACAACACCGTGCCACTTTCCTCGACGACCTCGCCGAGTGGCTGCGCATCCCCTCCGTGTCGGCCCAGCCCGACCACGCACCCGACGTGCGACGCAGCGCGGACTGGCTCGCCGCCAAGCTCCAGGAGACGGGCTTTCCGACCGCCGAGGTCTGGGAGACCCCGGGCGCCCCGGCCGTCTTCGCCGAGTGGCCCACCGACGACCCCGAGGCACCCACGGTCCTCGTCTACGGCCACCACGACGTCCAGCCCGCCGCACGCGAGGACGGCTGGGACAGCGAGCCCTTCGAGCCCGTCGTCCGTGAAAACCGCCTCTACGCGCGCGGGGCGGCCGACGACAAGGGCCAGGTGTTCTTCCACACGCTCGGTGTCCGCGCGCACCTCGCGGCCACCGGCCGCACGGTCCCCGCCGTCCACCTGAAGCTGCTGATCGAGGGCGAGGAGGAGTCCGGTTCACCGCACTTCCGGGCCCTCGTCGAGGAGCACGCCGACCGGCTCGCCGCCGACGCCGTGATCGTCTCCGACACCGGCATGTGGTCCGAGGACACCCCGACCGTGTGCACGGGCATGCGCGGCCTCGCCGAGTGCGAGATCCGGCTGTACGGCCCCGACCAGGACATCCACTCCGGGTCCTTCGGCGGTGCCGTACCCAACCCGGCGACCGCCGCCGCCCGCCTCGTGGCCGCCCTGCACGACGAGCACGCGCGCGTGGCGATCCCCGGCTTCTACGACGGCATCGTGGAGCTCACCGACCGCGAGCGCGAGCTCTTCGCCGAGCTGCCCTTCGACGAGCGGCAGTGGCTGCGCACGGCGAAGTCGTACGCCACCCACGGCGAGGCCGGGCACACCACCCTGGAGCGCATCTGGGCCCGCCCCACCGCCGAGGTCAACGGCATCGGTGGCGGCTACCAGGGGCCCGGAAGCAAGACGATCATCCCGTCCTCGGCCACGGTGAAGCTGTCGTTCCGGATCGTCGCGGGCCAGGACCCCGACCACATCGAGAAGGCCGTCCGCGCCTGGGCGGCCGAGCAGGTGCCCGCCGGAATCCGGCACGAGATCACGTTCGGCGCGGCCACGCGCCCGTGCCTCACGCCACTCGACCACCCGGCCCTGCAGTCCGTGGCCCGCGCCATGGGCCGCGCGTTCGGCACGACGGTCCGCTTCACCCGCGAGGGTGGTTCCGGACCGGCCGCCGACCTCCAGGAGGTCCTCGGCGCCCCCGTCCTCTTCCTCGGCATCTCCGTCCCTTCGGACGGCTGGCACGCCCCGAACGAGAAGGTCGAGCTCGACCTGCTCCTCAAGGGTGTCGAGACCACCGCATACCTGTGGGGCGACCTCGCGGAGAACTGGCACCATGCGCCCTGATCCGGCGCCGTCCGGACCGGCCTTGCGCGCGGGGCACACTGGAAGGACCGCCCCGCACGCTCCGCCCGAGCCGGGCTCGGTCCCCGCCCGCCGTACGACCCGCTGAACAGCCCGACGCAACGAACCGTTCCACTGGGGGAGTTGGAAGCACCCGTGACCACCTGGACCGACCACACCGCCGACCGCCCCATCTCGCTCACCGCCCCGAGCGGCATCGACCGGGCCGCCCACCATCGGCTCGACGAGGCCTGGCTCGCCGCGGCGTGGAGCCACCCCACGACCCGCTGCTTCGTGGTCTCCGGCGGCCAGGTCCTCATCGACGAGACGCCCGACGGCCGGACGGAACTCGTCATGACCCCCTCCTTCGAGGCCCCCCTCACCGAGGCCCACCGCTACTTCCTGGGCACCGACGAGGACGGCGTCAGCTATTTCGCGCTCCAGAAGGACTCCCTGCCCGGCCGCATGGACCAGTCCGCCCGCCCGGCGGGCCTGCGGGAGGCTGGCCTGCTCCTGTCCCCGCGGGACGCGGGACTGATGGTGCACGCGGTCGGCCTGGAGAACTGGCAGCGCACCCACCGCTTCTGCTCCCGCTGCGGCGAGCGCACGGTGATCGCCGCGGCCGGCCACATCCGCCGCTGCCCCGCCTGCGGCGCCGAGCACTACCCGCGCACCGACCCGGCCGTGATCATGGCCGTCACGGACGACGAGGACCGCATCCTGCTCGGCCGCCAGGTCCACTGGCCGGAGGGCCGCTTCTCGACGCTCGCGGGCTTCGTCGAACCGGGCGAGTCCATCGAGCAGTCGGTGCGCCGCGAGGTCTACGAGGAGGCCGGCGTCACCGTCGGCCAGGTCGAGTACGTGGCCAGCCAGCCCTGGCCGTTCCCGTCCAGCCTCATGCTGGGCTTCCTGGCCCGCGCCACCTCGACCGAGATCGAGGTCGACGGCGACGAGATCCACGAGGCCCGCTGGTTCTCCAGGGAGGAGCTGCGCGCCGCCTTCGAATCGGGCGAGGTGCTGCCGCCGTACGGCATCTCCATCGCGGCCCGCCTGATCGAGCTCTGGTACGGCAAGCCGCTGCCGACGCGAAGCTCCGTCTGAGCCACCGGTAGCGCAACGAGGCCCCCGCCGGACAGCGGCGGGGGCCTCGTGTGCGTTTCGGGCGTCAGGCGCCGAGCGCCTGCCTCACCTGGGCGAGGCTCGGGTTCGTCATCACGACCTCGGTTCCACCACCGGCGGGAACGACCTGAACGGTCGGCACGGTCTGGTTTCCGCCGTTCGCCTTCTCCACGAACGCGGCCGACGCCGGGTCCTGCTCGATGTTGATCTCGGTGTACGCGATGCCCTCCCGGTCCAGCTGGCTCTTCAGCCGACGGCAGTAGCCACACCAAGTCGTGCTGTACATCGTCACAGTGCCCTGCATGTCTCTCGCGCTCCTTAGACGGCCGGAGGATCCGTTGGATCGGTGGTTCCAGGGGAGGAACGCACGCGACCCGGTCACCATTCCCGGCGAGGAACCCGGCGGACGCCCTCGCCTCGGAATGTGCCTCGGAACGTGACGCCTGCCGCATTGGTACGACTGGGAGGCCTCGCCTGTGGACAACCGGCGCAGCCGTCTCCGGCGACCTGGCAGCATGGCCATGTGACAGCAGCAACGCACTCCACCCTCTTCCCGCGGGTACCGGACTCGGCCGACGCGGTGCTCGATGGGCTCGACCCCGAGCAGCGCGAGGTGGCCACCGCCCTGCACGGCCCGGTGTGCGTGCTGGCCGGCGCCGGTACGGGCAAGACACGGGCGATCACCCACCGCATCGCCTACGGCGTGCGCGCCGGGATCCTCCAGCCGTCCAGCGTGCTCGCCGTCACCTTCACCAACCGCGCGGCCGGCGAGATGCGCGGCCGGCTGCGTCAGCTCGGCGCCCAGGGGGTCCAGGCCCGCACCTTCCACTCGGCGGCGCTGCGCCAGCTCCAGTACTTCTGGCCGAAAGCGATCGGCGGTGGCATGCCCCGCCTCGTCGACCGCAAGATCCAGCTCGTCGCGGACGCGGCCGCCGCCTGCCGGATCCGACTCGACCGGGGTGAGCTGCGCGACGTCACCGCCGAGATCGAGTGGTCCAAGGTCACCCAGACCGTCCCGGCCGACTACGCGCTCGCGGCGGTGAAGGCAGGCCGCGAGGCCCCCCGCGATCCCGCGGAGATCGCCCAGCTCTACTCCGCCTACGAGGACCTCAAGCGCGACCGCGCGGTCATCGACTTCGAGGATGTCCTGCTGCTGACCGTCGCGGTCCTCCAGGACCGCCATGACATCGCCGAGCAGGTCCGTTCCCAGTACCAGCACTTCGTGGTCGACGAGTACCAGGACGTCAGCCCCCTCCAGCAGCGCCTGCTGGAGCTGTGGCTCGGCGACCGGGACAGCCTGTGCGTCGTCGGGGACGCCAGCCAGACGATCTACTCGTTCACCGGGGCCACCCCCGACCACCTCCTCGACTTCCGCACCCGCCACCCCGGTGCCACCGTCGTGAAGCTGGTCCGCGACTACCGCTCCACCCCCCAGGTGGTCCGCCTCGCCAACGGGCTGCTCGCCCAGGCGCACGGCCGCGCCGCCGACCACCGCCTGGAGCTGGTCTCCCAGCGCGCCGCCGGTCCCGAACCCGTCTACGCCGAGTACACCGACGAGCCCGCCGAGGCCGAAGGGGCCGCCCGCCGCATCCGTGAGCTCATCGACTCGGGCGTCCCGGCGGGCGAGATCGCCATCCTGTTCCGCACCAACTCCCAGTCGGAGACCTACGAGCAGGCCCTCGCCGACGCCGGAGTCCCCTATCAGCTGCGCGGCGCCGAGCGGTTCTTCGACCGCCCCGAGATCCGCAAGGCGGGCATCGCCCTGCGCGGCGCGGCCCGCTTCGGCGGCAACGACGCGCTCCTGAACGACGCCGTGGACCTGCCGTCCGAGGTGCGTGCGATCCTGTCGGCGGAGGGGTGGACCCCCGAGCCGCCGGCCGGCTCCGGCGCCGTCAGAGAGCGCTGGGAATCCCTGGCCGCCCTGGTCAGCCTCGCCCACGACTTCGCGGCGGCGAGACCCGAGGCGACCTTGAGCGACTTCGTCGCCGAGCTGGACGAGCGGGCGAACGCCCAGCACGCTCCCACCGTCCAGGGCGTCACCCTCGCCTCGCTGCACTCGGCCAAGGGCCTGGAGTGGGACGTCGTCTTCCTGGTCGGCATCGCCGAGGGCATGATGCCGATCACCTACGCCAAGACCGACGAGCAGGTAGAGGAAGAACGCCGCCTCCTCTATGTCGGAGTGACCCGCGCGCGGGAGCGGCTGCACGTGTCCTGGGCCCTCTCCCGGTCCCCGGGCGGCCGCGCGAGCCGTCGTCCCAGCCGTTTCCTCGACGGCCTGCGTCCCGGCTCCGCGTCCACCGCCGGCCGCTCGGGCGCGAGCGCGTCCGGGGGCGTCGAGCGCGGCTTCGCGACTGGTACCAGAGCCGTGGCGCCCCGGCGCACCCAGCGGACCCCGGCCCGCTGCCGGGTCTGCGGCCGCAGCCTCACCGACGCCGGCGAGATGAAACTGATGCGCTGTGAGGACTGTCCCTCCGACATGGACGAGGGGCTGTACGAGCGGTTGCGCGAGTGGCGCGCGGACCAGGCCCGGCGCACCGGACAGCCGGCGTTCTGTGTATTCACGGACAGGACGCTGATGGCCATCGCCGAGGCAGCCCCCGACGACGACGCCGAACTGGCCCGCATCCCCGGCGTCGGAGTGCGCAAACTCGGCCGCTACGGAGCCGACGTTCTGGCCCTCTGCGCAGGCCGGGAAGTCGGAGGAGCCGGTGACGGCAACTGATGCCAACTCGTCGAAAAAATAGTTTGCGCATGCCCCGGGAATCCCCATAGGTTCTAGGCACGGGAACGGCGGCCTTCTCGAAGGCCCTGATTCCGTGTTGTACTTGCATATCCGAACGGGCTGGCTCACCCCAGTCCCCGAAGCGCCGAGAGGAGGCGAGCCCAATGATCAGCATCACGACCAGCACCATCTGCACCGCCAAAGTGACCGATCGTCCGGCCGTCTCCACGTGCATGCTCGGCGCCTCGAACCCGGCCACCGGTCTGTCCGGCATTCGTGCCGCGCGTCCGGCGTCCTCCCTTTCCCTCGCGGGTCTTCCCATCCGTGAGCGCAATGAGCGACCGACCAAGGCACTGGAAGCAGTAGCGGCACAGGCGCATGCCTATGCCTTTACGGCGGCCGGTGCCGGATTCCGGAAGCAGGCGACGCAGCACCACCTGATGTGGGCCTTCCGTGGGCCAGAATCCTGGAGTGATCCAGCCTGATCGCCGATCAGGCCGGCGCCTTCAGGGCCGCGGAACCCCACCCGGGATCCGCGGCCCTTCTGTTTTCCCCGAACGGGGCGACGGAGCGAAGGGGCCTCGGGACAAGAAAAGAACCCGGTACCAGCCGACATCCGGTCAACCGGCCGGAACGACCAGACGAGGAAGACGAACCGTGCAACTCGAAGCGCACGCCCCGTCCGTACCGCCTTCCGAAACGATCCCCCTGCCCGGTCTCACGGAGGACTCCGCCTTGACCCCGCTCACCGCGCTCAGCGCGCTCGACGACGCCATCGAGAACCTCGGCGTACCCGTCCCCTGCCGCTCCTACGACCCCGAGGTCTTCTTCGCGGAGTCGCCGGCGGACGTCGAGTACGCCAAGTCCCTCTGCCGCACCTGCCCGCTGGTCGAGGCCTGCCTCGCCGGTGCCAGGGAGCGGCGTGAGCCCTGGGGCGTCTGGGGTGGCGAACTGTTCGTCCAGGGCGTCGTCGTCGCCCGGAAGCGGCCGCGTGGCCGCCCGCGCAAGAACCCGGTCACGGCATGAACACCCCGGGAACGATCGACAGCCCCCTCACGTACGACCCCAAGAAGCAGGCCCCGATGAAGCCGTCCGCCAGCGAGCCCGAAGGCTCCGCAACTCCAGACGTGACCACCACCGGCGCGACCGACTCGCGTCAGAACAGGACCCGAGAGATGCAACTCATCCCAGAAGCCCTGGCTCGTGCGCATATGCGCGACCGGCTGCAGGACGCCGAGCGGGAGAGCCGGGCCCTGCGCCTGGCGACCGCCCGCCGGATGCAGCGCCGGGCCGAGCGCGCCTCGCTGCGCGCCCGCCGAGCGCTCGCCATGGCGGTCATGCAGTAACCGGTCATACCTGAGGCGAGTGCCTCCCGGCTCCGGGAGGCGGTGGCTGCCCGCGGGGGCCGGTCCGTGTGAACGGACCGGCCCCCGCGGTGCGTTGTGGCCACCGAACCGACGATGCCGGAGTTATCGTCACCGAGTGACGAGTCTTTCCGGAGACAGTGACCGCGGCGGCCGCACCGCCGAGCCCGGCCCCCTCGTGTGCGCCCGCTGCGGCACTCGGGGCGAGAGCCCACAACCCACCTGGCTCTGTTCCGTGGAGAACGGCGTGCGTCGCTACTTCTGTGACGCCTGCGCCCGCGAGAACCTCAGGGCGATCGAGGGGCGGCTGGACTCGGCCTGGTGGTGAGGTACGGCGCCCGAGGTCATGCCTCTGCCGCCGACTCGCCCTCCTCCAGCTCCTCCAGCGCCTCCTCGGGAACGAAGCCCGGCAGCCACCCCTCCAGCTCCTCGCGCAGCCGTACCGTGGCCCCCAGCTGGCACAGGACCCCGATGGTGCTCAGGGTCACGCGGTGGATCAGGAGGTAGGCCGGGGGGAGGTTGAGTTTTTTGCCCAGCTGGTAGGCGGGGGAGCGGGGGTCGGCGATGCGAGTGGCCTGGCTGCGCATCCAGGAGCGGGTGAAGGTGAACTCGTCCACGCGGGCCGGCTCGATGATCGGCAGGAGGTAGTCGAGCACCGAGTCCGGGTCCAGCTCTATGGATTCCTTGACGAAGCCCTCGTCGCGCAGCAGGGCGTAGACCCCGTCGGCGTCGCCGTCGAGCGCCATGCGCAGGGAGTACCCGATCGGCGTCGGCAGACCACCGGGCAGGCGGTCGACCGTGCCGAAGTCCAGGACACCCAGGCGCCAGATGTCCTCGCTGTCCGGGGCGCCGGGAAGCAGCCGGAAGTTGCCCGGGTGAGGGTCGGCGTGCAGAAGGCCGGTGCGGGCCGGGCCCGAGAAGAGGAAGCGGGCCAGGAGCTGGCCGGCCCAGTCGCGCTGCTCCTCCGTGCCGTCCGCGATGACCTCCGAGAGAGGGATCCCGTCGATCCACTCCGTGACCAGCACCTGGTCGCACTGGTGCACCACGGCCGGGACCACCACGTCGGGGTCGTCCGCGAACTCCTCCGCGTGCACCTGCTGAGCCTGGGCCTCCAGGTCGTAGTCCAGCTCTTCGGAGACGCGGTCGCGGAGCTCGGCGATGAGCGGCTTGATGTCCATGCCGGGGATGAGCGGGCCCAACAAGCGGGCAAAACGACTCAGTTGGTTGAGATCGGACAGCAGGGCCTCGCCCGCCCCCGGGTACTGCACCTTGACGGCCACCTCGCGGCCGTCGTGCCACACCGCCCGGTGCACCTGTCCGATCGAGGCCGCCGCGGCGGGCTTGTCCTCGAATTCCAGGAACAGGTCCCGCCAGTCCTCTCCGAGCCGTTCCTCCAGCACCGAGTGGACGGTGCTGGTCGGCATCGGGGGTGCGGCCTCCTGAAGCTTGGTCAGGGCGGCCCGGTAGGGTCCCGCGATCTCCTCGGGCAGCGCCGACTCGAAGACCGAAAGCGCCTGACCGAGTTTCATCGCACCCCCCTTCAACTCGCCGAGGACCTTGAACAGCTGGTCCGCCGTGCGCTGTTGAAGCTCGCGGCCGACGATCTCCGCCGACTCGCCGACGATCCGCTTTCCCAGCCCCCAGGTCGCCCGGCCCGCGAAGCCGAGCGGTAGCGCGGCGAGTTTGGCGGTACGGGTGACCGCCTTCCGGGGAAGATCAGACATGCGCCCTCCAAGTCCCAGCCGGCCGCGCCGCGTCTGCCGTGCTTGGTCGCTCCGTCGACGGCCGATGATCCGTCATTGTCTCTTGTGGCTCCGCGTTCGTTGAGCAGTGTTCCCCGTTACGTCTCTCCGTGGCTCCGCAGGGGCATGCCGGGTGCGGCCAGACCGGCCGCGTGTGCCAGTCGAGACCCGGCAGGGAGGCCTCCCAGCGCACGCCCGCGCTGGACGGCGGTTCCCCGTCGAGGAAGGCGAGGGCGTGCGCCGCCGCCAGCCCCGCGACGGTCGTCGCCAGTGCCAGGTCGCAGGGCCCCACCTGCCGCGCCTTCCCGGAGCGCCATTGCGCGACCAGGCGTGGCCAGGCCGGATCCCGGTCCGTGCGGTCCTGCTGCAGACAGCCGGCGCAACCCGTCTCGCCCGGCAGGACGAGTGGACCCACGATGCCGGTTCCCTCCACAACGCCGGTGTAAAGGTGGGGTGTTCCGGCGGCCATGAGAGTGTCGGCCGTGGACGGGTCGGGGGCGTGCACCATGACGTCGTCCCGTGGGGCGAGGATCACCAGCGACAGGCCCACGTCACCGGTGTCGGACGGCAACGCCCGTCCGCGGCGGGGCGGGTGGTCCGGTGCGGCCCGGCGGACGGCCTGCCGTGCGGCCTCGTCCCTGCGGTCGCCGACGGACTCGGACGGCAGCCCGCCCGGCGCGACGTCCCACGGCTCCACGCAGCCTCCGTCGCGCACGTCGACCTCGCCGACCCCGGCGCCCGACAGCAGCGAGGCCAGCACGGCACCGACCCGGCCCGCTCCCCTCACCTGGACGCGCAGGGAGCGCCGGGCCGCCAGGCGGCTCATCGCGCCGCCCGGTTCCGACGTGATCAGAGAGAGCGACGCCAGATCGGGGCGCAGCCGGTCCAGTACGTCCTTCCTCTTGCGCAGGGTGTCGGCTGCCAGGCCGCCTCCCTGGGCGTCGTCCAGCAGGCCGGCTCCCGTCAACCGGCGCACCAGCGCGTCGACATGGCCGTCGGGCAGGTGCATCCTGCGGCCTTCCTCGCGCAGGAGCGGAAGCCCCCGTGTGCCGTTGAGCAGGTCCAGGAAACTGCCCGTCGCCGTGTCCATCGGGCCGAGCGTCAGCGCATGCGCCGGGCTCATCCCGAACTGCACGGTGTTGAGGTCACGCCAGCCGCGCCGCAGCGCAGGTTTCACCATCGGATGCACGACAAGCCCCCGTTGACTCGGACAACTCGAACCACTCCGGATTTCGCTGGTCAGTCGGAGGAACCGGTCACGCCCCGCCGACGAATGCCAGCATGCCCGGTGCGGCGAACGGGCGCCGAAAGTTGTCCACAGGCCACAGGGATTCGTCGTACAAATCAGACGCCTGGTGGGGGATCGGCACCGAACCGTCCCGGACCCGGGACTTCCCCTGTGTGCAGCGGGTAACGTCGGGGCGTGCCCGCCGACCCACTGCACCGCGCCGGAAAGCCACAGCGCAGCACGATGAGCCAGCCGCCGAGCGGCTCGCGGGCGAGCGCGATCGAGGTCCGCAGAAGCGCCCGGCGCCGCCGGACGGTCTCCGCGTACCGCGAGGGCGATCGCACCGTCGTACTGATCCCTGCCCGGATGTCCGAGGCCGAGGAGCAGCGCTGGGTGACCGTCATGCTCGACAAGCTGGCCGCGCAGGAGAGCAAGCGGGTGCTGGGCGATGCCGAGCTGGCCGAGCGTGCCCAGCGGCTGTCGGACCAGTACCTGGAGGGCCGGGCCCGGCCCGTGTCCGTGCGCTGGGTCACCAACCAGAACACGCGCTGGGGTTCGTGCACCCCGGCCGAGGGCAGCATCCGGCTCTCCCACCGGCTGCAGGGAATGCCCGACTACGTCGTCGACTACGTGCTCTGCCACGAGCTCGCGCATCTGCTGGTCCCCGGGCACGGGCCCCGCTTCTGGCAGTTGCTGGAGGCGTACCCGCGCACCGAGCGGGCCCGCGGCTACCTCGAAGGTGTGGTCGCCGCCGAACGGCTGCCCTATGTGCCGGGCGCGCGTACTGAGTGACACGTTCCCGACGGGGAGTCTCCTGCACCCGAAGTGAAGCCTCCTGCACCCGAGGTGGAGCCTGCCGCTCCGCTGGAAGGCGGTGGGATGCGGGTCTGTGCCGTTGTGTACCGGGTCTGTACCGGACACGTCCGGTGTCAGGGTTTGCGGTTAGCCTGGCGCGACGTAATTGCATTCGGGATGGGGGACGGTCGTCACGCATGACCAGGGAATTCCAACGCGGCCACAAGGCCAGGATCAGTGATCTCACCGCGGGTACGGACCTGTACGTAGGCGTGCAGATCTCCGCCCCCGGACTGGGTTTCGACATCAGCTGCTTCGGTCTCGACGCCGACGAACGCCTCTCGGACGACCGGTACTTCGTCTTCTTCAACCAGCCGAAGTCCCCTGAGGAGGCCGTCCAACTGCTGGGCGCCCAGGCGGGTGACACGGAGTCCTTCCGTGTCACGCTCGACAGGATCCCGCCGCAGATCCACAAGCTGTCGTTCACCGCGACCATCGACGGCGCCGGGCAGATGTCGCAGATCGGCCCCGGGTACATCCGCATCGTGGCCGGCGGCGAGGAGGTGGCCCGGTACGCCTTCGACGGCTCGGAGTTCCCCACCGAACGGGCCGTGATGCTGGGCGACTTCTACCGGAAGGACGTATGGCGGTTCGCGGCGGTCGGCCAGGGCTTCGACGGCGGACTCGACGCACTGCTGAAGAACTTCGGGGGCGAGGTCCTCGAAGAGGAGACGCCTGCCCCGCAGCAGCCTCGGCCCGCCGCCGCACCGGGCTTCGCCCCACCCGCGTTCGCCGTCCCGGCCACTCCCGCGACGACCCCCACTCCCGTGACGGCCCCCACGCCCACACCGGCTCCCGAGCCCCAGGGCTTCGCGTCGCCGGGAGCCCCCCATGCACCCCAGCCCCCGGCGACCGCGCCCACCCTGCACGGCGCGCCGACCGTCACCGCACCCATGCCTCCGGCCGCCGGTGGCACGGCGCCTCCTCCGCCTCCGCCCCCGGCGCCCGCGCCCTACGGTCAGCCCCAGCCGTCGTACGGCGGCCCGCCCGCCCCCGCCAGTGCGCCGTTGCCGCCCGGCTACGGTCAGCCCCCGGCGCCGCAGGCCCCGCCACCGCCCGGCTACGGCCAGCAGCTGCTGCTCGGGCAGATCCCCGGCCAGCAGGGCGCCGCCTACGGAGTGCCGCAGGGAACGCCCCAGGCCGGTGCCGGTGTGACGGCCGCGCTCCAGTTGTTCAAGGAGACGCCCACCGGGCAGCGCTGGACGCAGCAGAACGCGAAGCTCATGCGCGTCGACCTCGGCATCGGCGGGCAGCCTGTGCTGGCCCGGCAGGGCAGCATGGTGCTCTACCAGGGCAAGGTCGACTTCGCTTACAAGGGCGCCGGATTCGCCGGGCGGATCGTGGGCAACGTGACCGGCCAGGAGATGCAGCTGATGCGCTGCACCGGCCAGGGCCAGGTGTTCTTCGCCGAGGACGCCACGCACCTGCACCCGGTCGAGCTCCAGGGCGACGCGATCTGCGTCTCCGCCGAGAACGTCCTCGCCTTCGATGAGAGCCTGCGGTACGAGGTCCGCCGCATCGAGGGACACGGCATCCCTGGAGGCGCCGTGTTCACGATGCAGTTCCAGGGCACGGGCACGATCGTCGTCAAGACGCACGGCACGCCCGTCGTGCTGCCCGTCACGCCGACGACCTTCGCCGACTGCAACGCGGTGGTGGCCTGGTCGGCCGCCTCCCAGGTGATCGTCTCCAGCCAGGTGCGGATGCGTCGCAACGCCTACCCGGGCGACACCGGAGAGAGCGTCAACCTGCAGTTCCGGGGCGCACCCGGCAACTTCATCGTCGTCCAGCCGTGCGAGGTCTGAGGGAGCCCGTCATGAACCAGTCGCTCACGGGCCACGCCCCTGCACCCGTCACCGCCCGGATGGAGAACCACGGCAACAACATGCTGAAGGTCGCCCTGCAGACCGGAAGCGATCTCTACGCGCGCGTGGGGTCGATGGTCGCCTACGAGGGCTTCATCCAGTACGAACCCAACCCGCCGGCCGTGCGCCAGATCGCCCGCGACTGGATGACCGGCGAGGGCGCGCCCCTGATGAAGTGCTCCGGCGACGGCCTGCTCTACCTCGCCGACTACGGCGCCGACGTCGTTGTGGTCAACCTCGACGGCGACGGCATCTCCGTCAACGCCACCAACCTGCTCGCCTTCGACGCCCACCTGACCTGGGGCGTGGAGCGGGTCAAGGGGCTGGCGAAGTTCGCCGGACAGGGGCTGTGGAACACCCGGATCTCCGGGCAGGGCTGGGTCGCCCTGACCTCCCGGGGCACGCCGATCGTCGTCGACTGCGGCGGTGGCGAGGACGAGACATACGTCGATCCGGACGCGCTCGTCGCCTGGTCGCCGAACCTCAAGGTGAAGGGCAAGCGCAGCTTCAAGGCGCAGTCGCTGATCGGCCGGGGCAGCGGCGAGGCCTACCAGATGGCCTTCTCCGGTCAGGGCATCGTCGTCGTCCAGCCCAGCGAGGACAGCACCGACCGTCTCCGGGTCCGGGGCTGAGGGGGAGTCAAGTCACATGCAGAGCCCGCTTTTCGCCTTCAACGACTCGCAGAGTCAGGAGCGTTACAGCCTGCAGAACAAGCAGATGCTGCGCGTCGTCCTGGAGGGACACGACGACTTCCTCGCCCGCAAGGGCACGATGGTCGCCTACCAGGGACTCGTGGAGTTCGACGCCGAGTACCGCACGAACAGCCAGGCACGCGCGCATGCTTACACCGGCGAGGGCCTGGACCTGATGCGCTGTCACGGGCAGGGTACGGTCTACCTCGCCAACCTCGCCCAGCACGTCCACGTGATGGACGTGGAACAGGACGGCCTGACGGTCGACAGCGCCTACGTCCTCGCCATGGACTCATCGCTGCATCACGAGGTGATCGCCGTCGACAGCCAGTACGGCATCTCGGGTTCGGGGAAGTACCAGCTCAACATCACCGGCCGCGGCAAGGTCGCCCTGATGACGTCGGGTGCGCCGCTGCTGATGCAGGTCACACCCGACAGGTACGTCAACTGCGACGCCGACGCGATCGTCGCCTGGTCCACCGGGCTGCGGGTGCAGATGCAGGCCCAGACGCACTCCTCCGGCGTGTGGCGGCGCCGCGGCGACACCGGTGAGGGCTGGGAGCTCAGCTTCATGGGCAGCGGCTTCGCGCTCGTCCAGCCCAGCGAGCTGCTGCCGCCGCAGAACGCTCAGATCGGTTCGGGCCTGGCCGCGCAGTACGGGATGGGCCAGCACGGGGCGTACGGGCAGAACCAGGGCAACGTCTGGAGTTGAGCGTCCGGCAAGCCGACGTAAGGGTGCCCGCCATCGACGGGCACCTCTTACAGAGAGGCTGCGGTCACAGGCGATGCGAAGACCGCGGTCACAGGCGCGCGCGGGTCGCTTCCAGCAGTCGTACGACCGACTCGTCGGCCACGTCCGGCACCTCGTCGTACGCGAACCAGCGCAGGTCGAGCGACTCGTCGCTGATCGCGTGGGCCGCGTCCCGCGGCGCCAGGGCCGCGTACTGGACGTCGAAGTGCCAGTGGCAGGGCGCGGGGATCGGATGCCGGTCCAGGCGCACCGGGCCGCCCGGGAGCAGGGTCAGGCCCGGGATGCCGGACTCCTCCGTCGCCTCGCGCAGGGCCGCCGCCGCGATCGAGGCGTCCTCGGGCTCGCAGTGCCCGCCCATCTGGAGCCACATCCGCAGCTTCTTGTGGAGGGTCAGCAGCACCCGGCCGCGCTCGGGGTCGATCACCAGGGCGCTGGAGGTGAGGTGACCCGCGTGGCAGGCCTTCCACATGCCGTCGGGGTGGGCCGCGAGGTGGTCGAGGTAGTCCTGGCACAGCTCGGGCTGGTCCTCGTACTCCTTCAGGACGAGGATCGCGTCGTCGTACAGGCTCACTCGGTGCCGTCGCTCTTGTCGTCGTCGTTCTTCGTGTCGTCGTTCTTCGTGTCGCCCTTGCGCAGGTCCGGCTTCTCGCCGGAACCGCCCGCCGCCTCGCCGAGCATCTTGTCGAGCTCGGAGAAGTCCAGCTGCTCGCGGTGCACGAAGCCGTCGGGGTCGTCCAGGTCGGTGGCCGTCGGCAGCATGTCCGGGTGGGCCCACAGGGCGTCCCGCCCGTCGACACCGCGCGCGTCCGTGAGCGAGGCCCACAGACGGGAGGCGTCGCGCAGCCGGCGCGGGCGCAGCTCCAGGCCGATCAGCGTGGCGAACGTCTGCTCGGCCGGACCACCCGAGGCGCGGCGGCGGCGCAGCGTCTCGCGCAGAGCGTCGGCGGAGGACAGACGCGGCTTCGCGGCCGCGTGGACCACCGCGTCGACCCAGCCCTCGACCAGCGCCAGAGCCGTCTCCAGACGGGCCAGGGCGGCCTTCTGCTCGGGCGTGTCCTCGGGCTGGAACATGCCCTGCTGGAGGGCGTCCTGCAGCTGCTCCGGGTTCTGCGGGTCGAACTGGCCGACCACGTCCTCCAGCTTGGCCGTGTCGACCTTGATCCCGCGCGCGTACCCGTCGACCGCGCCGAACAGGTGCGAGCGCAGCCACGGCACGTGCGCGAAGAGGCGCTGGTGGGCCGCCTCGCGCAGGGCCAGGTAGAGCCGCACCTCCTCGATCGGGACACCGAGGTCCTTGCCGAACGTCTCGATGTTCACCGGCAGCAGCGCGGCCTTGCCGGCCGGGCCGAGCGGCAGGCCGATGTCGGTCGAGCCGACGACCTCGCCCGCGAGCACGCCGACGGCCTGCCCGATCTGCGTACCGAACATGGCGCCGCCCATCGAGCGCATCATGCCGATCAGCGGGCCCGCCATGGCCTGCATCTCCTCCGGCAGGACGTCGCCCATGGCCGCGCCGACGCGCTCGGCGACCGGGTCGACGAGCTCCTTCCACGCCGGCAGGGTCGCCTCGACCCACTCCGCGCGGGACCACGCCACCGCGGAGCCGGAGCCGGACGGCAGGGACGTCGCGTCGTCCAGCCACAGGTCGGCCAGGCGGACGGCCTCCTCGACCGCGGTGCGCTCGGCGGGGCCGACGCTCGCGTCCTTGACGCCGTCCTGGGTGCCCTGGGAGACCGTCTGGCGGGCGATCTGCTTGGCCATGTCCCAGTTCACCGGGCCGCCCTCGAAGGAGAGCATCTGGCCCAGCTGCTGGAAGGCGGCGCCCAGGTCGGTGGGGTTCAGTGAACCGAACATGGCAGCGAGCGGATTGTCGGCGCCGGGGCCGCCAGGGCCGCCGAATCCGGGCAAGCCGAATCCGAACGGGTTGGCCGGGTCCTGACCACCACCGCTCTGCTGGTCCTTCTTCTTGCCCTCGTCGCCGTTCTCCGGCTCCTCCGGCGGAAGGCCGAATCCGAATGGGGTGTCACTCACGGGGTTCCTCGGCTGGTAAGGCCACCGGATCTTCCGGCGGCGCGGCTGCCCGACAACACCACCCAGCGTAGACACCCGGACCCGATCGGGCCTCGGTGCTTCGCCGACACTTGGCCTGCGGCAGGATGGAGCCACCTGGTACGGGCGCGTCACGCGCACCCGTACTGAAGACAACCTCTGGAGACGCCCGGTGAGTTCCCCAGATCCACAGGTTCGCGCAGCGCGAAACCAGTCAACCCCTCCCACGGTGCGCGGGCCGGTCGTCGCGGTCACCGGGGCAGCGACCGGGATCGGCGCGCTGCTCACCGAGCGCCTTGCCGCGTCCGAGGAGGTCAAACAGGTCGTCGCCATCGACGAGCGGCGCGGGGAGTGCGCCGAGGCGCAGTGGCACATCCTCGACGTACGGGACCCGGCGATCGCGGAGAAGCTGCGGGGCGCGGACGTCGTGGTGCACCTGGCGCTCGACCTGGACCTGGAGACCGACCCGGCGGCCCGTACGGCGTACAACGTGCGTGGGACGCAGACGGTGCTGACCGCGGCCGCCGCGGCCGGGGTGCACCGCGTCGTGCTGTGCACCTCCGCGATGGTGTACGGAGCGTTTCCGGACAACGAGCTGCCGCTGTCGGAGGACGCGGAACTGCGGGCCACGGCCGAGGCCACGGGCGTCGGCGACCTGCTGGAGATCGAGCGGCTGGCGCGCCGGGCGCCGCGGGCGCACCCCGGCCTGAACGTCACCGTGGTCCGGCCGGCCGTGCTCGTCGGAGGCGGCACCGACACCGCGCTGACCAGGTATTTCGAGTCACCTCGGCTGCTTGTCGTCGCCGGGTCGCGGCCTGCTTGGCAGTTCTGTCACGTCGAGGATCTGTGCGGGGCTCTGGAGTACGCCGTCCTGGAGAAGGCCGACGGGGAGCTGGCCGTCGGGTGTGACGGCTGGCTGGAACAGGAGGAGGTCGAGGAGCTCAGCGGGATCCGGCGGATGGAGCTGCCGTCGGCGGTCGCGCTGGGCGCGGCGGCGCGGCTGCACCGCATCGGGCTCACCCCGTCGCCGGCCGGGGACCTGGCGTACACGATGTACCCCTGGGTGGTCAGCGGGAGCAGGCTGCACGACGCCGGGTGGCGGCCGCGCTGGACCAACGAGGAGGTCCTCGCCGAGCTGCTGGAGGAGGTCTCCGGACGGCACACGGTCGCGGGACGCCGGCTCGGTCGCAAGGACGCGACGGCGGCCGGGGCCGCCGGTGCGACGGTCGCGCTGCTGGGTGCGGCCGCGGTGGTACGGCGGGCCCGGAAGGCGCGGCGGCGCATCTGAGCGCGGATGTCCTGGTCGCGCACGCGCGCCCGCGGGAGCAGTGGATCTTCCGGGCACGCGCGCGTGCCCGTGGGGAAGTGGATGCTCTGATCACGCACACGTGCTCGTGAGAGAGCGGATCCCGAGACCATGCACACGCGCCCGGCGCGGGAGCGGGCGTCCTGAGCACGCACGCGTACCCGCGGGGCGAACTACGTGGCTACGAGAACTACGCGCACTACTCCGAACGGGTAAGCGCCAGTGCCCGCGCAGAAGGCGGCGTTTCGCGTTGTCAGTGGGGTGCGGCACGATGGACGCATGGCACACACGAACGACCATCCCGGTGAGCGGGCGGCGCAGGATCCCATCAGGCTGATCGGCATCCGCGACACCGCGCTCTCCGTGGACGAGGTGTTCCGGCTGGTGGGGGACGAGTCGGCCGGAGGCATCGCGCTGTTCGTGGGGACCGTGCGGAACCACGACTCGGGCGCCGACGTCGACGCGCTCGGCTACTCGTGCCACCCCAGCGCAGAGGCCGAGATGCGACGGGTCGCCGAGAAGGTCGTCGCCGACTATCCGGTACGGGCCCTGGCCGCCGTGCACCGGGTGGGGGACCTGCGCGTCGGGGATCTCGCCGTCGTCGTCGCGGTGGCCTGTCCGCACCGGGGTGAGGCATTCGAGGCCTGCCGGAAGCTGATCGACGATCTCAAGCACGAAGTGCCGATCTGGAAGCACCAGAAGTTCTCCGACGGCACGGAGGAGTGGGTCGGCGCCTGCTGAGCGGAGCCGAGTCCCTCCGGTTGTGTGGCCGACCCCCGGTTGCGTAACCGCACCCCTGACGTGAGCGTTGTCAGTGCGGCTGGTTAATCTGCTGATCAGTCAGTCGCAGACGCTCATGGGGTTGGGAGGTCGGCATGGCGGCGCTCGTCTGGTTGCTCATTCCGTTTATGGCCGCGATAGGCGCGGGCCTGTGGGGAAGTTGGGCCAACCGGACCCGGAAGACACGGGGCGACGGCCCCGAGCTCGACGGGTACGCACGGTTTTGTGAGGCCATGGAGAGGCCCCCGCACCAGCTTGTGAGCCGGGAGTGACGAGGGTGCCCTGACGGTGTGCTGACAGGGGCGTCCCGTACTGTCGAGACATGCCACGCCGCACCGCGACGATGCTCGCCTCCACCTTGATGCTGATCGCGCTCTTGTGCGCGGGAGTGCTCATCCCCGTGCCGTACGCGGAGATGTCCCCGGGGCCGACCGTGAACACGCTCGGGGACCACGCAGGCGAGCCGGTGCTGCAGATCTCCGGACACAAGACGTACGCGACCTCCGGACACCTCAACATGACCACGGTCCGGGTCACCAGCGCCGACTACCGGATGAACCTCGTCGAGACCGTCTACGGCTGGCTCGCGCACGACGACAAGGTCGTGCCGCACGACACGCTCTATCCGGACGGCAAGACCGAGGAGCAGTCCACCCAGGAGAACGCCGAGGAGTTCAGCCAGTCCCAGGAGAGCGCCAAGGTCGCCGCCCTGAAGGAGCTGGGCGTCCCGGTGAAGTCCTGGGTGATCGTCTCCACCGTCATCAAGGGCTCCCCGGCCCAGGGCAGGCTGCACGCCGGTGACGTGATCAAGGCCGTCGACGGCACGGCGGTCAAGCAGCCCTCCGACGTCGCGAAGCTGGTGACCAAGCACAAGCCCGGACAGGACGTCGTCTTCACGGTCGTCCCGGCCGGCGCGCAGGCCGCGGCCGAGAAGCAGCACAAGACGCCGACCAGAACCCGGGACGTCACCATCAGGACAAGGACGTCCGAGGACAGCGGGGCCAGGCGCGCCATCGTCGGGATCTCCGCCGGGACCGACCACACCTTCCCGTTCTCCATCGACATCAAGCTCGCCGACGTCGGCGGTCCGAGCGCGGGCCTGATGTTCGCGCTCGGCGTCTACGACAAGCTGACCCCGGGCAGCCTCACCGGCGGGAAGTTCGTCGCCGGCACGGGCACGATCGACGACGACGGCACCGTCGGGCCGATCGGTGGCATCGAGATGAAGACCGTCGGCGCGCGGGACAAGGGCGCCCAGTACTTCCTGACGCCGGCCGACAACTGCGCGGCGGCCGCCAAGGACACCCCGAGCGGGCTCACCCTCGTCAAGGTCAAGACCATGGGTGACGCCCTGGACGCCCTCAAGGACATCCGCAGCGGCGACACCGCTGCCCTGCCGAAGTGCACCACCAAGGGTTGACGCGCACGGCAGCAGCGGCATGGCCGGTACGAGGCTGGGGGCGCCCTCCCGAAGAGGGCGTCCCCAGTGCCGTGCAGGAGGACAACCGGCCGTAGGCCGGTGGATCGGTCAGTCCTCGAACGTCGCCGCCAGTGCCTGCGCGAGGCCCGGCACCAGGTCGGGGCCGGTGAGGACCTCCGTCGCGGAGTCCTTCTCGCGCAGTCGCAGCGCCGATTCGCGGGTGCCGTCGCGCAGGACCGCGACCGTCATGCGGACCTCCTGGCGCTCGGGGTGGGAGGCCACCCACTTCGTCAGCTTCGCCTCGTCCATCCCCTGCGGGACCTGGGCCTCGGCGGACGGCGGCAGCATCAGCCGCTCCACCGTGAGCGCGCAGCCGACCACCGGGTCGGGCCAGGCGATGGTGGCGAGGAACTCGTCGAGCGGCTTGTCCGCAGGGATCTCGTCCTGCTCGATGGGGGTGAGACCGGTGGTCTCCGCTTCTTCGTCGTGCAGGCCGAGCTGGGCCGCGAGGGCCGGTTCCTGAGCCCGCAGTCGGGCGGTGTCTACGAGGGCGAAGAGGCGAGCGGGCCGGCCCCAGCCGAGGCCGGAGGCGTACTCGTCGATCTCGAGTACGGCCCGGGTGAGCGGGTTCGCTGCCATGGGTGTGTTGGACATGGTCACAATCCTGCCTCGTTCATGGCCGGAATCGGGAACCGAGTAAACCGTGAGTAAGTTGCATAGGTGTGGGCCCGCGATGGGGGGCGCACCGGACGGTCCGCGGACAACCGGGCCTGACGCAACGACAGCTGACCAACAGCGAACCAACAGCGAACTTCGAGGTGCGCACCTTGGCTTTCCAGATGCCGGACCGCGGCGGAGGCCCCACGGGGCCGCGGATCAGAGTGGGCCGCCCGTCCCGGCGGGCTCGGACCCTGCTCATGACACTGGGCGTACTCGCCGTCCTCGGCATGGCCTTCACCATGTTCTCGGGTTTCTGGACGAACTGGCTGTGGTACCGGTCGGTGCACTACTCGTCCGTGTTCACCACCATGCTGTGGACCAAGATCGGGCTGTTCTTCGTCTTCGGTCTGCTGATGGCCGCCGCGGTCGGCTTCAACATCTGGCTCGCGCACCGCCTGCGGCCCCCGCTGAGCGCCATGTCCACGGAGCAGCAGAGCCTCGATCGCTACCGGATGGGCATCGCGCCGTACAAGAAGTGGCTGCTGCTCGGCATCACCGTCCTGGTGGGGCTGATCGCCGGCGCCTCGGCGGCGAGCCAGTGGCGCATCTGGCTGATGTGGGTCAACGGCGTGCCCTTCCACCAGAAGGACCCGCAGTTCCATCTCGACGTCGCCTTCTACGCGTTCGATCTTCCCTGGTACCGCTTCCTGCTCGGCTTCGGCTTCGCCGCCGTGATCCTGTCCGTGATCGCCGCCGCGCTGACGCACTACCTGTACGGCGGGCTGCGCGTCACCAGCCCGGGCGCGCGCGCCACGGCCGCGGCGACCGGTCATCTGTCCGTGCTCATCGGGATCTTCGTGGCCCTGAAGGCGGTCGCCTACTGGCTCGACCGGTACGGACTGGCCGTCAAATCAAGCGACTTCAAGGCGACCGGCAACTGGACCGGTCTGAGGTACGTCGACGCCAACGCCTATCTGCCCGCCAAGACGATCCTGTTCTGCATCGCCGTCATCTGCGCGCTGCTGTTCTTCGCCACCCTGTGGCGGCGCACCTGGCAACTGCCGGTCATCGGCTTCGGCCTGATGGTCCTCTCGGCGATCCTCATCGGCGGCCTGTACCCGGCCATCGTCCAGAAGTTCCAGGTCCAGCCCAACGAGCAGACCAAGGAAGCCCCGTACGTCCAGAAGAACCTCGCGGCGACCCGCGAGGCGTACGGCATCGACGCCGCCAAGGTCACCGAGTACCAGGGCACGAGCGACACCGGGAACAAGCCCAAGCTGCGCCACGACGTCGACGCCACGGCGAGCATCCGGATCATGGACCCGAACATCGTCTCGCCGACGTTCCAGCAGCTTCAGCAGATGCGGAACTACTACGGCTTCCCGACCAACCTCGACGTCGACCGGTACTCCACCAAGGAGGGCAAGGACCAGGACACGGTCATCGGTCTGCGGGAGCTGAACCTGGCCGGCATCCCGAAGAACAACTGGATCAACGACCACTTCCGTTACACCCACGGATTCGGTGCGGTCGCCGCCAAGGGCACCGAGGCCGACTCCGCGGGGCGCCCGGTCTTCACCGAGTACAACCTGCCGTCCAAGGGCGACCTGGGCACGTACCAGCAGCGGATCTACTACGGCGAGAAGACCACGACCTACTCGATCGTCGGCGGTCCGCAGAAGGAGATCGACTACTCCGAGGACAGCGGCGGGACCAGGACCACCAGCTATCGGGCCAAGAGCGGGGTCAACCTCGCGAGTCCGGTCAACCGGGCCGCGTACGCGGTGGCGTTCAACGAGCCGCAGATCCTCTACTCCGGCGCGATCGGCAAGGGTTCGCGGATTCTGTACAACCGCACGCCCAAGGAGCGCGTCGAGGCGGTCGCTCCCTGGCTGACCATCGACGGTGACGCCTACCCGGCGGTCGTGAACCACCGCATCCAGTGGATCGTCGACGCCTACACGACCACCAACGGATACCCGTACGCCTCGCGTACGACCCTCGGCGACACGACGGCCGACTCGCTGACCGCCACCAACAACTCGCGCGCGGTCGTGGCCCAGCAGAACCAGGTCAACTACATCCGCAACTCGGTGAAGGCGACCGTCGACGCGTACACCGGCAAGGTCACGCTCTACCAGTGGGACACCAAGGACCCGGTCCTGAAGACCTGGATGAAGTCCTTCCCCGGCTCGGTGAAGCCCCGCGCGGACATCTCGGGCTCGCTGATGGCTCATCTCCGGTACCCGCAGGACCTGTTCAAGGTCCAGCGCGAACTGCTCACCCGCTACCACGTGACGGACGCGCAGACCTTCCTGACCGGCAGCGAGGTGTGGCAGGTACCCAGCGACCCGACCAACAAGTCGGGCAACGCGGTGCCGCCGTACTACCTGAGTATGAGGATGTCCGACCAGAAGGCGCAGGCGTTCTCGCTGTCGACGACGTTCACGCCCAACGGCCGGGACAACCTCAGTGCCTTCATGACGGTCGACGCCGAGGCGGGCACCAGTGACTACGGCAAGATCAGAATCCTGAAGCTGCCGACGAGCACGACGGTCGACGGACCCAAGCAGGTCCAGAGCCAGTTCAACTCAGAACAGGACATCGCCGAGGCCATCAGGCTCCTCAAGGGCGGCGACTCCGAGGTCGAGTACGGCAACCTGCTGACCGTTCCGCTGGACGGTGGACTGCTGTACGTGGAGCCGGTCTACGTACGCGGAGGTGGACTCAAGTACCCGTTGCTGCGCAAGGTGTTGGTGACGTACGGCGGCAGGACCGCCTTCGAGGACACGCTCGACCAGGCGTTCAACAAGATCTTCGGGACCGAGGGGTCGACCACCACCCCGCCGGGCGCCGGCAACCCGCCGCCCGCCGGCAATCCGACGGTCCAGCAGGCGCTGCGGGACGCCCAGAAGGCGTTCGACGCGGGTCGGGACGCGCTGAAGAAGGGTGACTGGAACGCGTACGGCCGGGCGCAGAAGGACCTCGGGGACGCGCTGAAGAAGGCAGCGGAGGCGCAGTCCCAGGCCGAGAAGGCCGGCGGCAAGAACGGTGACAGGAGCAGCGGGAAGACCAGCGGGTAGAGCAGCGGACAGAGCGGCTGATCAAGGCCACCCCGAGCCGTGGTACTGTTACAGAGCAACGGCGCGGGGTGGAGCAGCTCGGTAGCTCGCTGGGCTCATAACCCAGAGGTCGCAGGTTCAAATCCTGTCCCCGCTACTCAATACGAAGGCCCGGATCCTCCAGGGATCCGGGCCTTCGTGATGTGCGCACGGGGGACGAACGCATGTGCCGGTGTGGGGGATCGCCGTGCCGCCGTGGGGAGTTGGCAGATCTGTGTTTGACTTGTCTCTCTGTGGGCATGTCGACAAAACGCTGAAGTGACCTCACGGGCTGCGGTATACCGGGTGTACCCAGGTTGCAGGTGGTGCGACGATGGATGTTATGGGGGACAAGGCAACTCTGTTGGAGACGGGGCGTTTTGCGCGGGTCGACGAATTCGTACGGCCCACCGCTGACTTCATGCGGCCTTCCGGCCGGGACGCGAGCGGCGAGGCCGACGAGGTCGCCGAAGCCGCCGCAGAGGAGGTACGTCAGCGGCTCGCCGCGGAGGCCGGCGACGTCGAGGCGATGAGCGTCCTCGGGGCCATGCTGCTGCGCCGCGGCGATCTCGACGGAGCCGAGCCCCATCTACGCGCTGCCACCGCCGCCGGTGACCGTGCCGCGGCCAACAACCTCGGTGTCCTCCTGCACCAGCGCGGTTACGCCGACGAGGCCGCCGGGTGGTGGCGGATCGCCGCCGTGGCGGGCTCCGTCGCGGCCGCGCACGCGCTCGGACGCCACCACCGCGAGCGCGGGGACGAACCGGCCGCCGAGTACTGGCTGCGCCAGTCCGCCGAGCAGGGGCACGTGCTCGGCGCGTACGCGCTCGCCGACCTGCTCGAACTCCGCGGGGACGCCGACGCCGAGCGATGGATGCGGGCCGCCGCCGAGCGGGGGCACCGGGAGGCGGCGTACCGGATGGCGCGCACACTGGACCGCACGGGCGGGCCCGAGGGGGACGCCAGGGACACCGACGACGGGGTGGGTGCCGCCGCGCCGGAGGAGGCCGAGCAGTGGTACCGGCAGGCCGCCGCGCGCGGGCACCGGCGGGCCGCGCTGCACCTCGGGGCGATCCTGGAGAAGCGGGGCGAGCTCAAGGAGGCCGGGCGCTGGTACCTGACCTCCGCCAAGGACGGCGAGGCGCGGGCCGCCTGCGCGCTCGGGTTCCTGCTGCGGGACGCCGGGGACACCGAGAGTGCGGCCGTGTGGTGGCTGCGGGCCGCGCAGGACGGCGACGGCAACGCGGCGAACGCCCTGGGCGCGCTGCACGCCCAGCGCGGGGAGACGCAGAGCGCCGAGCGGTGGTACCGGGCGGCGATGGAGGCCGGGGACGACAACGGGGCGTACAACCTCGCGCTGCTCTGCGCCGCGCAGAGGCGGACGGCCCAGGCCGAGCAGTGGTACCGGCGGGCCGCGTACGCCGGGCACCGGGAGGCGGCGAACGCGCTCGCGATCCTGTTGCTGCAGGTCGGCGACGCGGCGGGGGCGGAGCCGTGGTTCTCCAAGGCGGCCGAGGCGGGGAGCGTGGACGCCGCGTTCAACCTCGGCATCCTGTACGCCGGGCGGGGCGAGCACGCGGTCGCGCTGCGGTGCTACGAGCGTGCCGCGGCCGCCGGTCACACGGAGGCGGCGCTCCAGGTCGGGATCGCGCGGCTGCGCGAGCGCGACGACCGGGACGCCGAGCGGTATCTGCGGTGCGCGGCGGGTGCGGGGAGTGCGGAGGCGGCGTACCGGCTGGCCACGGTGCTCGACGCACGGCGGCCGGCGGCCTCCGAGCACGAGCTCGGGGAGTCGGCGCACGAGAAGACCGAGTGCGAGGAGTGGTACGAGCGGGCCGCCTCCCAGGGGCACCGGCGCGCGCAGGTGCGGGTCGGCATGCTGGCGGCGGCGAGGGGTGACGTGGTCGGGGCCGCCCGGTGGTACCGGGAGGCGGCCGAGGCCGGGTCGCGGAACGGGGCGTTCAATCTGGGGCTGCTGCTGGCCCGGGAGGGGAGCGAGCCGGAGGCCGCGGTGTGGTGGGCGCGGGCTGCTGACGCCGGGCACGGGCGGGCGGCGCTGCGGCTGGCCCTGGTCTACGCGCGTCGCGGAGAGCTGGCGGAGGGGCAGCGGTGGGCCGATCGGGCCGTGTCGCTCGGGCCGGCGGAGGTTGCCGAGCGGGCGGGGCGGTTGCGGGACGCTCTGCTGGAGGAACTCTCGGCGTGACCGCTGCGCTGGGCTTGGGCGGGATGCGTTTGCCCACCCACCCGCCCGACTCGGTTGGATGAGAGGTCCCCCCACCCTGGGGCTCCGCCCCAGACCCCGGCGGGGACTCCGTCCCCTGCACCCGTGGGCGGGCTTGGGCCGGGGCCCGGCGGGGGATGTCGTCCCTTGGGGGTCACGCGGGGCTGCGTTCCCTCCCTGCGTTCCCTCCCCTCGCGGGCGCTTCGGCCCTGCGATCCCATGGTGCTTCACGGGGATCGGTAAGCGATTTGCGTTTCTCCTCGGCGTTCACGTAGTGTTGCATTCATCGACGCGGGGTGGAGCAGCTCGGTAGCTCGCTGGGCTCATAACCCAGAGGTCGCAGGTTCAAATCCTGTCCCCGCTACTGAAGGTCTAGGGCCGGAATCCAGGAATGGGTTCCGGCCCTAGACGTATGTGTGTGCGTGCGGCGAAGGCCATAGCGAAGGCCCCGGCATCCGTCCTGGATGCCGGGGCCTTCGTCTGTTGCTCACGTCACGTTGATGCGCAATTCGGGCACACGCCCCGGTACGTCACCTCGACGTCCGACACCGTGAAGCCGAAGCGCTCCGTGTCGGGGAGGTCGGACATCGGGTTGCCGGTCGGGTGGACGTCGCGGATGGTGCCGCACTCGGCGCAGACCAGGTGGTGGTGCGGGCGGTGGGCGTTCGGGTCGTAACGCTTGGCTCTTCTGTCGGTGGAGACCTCGAGCACCTCGCCGAGGGAGACCAGCTCGCCCAGCGTGTTGTAGACGGTGGCCCGCGAGATCTCGGGCAGCTTGGTGACGGCCCGCGCATGGACCTCGTCGGCCGTCATGTGGACGTGCTCGCCGGCGAGGACCTCGGCCACGACGCGCCGCTGCGCGGTCATCCGCCATCCGCGGCCGCGCAGGCGTTCCAGAAGGTCACTCATGGAAACCAGCCTAACAGGAGAGTGTTCGTGTTCCGAATAGGTGTGACTTTGGAGGTCTGCTTGACTTAGATGCTGTCCAATGTAGGATCGAGCTCGGCTTTGGCCGAGTGACAGGATTTGCCAGGAAACACGCAGGAGGCGCACGTGACGCAGGGGCCGCTTACGACGGAGGCCGGTGCTCCGGTAGCCGACAACCAGAACAGCGAGACCGCGGGTGTCGGCGGCCCGGTGCTCGTCCAGGACCAGCTGCTCCTGGAGAAGCTCGCCCACTTCAACCGGGAGCGGATACCGGAGCGGGTGGTGCACGCCCGGGGCGCGGGGGCCTACGGCACGTTCACGGTGACCGCGGATGTCACCGCGTACACGCGGGCCGCGTTCCTCTCCGAGGTCGGCAAGCAGACGGAGACGTT